>CANBPJ010000048.1 GCA_947371415.1 Burkholderiaceae bacterium | reverse complement strand
GCGCCTGAGCATTTTATTTCACAAGAACTTATTGCCGACATTAATGCCAATGGCCTAGATGAGAACCGTCGTGGATTTTTACGCAAGGGCTTCATGTCTGCGCTAGGTGGGGCTGCTGGTCTTGTCGCTCCGCTTGCTATGGCTTCAGGTGAGGGGGATCCCGCCATTTTGGAAAAGCAAGAATGGCAAACCACACTCGGCAAGAACGTGGCAACGATGCCATACGGAGTACCGTCTATTTATGAGTCAAATCTGATTCGTCGTGAGTCCCCAGGCTTAACGCGCGTATCAGCAGCTTCAGTTGCCTTCACCCCTCTGCAGGGTTTGTTTGGCACGATCACCCCCAATGGATTGCATTTCGAGCGCCATCATCAAGGTTGGTACAACCTGAACCCTGAGACGCACCGCTTGATGATTAATGGTTTGGTGAAGAACCCACGCGTTTTCACGATGAATGATTTGATGCGCTTGCCTTCTGTATCACGTACGCACTTTATTGAGTGCGGCGCGAATACAGGGTTGGAATGGGGCAATGTCGCCGTGCCAACAGTTCAATACACGCACGGTATGTTGTCTTGTTGTGAATTTACAGGTGTCCCCTTGAAGGTATTGCTTGAGGAATGCGGCGCAGACTTGAAAAAAGGCAAGTATATGCTTGCTGAAGGCGGTGATGGCTCAGGCATGACCCGCACCATTAATCTCGAGAGTTGCCTGAACGACACCATCGTTGCTTGGGCCATGAATGGCGAGATGTTGCGCCCTGAAAATGGCTTTCCATTGCGCTTGGTAGTGCCCGGTGTTCAGGGCGTGAGTTGGGTGAAGTGGCTGCGCCGCTTAGAAGTAGGAGACATGCCTTGGAACTCTAAAGATGAAGCTGTTCACTATATTGAGCTCATGCCAAATGGTGATCATCGTCAGTACGCATCAATTCAGGAATGTAAATCCGTAATTACAACCCCATCAGGTGGCCAGCAGCTTTTAGATAAGGGCTTCTATAACGTCAGCGGCATGGCTTGGTCTGGTCGTGGAAAAATTACTCGTGTTGATGTTTCTTTTGATGGCGGTAATAATTGGCGTACAGCCCGTTTGGAAACCCCCGTACTCACTAAGTCGATTACTCGGTTCAATATAGACTGGGTTTGGGACGGTTCACCAGCAATCATGCAATCAAGAGCAATGGATGATACGGGTTACATTCAACCTTCGATTAAGACACTCCGTAATGTTCGGGGCACTAGATCGATTTATCACAACAATGCAATTCAATCCTGGAAATTGGATACAAATGGCGAGGTGAGCAATGTTCAGGTTGGATAAATTCTCTGTCTTCTTAGGTTCTGCGGTCTTAATTACTCTCAATGTTCAGTTGGGTTATGCCCAGTCAAACTCTACTAAGTATCCTGGTGTTGGTAGAGTAGCGACTCCGGCAGAGGTTGTCGCTTGGGATATAGATGTCCGTCCAGATTTCAAGGGGCTTCCAAAGGGTTCTGGCTCGGTTGAAAAGGGTCAAGTTATTTGGGAGGCTAAATGCGCCAGTTGTCACGGCACCTTTGGCGAGTCAAATGAAATCTTCACACCAATTGCTGGTGGTACAACAGTTGATGATGTGAAGACCGGAAGGGTTGCATCCCTTAAGGATATGAAGCAACCGCAGAGAACCACCTTGATGAAAGTTTCTACGGTTTCAACTTTGTGGGATTACATCTATCGCGCGATGCCATGGAATGCTCCAAGGTCATTAACACCCGACGATACTTATGCCCTAGTTGCTTTTATTCTTAGCCTAGGAGAGATCGTTCCTGATGACTATGTTCTAAGTGATAAAAATATTGCTGATGTCAAAATGCCAAACCGTAACGGCATGACAACTAAACATGGTTTCTGGAATGTAAAAGATAAGCCAGATGTCAATGGCAATTCCTGTATGCACAACTGCGTTCCTTTCGTTCAAGTTGGTTCCATATTGCCGGACTTTGCTAGAGATGCGCATGGCAATATTGCAGAGCAAAATCGTTTATATGGCCCTTATCGCGGTGCCGATACAACCAAGCCTCCGGTGAAGCAATTGCCTGGAGCTTCAGGCGAGGGCTTAGCTCACGCAGCTGAAACACATTCGGCAAGCTCAAAAGGGCCGGCAGCATTATTTAAAAATGAAAACTGCTCAGCGTGCCATGCTCCAAATGCAAAGCTAGTTGGCCCATCTATCGCTGATATTGCCAAGAAATATGAAGGTCAGAGTAGCGCTCTGGACAAGTTGATGGCCAAGGTCAAGGCTGGTGGCGCCGGGGTATGGGGTTCAATCCCAATGCCACCCCAAGCTCAGCTTTCCGATGAAGATCGCAAGACTTTGGTATCTTGGGTGTTATCTGGTGGTAAATGAGATAAATTTAGTTGTTAATGGAAGGTTTTGAAGCAAAATAGCCTATGTCAGTAGGTAAAGATTAATAAAGGAGTTTTTATGAATCAGCAGCGTCGCAGTCTTTTGAAGTACTCAGCAGTATTTGGTCTGATGGCCTCAACCGGGCTCATTAGCTTAGCGGAAGCTCAAGAGTGGAATAAAGCGGCATTTGAAGGCAAAAGTCTTGATGACGTTTTTAAAATCCTTGGTGCTGGTAGCCCAGACAAATCGTCTGCTGTTACTTTGAATGCTCCAGATATTGCTGAAAATGGTGCTGTAGTTCCAGTTGGAATCACCACAACATTAAAAGCAGAACAAATGGCTATTCTGGTTGAAAAGAACCCGAGCGCATTGGCTGCTCAATTTTTCATCCCTGCCGGCACTGACTCTTTCGTGACTACTCGTATCAAGATGGGTCAAACATCCAATATTTATGCCTTGGTTAAAGCGGATGGCAAGTGGAATATGACTGTTAAAGAAGTCAAAGTAACGCTTGGTGGTTGCGGCGGTTAATGCTGGAGCCAGTAAATACACACAATTCATTTGTATACAAAATAAAAGAGGAACAAAATGGCTGATCCAATGCGCGTAAGAGCTGCTGAAAATGGCGGTACTGTAGATGTAAAAATTTTGATGAAACATGACATGGAATCTGGTCAGCGTAAAGACGCATCCGGTAAAACTATTCCTGCTTGGTTTATTAGCACAATCAATGTAAAAGCAAACTCCAAGGATGTATTTAATGGTCAATTTGGTCCGGCAGTTTCTAAGGACCCATTTTTGAACTTTAAGTACAAGGGCGCAAAGGGTGACAAGATCACCGTCACTTGGATTGATAGTAAGGGCGACAAGCGTACCGACGAAGCAACTGCTTCTTAATTGTTTTTGCTTTAATAATTCTTCACCGCCTCCGTGGTTCTGAAAGGGTAGGAAATGCAGCGTAAATTGACCTTAGGGTTAGCTACTGGTTTGGTAGCAACTTTATTAACAATGACATCTCTGGTGTTCGCACAAAATAGTGCTACGGACGATATTGCTAAATATCGCGAGATGATTGCAGATGGAAACCCCTCGGAACTCTATGAGGCGGCTGGTGAAGAGTTATGGAAGAAACCAGCTGGACCTAAAAATGCGACTCTTGAGAAATGTAATTTGGGTTTAGGGCCTGGCGTAGTCAAGGGCGCTGCAGCGCAGTTACCGCGCTACTTCAAGGATACCAATAAAGTACAAGATCTCGAATCTCGCTTAATGACTTGCATGCAAGTGTTGCAAGGTCGAGATCCGCAAGAAATGATTGATGCACCATTCCAAAAGGGTCCCAAGAAGGATATGGAGGCAATTGTTGCCTATGTTGTAACCCTATCTAAGGGTGAAAAAATTAAAGTTAGCACGGCACATCCAAAAGAAAAAGAGATGTACGACCTAGGTAAACGCGCTTTCTTTTTTCAAGGCGGTCCAATGGACTTTTCTTGCGCTTCATGTCACGGCGAGAATGGGAAACGTATTCGCTTACAAGATCTTCCGAATATCACCGAGCAAAAGGGTGCCGCTTTGGGTTGGGGTTATTGGCCAGCCTATCGCGTCTCTAGTGGGCAGTTTTGGACTATGCAGCAGCGCTTGAATGATTGCTATCGCCAACAACGCTTCCCATTCCCAATCTATAGCTCGGATGTGACTGTTGCGCTGTCAATGTATATGGCAAAGAATGCCAATGGCGGCACAGTTGAAACCCCTGGCTTAAAGCGTTAATGGATAAGAGATAATAATTATGAAAATTACACACCTAAAACAACTCTTAGCTATTTCCGGATTTATTCTTGCAATTGGTTTAGTGCAGACGCCTGCTTTAGCCCAGCAAAAAAATGACCCTAAATTTAATAAGATGATGCAGGATAGCTTCAGGGCTGAAGGTATCGCTGGATTAAATCGTATTGATCAGGATGCAACACAGAAATTTTGCTCAGATCCTCAGTTTGCGAATAGCAAGCAGGGGGAAGCTATGCGCGAGAAAATCCAAAAGATAAATATGGACTCCATTAAGCAACCCTCTGATGGTAAGTACATTGGGGATTGGAAAAATGGTGAGAAGATCGCTCAAAGTGGTCGCGGTGCTACCTGGACCGATACCGCTGAGACTCCTATAGGCGGCGGTTGTTATAACTGTCACCAAATCGACCCTAAAGAAATCTCATATGGAACAATTGGCCCATCGTTGACTGGCTACGCTAAATTGCGTGGCTACTCTAAAGAGGTGGTTACCTACACGTGGAACAGAATTAATAATGCAAAGGCATATAACGCCTGCAGCAATATGCCACGCATTGGCCACTTTAAACTGCTGAATGAGCAGCAAATACAGGATGTCATGGCTTTATTGCTTGATCCAGAATCACCTGTCAATAAATAACAGATTAAAACGGGCCGAAAGGCCTGTTTTCTTAAGGAAAATAATATGTCTTTAAATCGACGTGAATTTTTGCAGGCATTAGCCATTGCATCTGCTGGTGGGATGAGTTTGCAATCCAATTTTGCTGGTGCGCAAAGTACTGCTAAAAAATTCTATGATTTGCCTAAATTCGGTAATGTACATTTCTTGCACTTTACCGATTGCCATGCCCAGCTTTTACCAATTCACTTTCGCGAGCCAAATGTAAATCTAGGTATCGGCGCGCAGGAGGGTAAGACTCCCCACTTAGTTGGCGAATACTTCCTCAAGGCAAATGGTATTGCAGCAGGTACTCGTGATGCCCATGCATTCACTTACTTAGACTATGTAGCTGCAGCACAAAATTACGGAAAGATGGGCGGCTTCGCTCATATGGCCACTTTAATTAAGCAGATGAAAGCAAGTCGTCCAGGAGCCTTGTTGTTAGATGGCGGGGATACTTGGCAAGGCTCTGGTACTGCTCTGTGGACTAATGGCCAAGACATGGTTGATGCAGCCCTGTTATTGGGCGTTGATGTCATGACGCCACATTGGGAGATGACCTTAGGCGAGAAGCGAGTTATGGAAATCGTCAATGGCGATTTCAAGGGCAAAGTATCTTTCATAGCTCAGAATATTAAAACAGCCGACTTCGGTGATTCTGTATTCAATCCCTATGTAATGAAAGTCCAGAATGGAATTCAGGTAGCTGTTATTGGCCAGGCATTCCCGTACACACCAATTGCTAATCCGCGGTACTTTACCCCTGACTGGACTTTTGGAATTCAAGAAGATAATCTTCAAAAGACTATCAACGAAGTGAAGTCAAAGGGTGCAAAAGTTGTTGTCTTGCTATCCCATAACGGTATGGATGTTGATTTGAAGATGGCCTCACGCGTGACTGGTCTTGATGCGATTATGGGCGGCCATACACACGATGGGGTGCCAATCCCTGTCAAGGTTAAGAATTCAGGTGGAGTTACCTTGGTAACAAACGCTGGTTCAAACAGTAAGTTCTTGGGTGTGCTCGACTTTGATGTGAAGGGTGGTAAGCCTGTTGATTTCCGTTACAAGCTTTTCCCAATTTTCTCCAACATGATTCCCGCTGATCCTGCTATGAATAAGTTGATTGCTAAAGTTAGAGCGCCTTATGAAACTAAGCTCAATGAAAAATTGGCCACTACAGATGGTCTTTTATATCGACGCGGCAACTTCAATGGAAGCTTTGACCAGCTGATCTTGGATGGCCTAATGGCTCAGAAGAATGCGGAAATTGCATTTTCACCAGGATTTCGCTGGGGCACCAGTTTGTTGCCGGGGCAAGCCATCACTCGTGAAAACTTGCTAGATCAAACTGCTATTACTTATCCATACACTACGGTCACCAATATGACTGGAGAAACAATTAAAACCATCCTGGAGGATGTTGCTGATAACTTGTTTAATCCTGACCCCTATTATCAGCAGGGCGGGGATATGGTCCGGGTGGGAGGCATGCAATACACCATCGACCCATCTGCATCTGCAGGAAAGCGCATTAGCGATATGCGCTTGAATGGCAGAGATATTGATCCAAGTAAAAATTATAAAGTTGCTGGTTGGGCCCCAGTAAGTGAAGAGGCGAAGAATGCTGGTGGCGAGCCAATTTGGGATGTCATTGAGCGTCACTTACGTGACGTGAAGGTTGTCAAAGCAGTTAAGCTGAACGAGCCAATTATTAAGGGTGTTAAAAATAATCCTGGAATGGTTTCCCTATGAAAAAAATCTTTCGACGCATTGCTGTACTTGCATTTATTTCTTCAGCAACTTTCCTAAGCCCAGTTATTGCAGCAGGTCCGACAGAGGTGGTGTATCACATTGATGATGCTGAATCTCAAGGGATTAAGGGATTGCGCAATATTCGCAACCATTTAGATGTTGCACCTCAAACCAAGATCATTGTGGTGATGCATGCCAATGGCGTAGACATTATGATGGAAGGTGCAAAAGACAAAAAGAATGGGATTGAATACGCACCCTTAGTTGGCGCATTGAAGTCGCGAGGAGTACGTTTTGAGGTTTGTGAAATTACCCTGAAAAATCGCAACCTCAAGAAAGATCAATTTACTCTTGATACTGACTTTACGCCTTCCGGGGTTGTCAGAGTTGCAGATCTTCAATACCAAGATCACTTTGCATACATCAAACCATAAATGAATTTTGTTGGGAGGTCTAGATTGTGTAATGCTTTTAAATACCTCCTTTTTTTAGGTCTTCTATTTCAACTTGCATTCATCATCCCGGTCAATGCCGCTGACGACTTGCTTCTCAACCCTATTCAAGTTGCGCCTCATACGTATTTTGTTCGAGGCCTGCCTGAGATGGGGAGCAGTCAAAATCAGAACTTCATTTCAAATGCCGGCTTTGTCATTACCCCTAAGGGGGTTGTTGTCATTGATGCCCTAGGATCTCCTGTACTTGCTAAGAAGCTCATTTCGGAAATAAAAAAACTTACACCTCAAAAAGTTGTGGCGGTCATCGTGACCCATTATCACGCTGATCATATTTACGGCTTGCAGGAGTTTAAAAAAATAGGCGCCAAAATTTATGCCCAGAACCAAGGCATGAATTACCTAGCCTCTGAAACCGCCAAGCAACGACTCATCGCCTCCCGTATTGACTTTGCCCCTTGGGTGAATTCCAGCACGAAATTGATTGCAGCTGACATCTGGATAGATCAAAGTTATGCGCTGAACGTAGGCGGTGTGGATTTTATAATCACTCGAGTAGGGCCTGCGCACGCCCCTGAGGATGTGATGATCTCCGTCCCCTCGGAAGGCGTTCTGTTTGCTGGAGATTTAGTATTCCGCGGTCGCATTCCTTTTGTTGGGAATGCTGATAGTAGGGGCTGGCTATCTGCGCTTGATGAGATAAAGCGTATTAATCCCAAAATAATCATTCCTGGGCATGGAAACTATTCCACTCGCCCTGCTGAAGATATAGACTTTACGCGTGACTATTTGAGCTATTTACGGCAGTCTATGTCTAAGGCTGCTATCAACCTAGATCCTTTTGATGAAGCCTATCAACAGGCGGATTGGACCGAATATAAGGGCATGCCCTTATTTAGAGCTGCCAATCGCATGAATGCCTACAACGTTTACCTCTCAATTCAGGCGGAATAAGGCAAATTTGTCATCTGGGCTTTAAAATAGACTTTTACTTAGCTAAATAACTGATTTCGTATGAAATTACCTCTTCTGCGTCTGTTTTTTCTCCTTATGGCTTTTCTGGGGCTGCATTTATCAGCCAGCGCGTCAGCAGACTTGGAGAATGGCAGGCGGATAGATCAGCAGAAGTGCTATTCCTGCCATGCCAAGAAAACTGGATTTGGTAATGGCGACATGATTTATACCCGAAGTGATAGCAAGGTGAAAAGTCTTCAGAACATCAAGTCCATGGTGGCAGTATGTAATACAGAATTACGGCTTGATTTATTCCCGGAGGATGAGGCTGACGTTACCGCCTATCTTAACAAGCAGTTTTATAAATTTAAATAATTTCAGTTAAAGAATTTTGAATATGGATGTCGTAGATATTTCCTCTCTAAGCAAGTCAGTTTTGCTTGCTACTTTTGCCATTACCTTTTTGCTTGGCGTAGTAATGCAAAAGACAGGTTTCTGCAGTATGGGTGCGGTTTCAGATATCTTCATTATGTCCAGTTGGGATCGATTGAAGCAGTGGTTCTTGGCGATCGGTATTGCGATTATTGGTTTTGCGCTGATGTCCTATTTTGGGCTGATTGATCCGCTGAAAAGTATGTACACCAGTAGTAAGCTTTTATGGCTCTCCACCATAGTGGGAAGCGTTTTGTTTGGCTTTGGTATGGTTCTTGCCTCTGGGTGTGGAAGTAAAACATTGGTGCGCATCGGCGGTGGAAACCTCAAGTCCATTATTGTATTTATGGTGCTTGGCCTTTCCGCCTATATGACGATGAAGGGCTTCCTTGGCATTATCCGCATCAGCACCTTAGATTCAGTATTTATTACCCTCAGTACACCACAGGACCTGCCAAGCATCTTGAGCGCAAGCACTGGAATTGCTCGAAATTATTTGCATCTTGCTTTGGGATTGATAATTGGTTTTGCTTTTATTGCATATTCACTAGCTAGTAAAGCATTTTGGACGGCTGAAAATCTCTTTGCAGGTCTCTTCGTTGGTTTTGCGATTTGCGCAGTGTGGTGGGTATCAGGCAACTTGGGATATGTGGCCGAAGATCCCAATACCTTGGAGGAGGTATTCCTGCTGACCAATTCAGGTCGTATGGAAAGTCTTTCATTTGTTGCCCCGTATGCCTACTCATTGGATTGGTTGATGATGTACAGCGATACCTCCAAGGTTATTACCATTGGAATCGCTGCAGTCATCGGAATGATTTCAGGCTCTGCCTGCGTAGCTGTATTCACTAAATCATTTCGCTGGGAAAGTTTCCGTAATTCAGAAGATACTGCAAACCATTTAATTGGGGCAAGCTTAATGGGCTTTGGCGGTGTTACCGCCTTGGGTTGCACCGTTGGACAGGGTCTCAGTGGTATTTCTACCCTGGCGATTAGTTCAATATTGGCTCTCCCCGGATTCATCTTTGGCGCCTATTTAGCTTTACGTTACTTGCAACTGCGCCTCGCACCAAATCCTTGCAGTTAATTTAGAAAGTACATTGGATAAATATGCATATTGATTGGTTGGCATTCAGCCCTGGACCAGCATTGCTAGGCGGCGCCTTACTAGGGACATCTGCCGCTTTATACATTATTTTGCATGGCCGTATTTTGGGTATTAGCGGAATTGTTTCTGGAATGCTCAAGCCAAAAGCTGGTGACTGGAGTTGGCGCTTCAGCTTGATATTAGGAATTTTTAGCGCACCGATGTGGGCTGTTTTATTCCTAGATTTACATGCTACCCAAACAATCGAAGCGGGCTGGCCAGCCATTGTTATTGCCGGTTTATTAGTCGGATTTGGAGCGCAGTATGGCTCTGGATGCACAAGTGGTCATGGCGTCTGTGGACTCTCCCGTCTTTCACCTAGATCATTGATTGCAACCCTGACTTTTATGTTCTCTGGATTTGTAACGGTTTTTGTAATTCGCCACATGTTGGGTCTATAAAATCATGAAACGCTATTTCAGTTTGTATAGTCAATACTTCATTGGCGTTCTGTTTGGCCTTGGCCTCATTATTTCTGGCATGAGTAACCCACAAAAGATTCTAAACTTTTTGGATATCACTGGTCATTGGGATCCTTCTCTGATTTTCGTGATGGGTGGAGCAGTGATAGTGGGTTTGGGTGGTTTTTATATCGCCTCTAAAAAAACCGAATCCTTTTTTGGTGGCGCTCTGCATATCCCCGCCCGAAGAGATATTACTAGGCCACTAGTCATCGGTAGCCTTATTTTTGGAGCGGGTTGGGGTATTGCCGGCTTTTGTCCTGGGCCTGCGATTGTTGCTGTTGGTTCTGGCCAGCTCAAGGCACTACTTTTTGTCTTGGCAATGCTTGCTGGTATGGCCATATGCAATCGCTTCTTTACCGGCCATAAATAACGCTCTGATTTAGAATTCAGGGTATTACTTTTTACCTACCGATTACCTATTGAGGTTTAGATGAGTCTTCCTATTGCCTGCCATAACGACCAATTTGGCACTCTTGGTCAAATCGATGCTAGTCACTTAGCCGAGATTGCAAAACAAGGCTACAAGAGTGTTATTAATAATCGCCCAGACTTTGAGGGTGGGCCTAGTCAGCCAAGTAATGCAGAAATTCAGGCACAAGCCGAAGCGCTTGGCTTGAGCTATGCCTATCTACCGGTAATCCCTGGTGCATTTACTCAGGATCAAGTGGTGGAGATGGCTCGCTTGCTCAAAACAATGCCAGGCCCAATTCTAGCTTTTTGTCGCTCCGGGGCACGCTCTACAAACCTGTATCAAATGGCTTTACAAGTTCGCTAATCCTGCAATGATTTGCTGATGCGTATTGAGATCCCAGCTGAGAAAAAGTTTGTTCATGAAATGATCATGCCGATTCGTTGGGGTGACATGGATGCTTATGGCCACGTCAACAACACAGTGTATTTTCGTTACATGGAGCAGGCAAGGGTAGAGTGGATTACATCACTTGGGTATAGCGTTGCCCTAGGTGATGAATCAATGCTCATGATGAACGGCTTTTGTAACTTTCATCAACAGCTGACCTTTCCAGGTGAGCTTATTCTGAAAACCTATATTGGTAATATTGGCCGCTCCAGCCTGGATGTTTATACAACCATGGCTCTGACTACGAGCTCAGAGGCGCTAGCTGCTGCTGGTGGTGCCACAATGGTGTGGGTCGATCTCAAGTCTGGTAAATCAGCTCCCTGGCCCGATCATGTGCTTAGTAAGTTGCCTTAGGAGATTGCTTGCAAGTGATGAATCCCCACATTCTCAATATTGAGAAACTTTCCTCATCTCTACATGAATTTGACGCCATTATTGACGTTCGTTCTCCAGCGGAGTTCGCCCTTGATCATATTCCTGGCGCAATGAACTTACCTGTTTTGAATAATGAAGAGCGTATCGAGATTGGGACTCTATATAAACAAGTTTCTCCGTTTGCCGCCAAGAAGTTAGGGGCTGCATATGTTTCTCGAAATATTGCCCGACATTTGGAAGACTCTCTCGTGGATTTTCCTAGAGAGTGGCGCCCGCTTATTTACTGTTGGCGCGGTGGAGAGCGTAGTGGGGCGTTTACACATATCCTGAATCGCATCGGCTGGAAAGCGATGCAGTTAGAGTCTGGTTATCAAGGCTTTAGACGAGTTGTGATTAATGGCCTTGACCAAGCTGCTAAGGATTTTTCCTTTCAGGTGATCGCTGGAATGACGGGTAGCGGTAAAACACGAGTTCTTCAGGAGATTGGCGCTCTTGGCGAGCAGATTTTGGATCTTGAGGGCTTGGCCATTCATCGTGGCTCGGTGCTGGGTAATGAGCCCAATATTGAGCAGCCTTCACAAAAATGCTTTGAAACAAACTTATGGAATGCGTTCAACTCTCTGGATCCTTCAAGGATGGTCTTTGTTGAGTCCGAAAGCAAAAAGGTCGGGGGATTGCATATCCCTGATGCTTTGATGGAGCGCATTCGTAATGGTCAGTGTATCGAGCTACGATCAAGCACCAATACTCGAGTGTCTTGGCTTCTGCGTGATTATCAACACTTCTTATCAAATCCCGAAAGCTTTAAACAAAAGCTCAGTTTGCTGACATCGCGTTATGGCAAAGTTCACATTGAAAAATGGTGCGAGGCCATTGATCGGGGTGACTTCGGAAATTTAGTGGAGGAATTATTGGTGATCCATTACGACCCATCCTACCAATCTTCAATCGTGCGAAATTTCCCGAGCTATCGCGAAGATTATTTTGTTGAACTTGAGAAT
>CANBPJ010000047.1 GCA_947371415.1 Burkholderiaceae bacterium | reverse complement strand
GTCATGGTTCCTTGCGCAGAAATTCTGAAGCGTGCTAAAGAAGAAAAGGCAGACATCGTCGGCTTATCTGGCCTGATCACACCTTCGCTTGAAGAGATGACTTATGTTGCGCAAGAAATGCAGCGTGATGATTACTTCCGTGAGCGTCAGATTCCGTTGATGATTGGCGGTGCAACGACTTCCCGTGTCCACACAGCAGTGAAGATCGCTCCACACTACGATGGACCAGTGGTTTACGTCCCAGATGCTTCCCGATCGGTATCGGTAGCATCAAGCTTGCTCTCGGATGAGAGTTCTAAGAAATTTATTCAAGATCTGCGCGATGACTATGTCCGCATTCGTGAGCAGCATGCAAATAAAAAGGCGGCCCCAACCATTTCATTGGAAGCTGCGCGTAAGAATCGCGAGCTGATTGATTGGGCTAACTATGTGCCTGAGAAACCAAAATTTATTGGGCGTCGTATCTTTAAGAATTTCGCCTTAAGCGACATTGCTAAATACATTGACTGGACACCTTTCTTCCAGACTTGGGATTTGGCTGGTAAGTTCCCGGCAATTCTCGATGATGAAGTTGTCGGTGTAGAGGCTCGAACAGTTTTTGAAGATGCCCAGCTAATGCTGGATAAACTCATCAAGGGTCAATGGCTGCAGGCTGATGCGGTGGTAGCTTTCTATCCCGCTAATGCGGTTGGTGATGACATCGTTTTGTACAGCGATGAGTCTCGTGAGCATCCACTATTTGTTTGGCATAACTTACGTCAACAGGCTGAGCGTCCTGTAGTCGATGGCGTACGTCGACCCAATCGTTGTTTGGCAGATTATGTTGCGCCGAAAGATTTGGGTGTTGCAGATTATCTAGGTTGCTTTGCGGTCACTACGGGCCACGGTGTTGAGAAGAAGGTTGCGGAGTTTCATGCGAAGCATGATGACTACAGTGCGATCATGCTGCAATCTTTAGCCGATCGTTTGGCGGAAGCATTTGCAGAACTTATGCATCACCGGGTCCGCACTGATCTTTGGGCCTACGCGACGGATGAAATTCTGACAAACGATCAAATGATCAACGAGGAATACCGCGGCATTCGTCCGGCTCCTGGATATCCAGCTTGTCCTGCCCATGAGGTTAAAAAAGATTTATTGCGCGTGATTGGCTCTGAAGATATTGGCATGACCTTGACTGAGTCAATGGCCATGAATCCAGCCTCTAGCGTTAGCGGCTTTTACCTAGCCCATCCAGATGCACGCTATTTCAATGTGGGTAAGGTTTCTGCCGATCAGATTGAGGATCTTGCTAAGCGCCGTGATGAGTCTATCGAGGACGTGCGTCGCCAGCTGGCCAGTTCAATCGATTAAATACCGATTAAACGCCCCACATTACCGGCTCATCCTTAGCCTTAGCTTGCTTCATCAGCTCTAAGAAGGGGTAGGCCCGTTGCCCCAATCTATCTGCTAGCTTTGGTTTTTCAGTACTTTCATGTTCGGGGGTGTTGCTTTTAGCCCTTTCCTCAAGGTCCTTGAGGATGGCGGTTTCTAGGGCGGTAATGAGGGGTGGTAATTGCTCAACCGTCAAAATCCCCCTGGGTTCCAAGGGGCGACCCAAAATATCAAAGATCCGCTGGGTCAGATCAGCCAACATAATGACGTCTGGACCCGCTTTGGAGCGAAATTGATAGATCATTTCAATAGCTTACCACCTGATAAACTCACTTATCTATGTTGTTAACTAATAAAAATCGTTTAATTGAGATGCTCAGCGCCGCGTTGCAAGGTTTGGCTGATGAGCGTGGTTTAGGTGAGGCCCCCCAGCCGCGTTTGGAGCGTCCTAAGGCAGTGGATCATGGGGATGTCGCATGCAATATCGCCCTCCAGCTCTCCAAGGCCTGGAAGCTCAATCCTAGGGAATTAGCGCAAGCCCTCGTTGGGCGTTTAGAGCAACAGGCCGGTTATAGCGATCTGATTGCATCTTGCGAAATAGCAGGCCCTGGATTTATTAATTTTCGCCTGAGCAATGCCGCTAAAACCGGCGTGGTTCAAGAGGTTTTGACGGCAGGATCGCGGTTTGGCCAATTAGCCCCAGAGGATGCCCCTGTGTCTAGCGCCATGATTGAGTTTGTGTCTGCTAATCCCACCGGTCCTTTGCATGTCGGTCATGGTCGCCAAGCTGCCTTGGGCGATGCGCTAGCAAACCTCTTGGCAACCCAAGGCATTCAAGTGCATCGTGAGTTTTATTACAACGATGCCGGTGTACAAATTGCTAATTTGGCGCTTTCCGTTCAGGCGCGCTTAAATGGCTTAAAGCCAGGGGATGCTGCTTGGCCAGAGAATGCCTATAACGGCGAGTACATTGCTGAGATTGCAGTTGCCTATCAAGCGGCCCCCAGTTATCGAGATGATTTATCTGATGCGGAAAAGATTGAAGCGATTCGTCAATTTGCAGTTGCTTACTTACGCAAGGAACAAGACATTGATTTAAAAACCTTTGGCGTGAAGTTTGATTGCTATTACTTAGAGTCTTCCTTGTATACCGATGGTAGTGTTGCAAAAATTGTTGAAGAGTTGCAGAGCATTGGTAAGACCTATGAATCCGAGGGCGCGCTTTGGCTCAAGACCACTGATGATGGCGACGATAAAGATCGCGTGATGCGTAAGTCTGATGGCAGCTTTACTTACTTTGTGCCCGATGTCGCGTATCACACTAGTAAGTGGAATCGTGGCTTTGAGAAAGTCATCAACGTTCAGGGTAGCGATCATCACGGTACGATTGCCCGTGTGCGCTCTGGATTGCAGGGCGTAGCGCAGAAGCGTGGTTGGAATATTCCTAAAACTTACCCTGACTATGTACTGCATAAGATGGTGACAGTGATGCGTCATGGTGAGGAAGTCAAGATTTCTAAGCGTGCAGGATCTTATGTAACTGTGCGCGATTTAGTGGAATGGTCAGGCGGCGTTACGCCAGAGATGACTGTTGATGAGCGTGAGCGTGCATTGCAGCGTGGACGAGATGCTGTGCGTTTCTTCTTAATTTCACGCAAGGCCGATACTGAATTTGTCTTTGATGTGGATTTGGCGCTGCAACAAAATGATGAGAACCCCGTGTTCTATGTCCAGTATGCCCATGCGCGTATTTGCTCTATCTTGAATCAATGGGGTGGTCAAGTGTCTGACCTTAAGGCTGCAGATCTTTCTTTGTTGCAAAGTAAGGCCTCCGACCATCTCTTACGTCGCTTAGCTGAGTACCCAGAAATGCTGACTGATGCGGCCGCAGATTTAGCCCCCCATGCCTTAGCTTTTTACTTGCGGGATTTGGCGGGAGATTTCCATACCTTCTATAACGCAGATCGTGTCTTGGTAGATGATGCTGCCTTGAAGTTGGCTCGATTAGCCCTGCTTTCAGCGACTCGCCAAGTACTTGAAAATGGTTTAAAACTATTAGGTGTTTCAGCACCCGCTAAGATGTAAGCTGTGAGTGTTTAGTAGCGCTAAAGAAGTAAAAAAGAAGGTTGGAGACGCGATGAAAAAAACGAATCAACAGGCTGGCTATATTCCCAAAGTGGATACTTCAAGCTCAGAGTATGGCGGCACCATCCTCGGCTTTATTTTGGGCTTAGGCGTTGGCTTAGGCGTGGCATTTGTGATTGCGTTTTACCTTTCAAAGAACACCCCACAGGAACGGCCTGGAGTAAGAGCTCCCAATCTCCCCTTAACAATTAAATCTGGTCCAGCGCCTGCAGAGGGTGAGGCAGTATCTCCACCAGAGCCTTTAGATTTGAATAAACCCTTGCAAGGTAAATCGTCTGCACCTGCTGCCAATACATCGGATCCGATCGGCGACTTGGCTACTGGCAAGAAACCAGCAGAAGCTGCCCAAGCTAAATCTGATGCAATCTATTTCTTACAAGTAGGCGCCTTTAATAAGCGCTCTGATGCTGATGCACAAAAGGCGAGTTTGGCGATTCAAGGTATTCAGTCGCAATTGAGTGAGATCAGTAGTGAGGGCAATACACTATGGCGCGTTCGTATTGGTCCATACAACAGTGTTGAAGAAAGCAATCCCGTCCGAGATAAGCTCAATGGCATGGGCATTAAACCTAGCGTTATTAAATCTAGCAAATCATGATTTCACTATCTAAACGAACCCTAATACTTCTTGCCGCCCTAGGCTTAGCAATTTCTTTTTCCGGTCTTTCAAGTGCGCAAAGCCCTAAGATCGAAGAAGGATTTGATTACCGCATTCTGCCGGTTGCTCAGCCGGTGGAATCCAAGGGTAAGATTGAGGTCATCGAATTCTTTTGGTATGGCTGCCCACATTGCTATGACTTTGAACCAGAGTTGAGTGCATGGGTAAAGCGCCAGCCTAAGGATGTAACCTTCCGGAGAGTGCCCGTTGCATTCCGTGACGACTTTATGCCACATAGCCAGTTGTTTTATGCCCTAGAGGCCATGGGCAAAGGCGAGGCAATGAATGAAAAAGTCATGTACGCCATGCATAAAGAGAATAAGCGCCTCATGACTGAGAATGAGATTGCGGACTGGGTTGCATCACAGGGCATTGATCGCAATACTTTCCTGGCGACTTATCGTTCATTTGCAGTGGTATCTAAGGCGCGTGCTGCAAGACAAACGGCCGATGCGTATCGCATTGATGGTGTTCCAACCATTGTGATGCAGGGCCGCTATGTTACTTCACCATCTATTGCTGGTACAAAAGCAAAGGCAATTACAGTAATGGATTACTTGGAGCAAAAAATCCGTAAGGATCAGTACAAGTAATTCACAGGTAATTCTTTAGATTTTGACGAAGCGACGCACGATCCAAAAGTACAGTGGGTAGGGCAGGATTCTGAGGAACTTTAAGAATCCTGAAAATCGCTTGGGGAAGTGAATATCAAACTCTCCAGCCTGGATCCCTTTTAGAATTTCCTCAGCAGCTTCATCCGCAGTGATGAGCGCTGGCATCTCAAAATCATTTTGCGCGGTAGCTTCAGTAGCCACAAAGCCTGGTGAGATCATGTGTACGCTGACACCCTGTGGTAGTAAGTCGTAATACAGGGTTTCGCAGAAATTAATAATCCCCGCTTTGCTAGGCCCATAAGCCAAGGCCTTTGGGAGGCCGCTATAACCTGCAACACTACCTACAATGGCAATATGACCAGCATGACTCTTGAGCATTTCAGGTAGAACACTTGCCACTGCGCGCATGGGCCCAAGTAGATTGGCGTCAATCGTTTTCTGCGCAATATCGAAGTCAAAGTTTTCAGCGCGTAAAGGGGTATACATGCCCGAAACAAAGAGTAGTAAATCTAACCCGCCCCAGTTTTTTAGAATCGTTTGATAGGCGTCAGTAATGTGATGTTCTTGGGTAACATCAAGTGGCAGTATTAATGTCGTACCTTGGGCAGAGGCGGCTACTTCAATTAAACGTTCTGCACGGCGACTAGAAAGAGCAACTTTTGCCCCTGCATTAAGCAATGCTCTTGCGCATGACTCGCCAATGCCGCTGGAAGCCCCAATAACCCAGATGCGTTGGTTAACAAAATCTTCAATCCCTTTTTGCTTCATGATGACAGTGTATCGCCAGAAAGATGATTAGATTGATGTTTTAAGGTGAACTGCACAACATCAATGCTCTTTTCGGAGAAGCCGGCGGCGCAATACATGAGATAGAAATTCCAGAGACGAATGAAAGCCTCATCAAAACCCAGTTGATAGATTTCGTCAATCTTCTGGTTAAAGCTATCGCGCCAGAGACATAAGGTTTTTGCATAGTCGACACCAAAGGCAAACTCTGACTCCACCATTAGGCCTGCGCTAGCCGCAGCAGCCTTGAATTTAGAGGGCGAGGGCAACATGCCCCCCGGAAACACATATTGTTGAATAAAGTCAGTACTGTGGCGGTAGCGATCAAACAGATCCTCTGCGATGACGATGGTTTGAATGCAGGCTCTGCCACCTACTTTGAGGCGCTTAGCAATGGTTTGGAAATATTCACCCCAATGATTTTCACCAACTGCTTCAAACATTTCGATAGAGGCAATACCATCAAACTGTTCCGTGCAGTCCCGGTAGTCTTGAAGACGAACCTCAAACTTTTGTGAGTTACCTACTTCCGCTGAAACACTCTGAAGTCGAGATTCAGCAAAAGACTTTTGTTCTGTGGATAAGGTGAGGCCGGTGATTTGATTGTCATTGCGCAACGCCTCTTCCATGAAGCCACCCCAGCCACAACCTATCTCTAAAAGTTGGTCACCAGCTTTAGCGTGGATGGACTTCAGAATACGTTTGATCTTAGCGCGCTGAGCTTGGCTCAATGTTTGCTGGTCGCCCTCAGAGAACCAGGCGCTGGAATAGCTCATGGTGGGATCGAGCCACAGCGTATAGAAAGCATTGCCTAAATCGTAGTGCGCATGAATATTTTTGCGGCTACCTGATTTTGAGTTATCCCTAAACCAATGCTTCAGGCGATACGCTAAGGAGCCTAGCCAGCTTCCATAAATGGCTTTTTCTAGGATGGTGCGATTGCGAATGGCGAGTTCTAGAACGGCCTTGAGATCAGGCGTATTCCATTCACCACGAATATAGCTCTCAGCGAAGCCAATATCACCATGGGATAACACCTGCTTAAAGACCGACCAGTCTAGTACCTGAATTTCTGCATGGAGTGGGTCGGCAGCATTGCCAAACTCCCTAAGCTCTTTATTGGGTAGGGTGAGTACAAGATGGCCGCTACGCAATCGAGACAGCAAGCCTAATAAGGTATCTGTGCTTGAGCGGTATTGCTGCCGCTTAGATACTTGTTTCTCTGGACGCGAAAATATCAGGCGTGACAGCAATGATTGACCAGGGCGATTCATCGAGTAATTTCAATTTCAGGGGGTTTTGGTTTTGAGTAAAAAGGTACACCTTTTAGCCATAATTTCAATGCTTGCCAGTGGATTCTACCAATGACACCAAGACTCATTAGTGGGTAGCGCAGAAACGCGAGGTAAAGTACGCTTTTACTTAAGGGTTGAGCTAAACCACTAATGCTGGTGTTAATTAGCGGGGCACCATCTTCATGGAGCTCAATACGACAAACAATATTGCTTTTAGAGTTGCTATCTTGGGGAAACAAAAAGCGGAAGTGATATTCCCCGCGCACATCGCAGAAAGGTGACACATGAAACACTTTCTTGCTAACGAGGGTCTCCCCAGATTTCAGTGCTACACCGGAGTCATGATGGAGAAGGTAGCAGTGCCGCTCACCAAAGGTGTTGTTGACTTCGGCGAGCACGGCTTGTACTTGCCCATCAGCTCTAGTGCAGATCCAAAAGCTTACTGGATTAAAGACATAGCCGAGCACCCGTGGAAATGTTTGTAGCCAAATCTCACCACCGACACAGTGAATCTGATTTTCTTGAAGAATCTGTTCGATCCAGGCAAGACTATCTCCCATACCCATTCCATGATCTTGATCGAAGAATGAAAAAAGCCCGAATCGATTGTCTCTCAAACCATATTTGCTCAGCAAAGTTGTATCTGCTTTGCGCGCACGCATTGGAATGGATAAAGTAAATACACCATAACCAAACGCATTTTGGGCGGGGCGAAAACGCCGATGCTTTACCGCTCCAAAATTAATCGTTGGTAAATTCATTTACTGAACATCTTGGGTGAAGTTGGGGTGCGCGCTAAAGGCAATGCTTTCCATAAGATCCTTTGCCACCAACTCACCAGAGCGCAGACCATCCTCATGGAAACCAAAGCCTGTCCATGCGCCGCAATACCAAATAGAGGAATTACCCTGAATCAGGGGCAGCTCTTTTTGTGCCTGTACTGCGCGCATATCAAATACGGGATGTGAATAATGAATTTCTTCATGAACTAGCTGTGGATTTGGGTCGGTGAGTGGATTTAAGCTCACAATAATTTGCGTGTTGTGAAGTGCTTTTGGCAAGGGTTGCAGGCGGTTAATTAAATAGTTCACGCTCACATGCTGTTGTGCCGTTGGGGTCGCACCAGATTTTGCTGTGTAGTTCCAGGCTGCCCAGCAGCGCTGGTTAGTGGGTAAGAAATCCGTATCCGTATGCAAAATGGCACGGTTCTTTTGATAGGGAACCGATGCCAGAATATTTCGGGCGTCTTGCTGGATGCCATGAACCAAATCTAAGGTCTGATCGCTATGGCAGGCCATCACCACTTCGTCAAACCAATGTGAGCCAGAAGCGGTGATAACTTCGACTGGGGACTGTTTAGTTTGGCTCGCATTAACGCGATTAACGGACTCACGCAAAACTTTGACTCGATTTTTTTCCAAGGCCGCAACTAAAAGCTTCACATACTCTCGTGATCCACCCTGAACGGTAAGCCATTGAGGGCGATTCTGAATTTGCAGAAGGCCGTGGTTATGACAGAAGCGCACCATGGTTTGAATAGGGAACTCCAGCATCTGCTCAACCGAGCATGACCAGATTGCGCCAATCATCGGCAAGAAATAATTCTCTCTAAAGCTGGTGCTAAAGCGATTACGATCTAGAAAGTCTTTAATACGCTCATCTGGTTCAGAGTATTCCAGCTTGGTGGTGATTTGCTCTTCAGCCAGTTGGGTGGCAAGGCGATTAAAGCGCAGGATGTCATAGGCCATTCTCCAAAAGGAGGGTGACAGTAAGTTTGATCTTTGCCCAAAAAATGAATTGAGATCATTGCCGGCCCATTCAATTTTTTTAGATCGCCCCGTTTTTTCACTGGCATCAATCGATACCGAAAATGACATTTCTGATGGTGCAATCGGAACTTGGATCTCTTCAAATAGACGAACTAAACGAGGATAGGTCTTGCGATTGAATACTAAAAACCCAGTATCCACCCCATGAGTAATCGTACCTTGAGGTGTATTCACTGAGAAGTCCACGGTATTGCTGTGACCACCAATATGATTGCCACCCTCAAATAGCGTGATGTCTAAATCAGGGTGTTGTCTTAATGCGTAGGCGCATCCTAGACCGGATATTCCAGCACCAATAATGGCAACTTTTTTCTTGCTCACTAAATTTTTTCTCCAAGAAGTTTTTCTATTTCGCCGGTAATGCTGGTGCTAGTGGGTTTAGTCATGCTGCCAAATGCATCTATTACATTGCCGTTGCGATCAATCAGATATTTATAGAAATTCCATTTAGGCGTCGTACCGGTCTTGGCAATGAGCATCTTAAATAAGGGGTTTGGATTACTTCCACTGACTGAGCTCTTGGCGAACATGGGGAACTTCACGTCATAAGTATTTTTGCAGAAGTCAGCAATTTCTTTATTACTGCCGGGTTCTTGCTGCCCAAAATCATTGGATGGGAAGCCCAGCACAACCAAGCCACGATCTTTGTATTTGGTATATAACTTCTCTAGGCCCTCATATTGACTAGTGAACCCACAAAAACTCGCAGTATTAACGACCAAGATTACTTTGCCTTGATATTGACAGAGGTTTTGTGGTGCCTCATCTTGCAACCTTGGGAAGGTGTGTGACAAGAGGGGGCTGCAGCTTGAGGGTGCCAAGGGGGCTGCCTCCACGAATTGCATCACTGGAATGAGTAAAAGTATTGCTAATAAGTGCTTTGTCATCTTATGAATCATCTAAAGCCTTTTGCTTTTGCGGGGATGTCCAAGTCTAAGACATTCTGGTAAATATCGTTGGACCTGTCTCAATGCCATTAATATGGCGTTATGACCTCCTTACCTTTACCCTCATTTGAGTCCAAAGTCTGTTCTCCAGAAGAGCTAGATGCTCGGATTGCTGCGCTTCCAAGACCGCTTGTATTCACAAATGGTGTCTTTGATATTTTGCATCGTGGTCATGCCAGTTATTTAGCTCAAGCTCGGGAATTGGGGGCTAGTCTTGTGGTTGGAGTGAACTCCGATGCCTCAGTCAAAATGCTGGGAAAGGGGGATGATCGCCCCATTAATACAGAAGCAGACCGTCAAGCCTTATTGGCTGCTCTTGCTAGCGTGGATTTAGCTGTGCTATTTACTGAGCAGACCCCAGTGAACTTAATCGCCAAAATTCGTCCGGATATTTACGTCAAGGGTGGGGATTATGAAATCGATACTCTGGAAGAGTCTCATCTGGTCAAGACTTGGGGCGGTAAAGCCATTGCCATTCCATTTTTATATGAGCGTTCCACTACGACGCTCTTGGGCAAGATTCGCACCAGCTAAATACTCAATTCTCAGGGCGAAAGACTAGCTTGTGCCCTTAAATATTTTGTAGCAACCAAGCCCAGAGGCCGCGCAATACCAAACCTTCAATAGGCTCAATCGGCAGTGCTGCTAATTCTGGGAATTGCTTGATTTCATTTGCCAAAATTTTGGCGTTGCCACCATCCAGCCAAATGCGTTCAACGGGATGATTGATTGCTTTTGCCAAATAAGCTGCGCGCAATATTGCTCCCATTTGTGCAGCATCACAGCCACCGGTAATTGCCTCATTTGTATTTATTCCAAAGCGGGCTTGGACTGCTGGAGTACCGGAACGAACTGCTAGTGGAAGTTGCGCAGTATTATTTTGCAGACTTTCTTGCATTAGCTGAAGTCCCGGCAAAATCCAACCACCGTAATGAACGCCGTTGCCACCCAGTAAATCGATGGTGGTCGCAGTGCCCGCATTAATGACGAGTGTGTTGTTGTTGGAGAGTGCCCTAGCCCCAATCAGGGCGGCCCACCGATCTGCGCCTAACTTGCTTGGGTCTTCATAGAGTGTGCGAACACCCTCATAAAGACTGTTTCCCTTCAGCTCCTTCCAATCGAGATCCTGCCATTGTGGAAAAAGACTACGCAGATTTTTAATGGCAGCGTCGCCTGCCACGCAGCAAAAGCCGATGGCATCTGGCTTTGGCATGGTTTTAGCAATGTAGTCGGATAACTCTGCACGAAGCTCGGAAGATTGGAAGGACTGGTTGCTAATCGATCCGGAATAAGCCCATAATTTTTTGTTACGGTCGGCAATGTTTTGCGTGGATTCAACGGCAGCCCATTTGAGGCGGGTATTGCCAATGTCAAATACTAAATAGAGACTCATGATTGAACTCGTAAAGAAACATCGCCTGCATGTATGGCAATAGTTTTGTTATTTTGATTTAAGAGTAGTGCGCCATTGCTATCTACTCCAGCTGAGATGCCGAATGCGGATTCTTTACCGGCACCAGAAATACAAACGGCTTGCCCATCATAGGCATCCCATTGTTTCCAGTGATGCTGAAAGTGGCTAAAGCCATGTAGATCAAATTGCACTATATGGTTCTCAAATGACTCAATCAGTTTTAGCCAAATAAACTCAGTATCGGGAATCGGCGCTTGATCGGGCATCAGTTGATCCAAGGCGGCGGCATCGAAGGCCGAATTTACCTCTAAATCCTGTTGAATGGCATCTGCATTGCGTAAGTTCAGGCCAAGGCCAATCACCATCCAGGTGGGTGAGCTTGGATTGGTTTGCCCGCCTTCAATCAGGATGCCGCCAAGCTTGGCATTGTTGATGAGTAAATCGTTGGGCCACTTCAATCGCAAACCTTGCCGATGTAATGCTGCCTCGCTGATTCCTAGGGCCGCAGCAATTCCGGCAATCACTGCTAAGCCGATCACCAGGCTAAGGCCGCTGAGTTCGTTTGGGCGCTTCTGAAAAGGGTGGGCTAGTGAGAAACAAAGCGTATTTTCAGGGGTAGACAGCCAGACTCTCCCAGCCCTACCTTTACCAGCAGTTTGCTCATGCGCCATCCGAGCGACGGGGTCAATCAATTCTCCGGCGCGCCAACGGACCAGTAAATCGTCATTAGTGGATTTGGTGGTGGCGACGCGCTCTAGGATGCAATTCGGACTCATTTTCCTATTGTAGAAAGATCTGCCCTGGCTGACCTAGAATGGGGGAATGCATCAAGAAGATCAGCGCCCTCGTAAGCTTGTTTGGCCTCTCCAAGCCATGCCTTTGGCTAGGGCTATTAGTTTGAGTTATGCGCTTTTGATCATTTATGTCAGCCTAAACCCCTTTGATTTCAACTTTGAAAATGGTATTGCTGCTTGGGCGTGGTTAGATGCCCCTTTGCCACGCTTTATTACGCTGTTTGATGTCTCGGTGAATATCTTGGCTTATATCCCCTTGGGATTCTTGCTGGTCTTTGCCTGCTACCCTCGGTGGCGTAATTTTGTTGCCCTGGGTATCGCTTTGAGTTTCAGCGCCATATTGGCCTTCAGTGTGGAGTCATTGCAAACCTGGTTACCTACTCGAATACCAAGCCAAATGGATTGGTGGGCAAACGTTCTGGGGAGTTTATTGGGCGGTTTATTGGCTATTCCCTTGGGTCCGCAGTGGCTCTCTGGTAGCGCTATTCGACGTAGGTTTGATCAGTGGTTTGGTTTGAACTGGGCTGCATGCGCCTTATTTCTACTCTTTCCTTGGGCTCAGATTTATCCTCAAAGCTCTTGGTTGGGAACTGGAGTGTGGGGGCATGCCATTTTTGCCTCGGTTGACTGGGGGACGATGGTGGTGAACCATGTTGTCCAAGAGTCCATCATTACTGCGATATGTTGGCTTGGCACGGGCCTCTTGCTATCGCTGGGCATGAGAGCGAAAGCACCCCAGTGGAAAATCTTGAATAGCCTGCTGTGCCTTACGGTTTTGGTAAAAATTGCCTTTACGGCATTGCAATTCGGGGCAGAATTTAGTTTGCTTTGGCT
>CANBPJ010000046.1 GCA_947371415.1 Burkholderiaceae bacterium | reverse complement strand
GTTCGTCCAATGGGCCAAAAAGAGTTTGGTACGCGTTGCGAAATCAAGAACTTAAATTCTTTCCGCTTTTTGGAAGAAGCGATTCAATATGAAGTGCGTCGACAAATTGAATTGATTGAAGACGGCGGCACGGTTGTTCAGGAAACCCGCTTGTATGATCCCGATCGTCAAGAAACGCGCAGTATGCGTAGCAAAGAAGACGCAAACGACTATCGCTACTTCCCCGATCCTGATTTATTGCCAGTGGTGATTAACGATGCATGGATTGCTGATGTGCGCAGCAAAATGCCAGCACTTCCAGCGCAGCTTCGTGAGCAGTGGCAAAGCGAATTTGGTTTAAGTGCCTACGATGCGCAATTGCTGACACAAGATCGCGACACGGCAAAAGTATTTGAAGCGCTATTAGCTATTGTTGGTAAGCCCTTGGCAAAAGCAGCGGCCAACCTGATTGCAGGAGAGCTTGCATCATCCCTCAATCGTGCGGGTATCGCTACTGCCAATGCCCCCTTAAAAGCGGAACATTTAGCGCCACTACTCACTCGTGTAGCAGACGGCACGATCTCCAACAAGATTGCTAAAGATATCTTTGCAATTCTGTGGGAAGAGGCTGTTGCAGGCAAAGCGATTAGTACCGTTGACCAAGTGATTGATGCGAAAGGCTTAAAACAGATTAGCGACAGTGGCGAGCTGGAGGCCATGATAGACAAGGTCCTGGCCGCTAACGAGAAATCCGTTGAAGAGTTCCGCTCTGGCAAAGAAAAGGCATTCAATGCCCTGGTGGGCCAGATCATGAAGGCATCACAAGGCAAAGCTAACCCAGGCCAAGTTAATGAGTTGCTCCGTAAAAAGCTGAGCTAAGCAAGTTAAACAAGAAAATAAGTGAGAAAACAGAGATGAGCGCAATCGATCCTAAGCAGGCCGAACAAGAAGAGTTGGTGGCCGAGTGGTTGCGTGCAACCCCAGGCTTCTTTGAGCGTTACGCCAATCTCTTGAATGAAATTCGTTTAAAGCATCCGCATGAAGATCGTGCAATCTCATTGCAAGAGCGTCAAATGACTTTGTTGCGCACTCAGAATCAGGAGCTCAATCGTCGTTTGAGTGAGATGCTGCACTTTGGTAGTCGTAACGACAAAACCCAGCAAAGTCTAGTGGCTTGGTTATTGCGCTTGATGGGGGCCAATAGCAAGGCGGATGTGGAATCTGCGGTGACTGCAGGTTTGGCAGATGTATTCGAGGTTGAGTCAGCGCAACTCCTGTCGCCGAATGCTGCATTTGGTCCATGGATTGATACGCCTCTTTGCGGCTCCGCCAAAGAGTTGGCCGCTGCCAGCGTTGATTTGTTGGCAACCCAAGCCACCATCCATCCTGAGTGGCAAAGCATGGTGGCGATTGGCTTACCCTTGGGCAAGAGCATTGGAGTCGTTCAATCGCCAGCAGTGCTGCTGTTGGCAAGCAAGGATGAGACTCGTTTTACCGCTGATATGGGCGCCTTTTATTTGCGTCAAATTGCCGAGCTAACCGCTGCAGCTTTGGATCGTATCCAGGCTTATGAGCCAAGCCCTAACTGAGCTTCACCCTCTCGTACAAGAGTATTTGCATGAGTTGCATGTATTAAGGCAGCTCTCGCCCCATACGCTTAAGGCGTATCGCATGGATCTGAGCGAGCTCCAGATCTTTGCTGCAGAGGATTCCGTTGAATTATTGAGGGTGAGCAATGCCCACGTCCGTCGCTGGGCAGGGCGCTTGCACTCCAAAGGAAAGTCATCTCGTACTATTGCGAGGGCACTTTCTGCTTGGCGAGGTTGGTATGACTGGCTTACGGAGAAAGATGCGCGTCGTGATGCGCAGGTTGGACGAGCTACTGCAAACCTGGTTGCCAATCCAGTCGATGATGTGAAGGCGCCAAAGCGCCTGAAATCATTACCTAAAGCGCTCTCTGTTGAGCAGGCCCTATCTTTGGTCAACCAGGCCATCAAAGAGGCTGAGGAGAAAAAAGACCTAGAAACCGTGCGTGACGCGGCGATGATTGACTTGTTGTATTCCTCCGGTCTGCGTTTATCAGAACTTCTGGGGATTGATGTGATGCAGAGCAAAGATCGTCAAAATGAGTCCGCCGGCTGGTTGGATTGGGATGCTGCGGAAGTCACTGTTTTGGGCAAGGGCGGAAAGCGTCGCTCCGTACCTATTGGCGGCCCTGCCATGCAGTCCCTGAGAGTCTGGCGAGATATTCGTGAGCAGACGGTGCTGGAAGGGCAATCCTCGCTTTCAGGTGCTTTATTTATATCGGCTACTGGCGCACGCTTATCCCCCCGCACCGTTCAGGCGCGCTTACGCACCTTAGCCATGCGGGCGGGCCTTCCCACTCACGTCCATCCGCATATGATGCGGCATAGCTTCGCTAGCCATGTTTTGCAGTCCTCCCAGGATCTACGAGCCGTTCAGGAGATGCTGGGGCATGCCAGTATTGCCAGCACCCAGATTTACACCTCTTTGGATTTCCAGCACTTAGCACAGGCGTATGACAAAGCGCATCCTCGTGCAAAGGCTGGCAAAGGCTGAGGAACTCAGTAAGATGTGATGTTTCCCATTTGGGGAATGTATTTATAGATTTTGATAGGATCAATGATGGCGTTAATTCCAGTAACAATTCTTACAGGCTTTTTGGGTAGCGGCAAAACGACTTTGCTCAAACATATCCTGACCGAACAGCATGGCAAAAAAATTGCCGTGATTGAGAACGAGTTCGGCGAAGAGAATATCGATAACGACATCTTGGTTCAAGACAACCAAGAAAATATTGTGCAAATGAGCAATGGCTGTATCTGTTGCACTATTCGTGGCGACCTAGTTGAGGCCCTGAATACGCTTTGGGAGCAACGCAAAGATAAAAAGATCAGCTTTGAGCGCGTGGTGATTGAGACGACTGGCGTGGCTAATCCAGGCCCTGTGGCTCAAACCTTCTTTATGGATGATGATGTGGCTGACCATTATGTTTTAGATGCGGTGGTTACCTTGGTGGATGCCAAGCATGGCCCTCAACAACTTACAGAGCATGAAGAGGCACAGCGTCAGGTGGGATTTGCCGATCAAATATTTATTACCAAGACAGATTTGGTAACGCCTGCTGAGGTAGATGCTTTGCGCAATCGCTTAATGCACATGAATCCCCGCGCACCGATTCAGGGGATTTCTAAAGGGGTCGTGCCTTTGGATGCAGTTTTAGATCTCAAAGGCTTCAATTTGAACGCCAAGCTCGACATTGACCCCCACTTTTTAGAGCAAGACGATCATGACCACGCTACTTGCGGCCATGATCATAGCCACGACCATCATGATCACAGCACTTGTGGGCACGACCACAGCCATGATCACCATGACCATGCTGGCCACACAGACCGCATTCAATCCTTTGTTTTTCGTAGTGATAAACCCTTTGATCATAAAAAATTAGAGGACTTCCTGGGGGGCATTTTGGAGGTCTTTGGCGAGAAGATGTTGCGCTATAAAGGGGTGCTCTACGTGAAGGGTAGTAACCGAAAAGTCGTGTTCCAGGGCGTTCATCAGATGATGGGGAGCGATTTAGCGGGTTTATGGGGTGCAGAACACAAGCAAACAAGGATGGTGTTTATTGGCATCGATTTGCCTAAGGACACCCTGCTGGCTGGGCTTGAGGGCTGTTTGACCTAGGAAATTTAAAGTACAATCCGGCGCCACAGTCAATATTGATAAATATTGGCAAAAGGTCTGTAAAACTTTGGCAGAATGAAGCAATAATGGTTCAAACCCATGGAAAGAACGAAATGACGGTAAAAACACCAACGAAATCTACGGCTACGGCAAAAACCAGTAGCAAAGCTGTAAAGGGTGATCCTTTAACAGAGGCTGAATTGCTCAAGATGTCTGAAAAGGACTATATGAGTGCGGCCCAGTTAGATTTTTTCCGTCAGAAGCTTTTGACCTTAAAAAGCGACATCCTGAAGAATGCTTCAGAAACAACTGAGCATCTTCGTGAAAATATTTTGGTTCCCGATCCGGCGGACCGCGCAACGATTGAAGAAGAACACGCTCTTGAATTGCGTACTCGTGATCGTGAGCG
Organism: Burkholderiaceae bacterium; assembly: GCA_947371415.1. Taxonomy (GTDB): domain Bacteria; phylum Pseudomonadota; class Gammaproteobacteria; order Burkholderiales; family Burkholderiaceae; genus Polynucleobacter. The sequence goes on along the minus strand of CANBPJ010000046.1, from coordinate 8,679 downwards.
CAAGTTGTTGAAAAAGGTGGAGCAGGCCTTAGCCCGCATTGAGTCTGGTGATTATGGTTGGTGTGAAGAAACTGGTGAGCCGATTGGCCTAAACCGTTTAATTGCCCGTCCGACAGCTAACCTATCTCTCGAAGCCCAAGAGCGTCGTGAGCTTCGTCAAAAATTGTTTGGCGATTAATTTACTAGACAGAATATAAAAGTAGCAATGACTAAGCAATCCCCATCTATTAGCGAAATCTCCCCTTTATTAAAGGCGGAGATTTTGGCCGAGGCCTTGCCTTACATCCGCGCGTATCACGGTAAAACGATCGTAATTAAGTACGGCGGAAACGCCATGGTTGAAGAGCGCCTCAAGGAAAGTTTTGCGCGTGACGTCATCTTGCTAAAGCTTGTCGGCATGAACCCTGTAGTAGTGCATGGTGGCGGACCGCAAATTGATGAAGCATTAAAGAAGATTGGTAAAGCCGGGACCTTTATTCAGGGTATGCGCGTGACCGATGAAGAAACCATGGAAGTTGTCGAATGGGTTCTAGGTGGCGAAGTGCAGCAAGACATCGTGATGTTAATCAACCACTTTGGGGGTCAGGCAGTTGGCTTGACTGGCAAGGATGGCGGCTTGATTCGTGCGAAGAAAATGCTGGTTCCAGACCAAAAGCAGGCTGGCGCCATGATTGATTTAGGCTTTGTCGGCGAGATTGAGGCAATTAATCCTGCAGTCGTAAAAGCGTTGCAGGACGATGCGTTTATTCCCGTGATCTCTCCAATTGGATTTAGCGAAGAAGGTCAGGCCTACAACATCAACGCTGATTTAGTGGCGGGCAAGATGGCAGAAATCCTGCATGCAGAGAAATTAGTCATGATGACGAATATCCCAGGCGTGATGGATAAAGATGGCACGCTTTTAACTGACCTTACGGCTCGCGAGATTGATGGTTTATTTGCTGATGGTACGATTTCAGGAGGGATGTTGCCGAAGATTTCTTCCGCATTAGATGCAGCAAAGAGTGGCGTGAATTCAGTTCATATTATTGATGGAAGAATTGAGCACTCCTTATTGTTGGAGATTCTGACTGAGCAAGCATTTGGAACGATGATTCGCTCGCGTTAAGGGCTGAATAAGAGATATAACCATGCGCGATTCTTTAGACCCCACTGCATCAGAAGTCGAAGCTTCAATTCCTGATGAGGGTAAGACGCGTAAACGTCCTCGTCCTGGTGAGCGTCGTCTCCAGATTCTGCAGGTGTTGGCAGAGATGCTGCAAAACCCGAAGGGCGAGCGCGTAACTACTGCGGCTTTAGCGGCTAAGATTCAAGTTTCAGAGGCAGCGCTTTATCGACACTTCGCTAGTAAGGCGCAGATGTTTGAGGGTCTAATCTCTTTTATTGAGCAAACCGTTTTTAGTCTGATTAATCAAATTAATCAAAAAGAAGAGTCTGGGCTTGCACAAGCGCGCGGCATTTTGCAGATGCTCTTGTTCTTTGCAGAAAAGAACCCTGGTATGACCCGTGTACTCTTGGGCGATGCTTTATTCCAAGAGGATGATCGCTTGCAAGAGCGCATCACTCAGGTGCTCGATCGTGTTGAAGCATCCTTGAAGCAAGCCTTACGTATTGCTCAAACGCAAGGCGGTACTTGGGCTAGCATAGGTCAAGATGAGGTCAGCATTCGTGCGGCCATGTTGATGAGCTATGTTTTAGGCCGCTGGCATCGTTTTGCTCGAAGTGGCTTTAAGAAGCTGCCAACCGAAGCGTCTGATATTAGCCTTCGCATTCTTCTGTCCGAATGAGCGAGCTTCACCTCTCTAGAAATACTATTCACTTTGCCGAGCCCCTGCCTTTGCAAAGTGGCGCTATCTTGGCTAGCTACGATTTAGTGATTGAAACTTACGGCAAGCTGAATGCTGACAAAAGTAACGCCGTATTGGTTTGCCATGCCTTAAATGCATCACACCATGTAGCTGGACCCAACCCTGATAATGCAAAAGATATCGGCTGGTGGGACAACATGATTGGGCCCGGCAAGCCCGTGGATACAGACCACTTTTTTGTAATCGGCGTTAATAATTTAGGCTCTTGTTTTGGATCTACTGGGCCGATGAGCATTAATCCTGCGAGTGGCAAGCCTTATGGCGCAGATTTCCCTGTCATTACAGTGGAGGATTGGGTGAACACCCAGGCGCGCTTAGCCGATAAGTTAGGTATTCGTCGTTTTGCTGCTGTCATGGGCGGAAGCTTGGGCGGCATGCAAGCATTGGCTTGGGCAATCCAGTTTCCAAAGCGCTTAGCGCATTGCTTGGTCATTGCATCTACGCCAAAACTCAGTGCACAGAACATCGCTTTTAATGAAGTCGCGCGTAACGCTATTTTGTCTGATCCAGACTTTCATGGCGGCAATTATTACGAGCATGGTGTAGTGCCGAAGCGTGGCCTGAGATTGGCCCGCATGGTGGGGCACATCACTTACCTGTCTGATGATGACATGGCAGAAAAATTTGGGCGCGAGCTACAAAGACCCAATGGCGAATCCAACGATTATCGCTTTAGCTTTGATGTGGAGTTTGAGGTCGAGAGTTATTTGCGCCATCAGGGTGATAAGTTCTCTACCTACTTTGACGCCAATACCTATTTGCTCATTACGAGAGCGCTAGATTATTTTGATCCTTCGCGCCGTTATGAGGGCAGCTTAAACCGCGCTTTGACTGAAGTGCAGGCCAAGTTTTTGGTGGTGAGTTTTTCTACTGACTGGCGTTTCCCACCAAATCGCAGTCGTGAGATTGTGGAGTCTTTGCTCAGCAATAAGAGTGAAGTCAGTTATGCGGAGATTGATGCTCCGCATGGCCACGATGCGTTCTTATTGGATGATCCTCGTTATCACAATTTGATTCGTGCTTACTTTGGACAAATGCTTGAGGTCAAATCATGATGCGCGCAGACTTTGTGGCGATCGCCAGCTGGATTGCCTCTAACAGCGAAGTGCTTGATCTTGGTTGTGGCGACGGCAGCTTCTTGGAGTATTTGCAAAAGCAAAAGCCAGTTCATGCTTATGGAGTTGAGATCGATGATGCTCGTGTTCTCTCTTGTGTACAAAAAGGCTTAAACGTCATTCAGCAAGATCTTGAGGGTGGCTTAGCGCTTTTTGAGAACAACAGTTTTGATACGGTTGTACTTTCCCAAACTCTGCAGACTATTCATGAGACTGAGAAGATTTTGCGTGAAGTGGTGCGTGTCGGAAAAGAGTCTATTGTGTCCTTTCCAAATTTTGGACATTGGTCGCATCGTTTGGCCGTTGGTTTTGGTCGCATGCCAGTATCAAAAAGCCTACCCTACCAGTGGTACAACACCCCCAATGTTCGTGTCCTTACCGTAGCTGATTTTGAAAAATTGGCCTCTAGTTTGGGATTGAAGATTCTCGATCAGTGCATCTTGCACGAAGGCCGTCAGGTCACCTTAATGCCTAATCTTTTTGGAAGTTTGGCGCTATTCCGCGTTCGTCGTGCTTAGTGCCACCCAGTCCTGGCTAAAAGATTGTCGGGTTTATCTCGAATGGCCTTGCCTCCGAATGCTCTTTCTGGGCTTCTCTGCCGGCCTACCCCTGCTACTCATTTTAGGAACACTCAGCTTTTGGTTAAGAGAGGCGGGTATTGATCGCAGCACTATTGGTTATCTCACTTGGGTTGGCTTGATCTATGCCTTTAAATGGATGTGGGCGCCCCTAGTTGATCGACTCCCCATTCCGGTATTGTCAAAATTATTTGGTAGGCGGCGCAGCTGGCTTCTTTTCGCGCAGCTATTGATCATTCTTGGCCTAGTGGGTATGGCTAGCATTGATCCCAGGGTCCAGCTCACACCGATTGTATGGTGCGCTCTTCTGGTGGCCTTTGGTTCTGCAACACAAGATATCGCACTAGATGCCTTTCGTATTGAGTCGGCAGATAGCGACCATCAAGCAGCCTTGGCTGCGACTTATCAAACGGGGTATCGGCTCGCCTTAATTTGGTCGGGTGCAGGTGTTCTTTGGCTGGCAGCACGTGCGGAGGCTGGCGCGACCAGCTACGATGCAAGTGCTTGGCAGTTTGCCTATCTTTGCATGGCGCTCTCGATTAGTGTTGGCATCATTACCACCTTGTTTAGTAAAGAGCCGGTGCGCATAGAGTTGGCGAAGGCGCGTAATGCTAAAGCTTGGTTGCGTCAAACCTTGATTGAGCCATTTGCGGATTTTATTCAACGCTATGGCTGGCATGCCGTTTTGATTTTGTCTCTCATTGCGATTTACCGCATTAGTGATGTAGTAATGGGAATCATGGCCAATCCTTTTTACGTAGATATGGGCTATACCAAGGACGAGGTAGCCGCAGTCAGTAAGGTATTTGGTGTGGTCATGACTTTGGTGGGCGCCTTTTTGGGCGGGGTGCTGACTTTGCGCTTTGGAGTCATGCGGATTTTATTTTTGGGCGCAATCTTATCTGCCGTGAGTAATTTGTTATTTGCTTGGCTAGCCACTCAGGGCCATGATTTACATGGCTTGGTTTGGGTGATCTCTGCAGACAATCTGAGTTCTGGAATTGCCACAGCAGCCTTTATTGCCTTCTTATCCTCATTGACGAACATTCAGTATTCCGCGACACAGTACGCATTATTTAGTTCGATGATGCTCTTGTTGCCCAAATGGTTGGCCGGCTTCTCAGGCGTTTTTGTTGACTCTTTTGGCTATCAAAACTTTTTTATCGCCACCGCCATTATTGGCGCACCAGTGTTAATTCTGATTTGGTTCGCCATTCGTTTTAAGGTAGTCGAATTTAAAAAGCACGACTCACAAATCCTTAAATAGGCCAGTCATAATCGACTGTGAGTGGCGCATGATCTGAGAAGCGCTCGTCTTTGTAGACGGCAGTGTTTTTGGCGCTAGCAGCAATCCCCGGGGTGGTGATGTGATAGTCGATACGCCAACCCACATTTTTTGCATAAGCTTGGCCACGGTTGCTCCACCAGGTGTAGCAAGCATCAGTCTCTTCAGGCTCTAGCTTTCGATAGACATCCATATAACCCACTTGATTAAATAGATGCGTAAGCCAAGCGCGCTCTTCTGGTAGAAATCCCGAATTCTTGAGATTGCCCTTCCAGTTCTTGAGGTCGATTTCATTGTGGGCAATATTCACATCGCCACACAGCACAATCTCCCGCCCCGATTTTTTGAGCTCCACTAGGTGCGGCAAGAAAGAGTCGAGGTAGCGGTACTTTGCTTCCTGCCTTTCTGGTGAGCTTGAGCCTGAGGGCATATATACCGAGATTACTGATAGTTTTTTAAATCTGGCCTCAACGTAGCGCCCCTCAGCATCAAATTCTGGATTGCCGTAGCCGTAGAGCACTTCATCCGGTTTGTGTGGGGTGTAGATTCCACATCCGCTATAGCCTTTTTTCTCGGCATGATGAAAAAAGCCGTGCAAGCCATCAGGATTGAGGATGGCGTCTTCAAGATCATCTTGTTGGGCTTTGAGCTCCTGCATGCAAACGAAGTCAGCGTTTTGTTTGGTAACCCACGGCAGAAAGCCTTTTTTGACCGCAGAGCGGATACCGTTGAGGTTGGCAGAAATGATGCGTAACATATAGGCCTATGAGCTCAAAAAATTCTAATCAAGATAACTTTATTCAATTTGCCTTAGAGGCAAATGTTTTGTCGTTTGGGGAGTTTAAAACCAAAGCGGGACGACTTTCTCCTTATTTTTTTAATGCGGGCGGATTTAATGATGGCGCTCGCTTAAGTGCCTTAGGCCGTTATTACGCTAAGGCTTTGCAAGAGTCTGGCCTGCAATACGACATGCTTTATGGGCCAGCCTATAAAGGCATCACTTTGGCTGCTGCCACAGCAATCGCTTTGGCCGATGATGGCCGTAATGTACCTTATGCCTACAACCGTAAAGAAGCCAAAGACCACGGCGAGGGCGGTTCATTGGTAGGCGCGCCGGTGAAGGGCAAGGTAGTCATCATTGATGATGTGATTTCTGCGGGGACGTCTGTTCGCGAGTCTGTGAAGCTGATTCGGGATGCGGGTGCAGAGCCAGCAGCGGTATTAATTGCTTTAGATCGTATGGAAAAATCAGGGACCGCTACGGAGATTGGCGATAAGTCAGCAGTACAAGCAGTTGAACAAGAATTTGGATTGCCGGTAGTGGCAATCGCGAACTTGGCAGACTTGATGGCTTTCTTAACGACCTCCAGCAATTCCGAGCTAACAAACTATTTACCAGCAGTAAAAGACTATCGCGAGAAATATGGCATTTAATCTAAAGAGCAGCTCCGCTCTTTAGATTGTTGTTTCACCTTCAAACACAGTAATTGCTGGGCCGGTCATGATGACAGGCTGCGCAAGTTCATTGATTATGCCGCCCCAGGCAATTTGCAAATCGCCACCACGGGTGTGCACTTTGACAGGGGAGTCGAGCAGGCCGCGACGAATGCCTGACACTACCGCAGCACATGCACCAGTGCCGCAAGCCAAGGTCTCACCAGCACCACGCTCAAATACACGTAGCTTGATTGCATGGCGATTCAGAATCTGCATGTAGCCTGCATTGACCTTTTTAGGAAACGCAATATGTTTCTCGATGGAGGGGCCTTCTTCTAATACGGGCGCACTATCCACATCACCCACTACTTGAACGGCGTGCGGATTACCCATGGAGACTGCGCCAATCCAGCTGTCGTGAGTGGCAGGGGTTGAAATCGGAAGCGCGTAGAGCATTTCATGAAATTCTTGCTTGCTTGCTAAACCACTCGCACTAAAAGGAATTTTGCTGTGCTCAAAAATAGGCGCGCCCATATCCACCTCAACCTGCCCATCTTCATGAGACTTGAGTGTGAGCACGGTATGCGCCACTTCAACACGCAAAGGATTTTTGGTGGATAAGCCTTGGTCAAGTACAAAGCGCACAAAGCAGCGAGAGCCATTACCGCATTGCTCAACTTCGCCACCATCGGCATTAAAAATCCGATAGCGAAAATCCGCATCAGGGTGCGTTGCTTTTTCAACCAGGAGAATTTGATCAGCACCGATGCCAAATTGGCGATGCGCTAGCTTTTGCCATTGCTCGCGAGTAATGTTGCTGAGATCTTGATCAATACCATTGAGCACAATGAAATCATTGCCAGCACCATGCATTTTGGTGAAGCGTAGTTTGCGTGTCGGCTTGCTTAAATTCGTACTCAAAAGAATTCCAATTAGTTATAAAGATTCGGCTCGCCAGGCGGCCGATGTTTAAAGCGTTTGTGTACCCAATAGTACTCTGCCGGCCTTTCTCGAACAAGATCTTCGATGCATTTGTTCAGGCGTGCAGTATCGGCTTCAACGTTATCAGTTGGAAAATGAGAGAGGGGTGCGCTGATGTTGCAGGTATAGCCCTTGCGATCGGAGTTTAATATGGTGGTCATTAAGCAAACTTCAGCCCCACAGAGTCTTGCCAGCCCAGACCATAAGCAGTATAGATGGTGAGCGTGTACGGTAAAAATGCAAAGAGGCGCAATAGATTGAGCGCTAGAAATTAAATACGTTTTGTAAGCAGACCATCTTCAATGGGTTTTAATTTATTAGCTAATTGCTTGGTGGTAACTCTGCTCCACTTGGATGTTTGTATCGGTTGTAGGCCCAGATGAATTGATTGGGCGCAACTAAGATCGCGTTTTCAATCGCGACATTAAGCTCTGTAGCCGCAACGGTGGAGTCCTCAGAAAGTGGCTCCAATCTTTTGGCTTGCATGAGCCAGCCTTTACCAAGCCCTTTGCGTTTAGCGGTAAACATCACGACTGGAGTGTTGTTGCGATTCGCTAGCCGCGCGGGTAGTGGAGTGGTGTAAGCAGGGCGCCCGAAGAAGGGTACCCATACACCTTCGCCACCGCTAGGGACCTGATCGGGAAGAATGCCAATGGCCTCACCACGTGTCAGTGCGCGCGTCATTTGTCGAACCCCATTGAGGTTGGTGGGCACGAAATGCATATTGGGGTAGGCGCGACCTTCTTCAACTACTTCGTTGAGCCATTCTTGTCGTGAGGGGCGATAGAGGATGGTTGCCGGAAAGTGCTGCGCCAATACACGAGGAATAATCTCAAAGCCGCCCAAATGGGGTGTCAGCATGACTAGGCCATGACCTTCATTAATGGCCGCCTCAACCAAATCCCAGTCTTGCACTTCAACGAGCTTGAGGGCCTTTGTTGGATTGCGCCAAATCCACAGGCTGTCTGAGAAGAGCTGTCCTGAAGCTGCTGCTGCACTCCAGATTTGGAGGGGTAAATGATGACTTCTCACTACCGCCTCATATTGAGGGCGAAAAAGCGATCGATATTGCTTGGAGCCTGCATAAGCCAGCAGCCCTAAAGCTGCACCGATTGCCTGAACTAGGCATAGGGGCAGCACAGCAATGACATTGAGGCTTAGCTTTAGAAGTTGTTTGCGCACCCTCTAATGATATTCAATGCGGACTGTAGGGCCAAATTTCTCTTGCCAGTTGATAAATAAAGCGTTTTTCGGATAGAATTACCCTATCGCTGAGTTAAGGCAACTTGCAGGGCGATTCATAAATTCTGCTAAAGCGTCGCCGTTGTAGTTCCTGGCACGTCGAGTTGTCCCTTAGATCGTGTTAATTTTTATAGGAATATGCAATGGCAAATGATTACTTCTTTACCTCAGAA
>CANBPJ010000045.1 GCA_947371415.1 Burkholderiaceae bacterium | reverse complement strand
GAATTCAGCAATTTTGGAGTTTGGCAAGATGCAAATAGTAATGCAGTGGTTGATGCTGGAGAATTTAGCTCTTTGACTGATAGGGGTATTGTCAGCCTATCTCTCATTTCAAACGGCTTAGCTTCAACTGCTGCAAATGGTGATGTCTTGGTTTATGGGCAGGCAGATTATGCTCAGGCAAACGGTAATGTTGGTGTTGCAGAAGATGTAGCATTTGTTACCGCCACCTTGCCTGATGCTGCACCGGCACCCACTGTAGATGTCCCTCTAATAGGCATCGTTCCAGAGCACGCAGACATTATTGCAGCTTAAAAATGGAAGAGTTAGATGGTGACTTGGTTTTCTGAGTCACCATCTTTCATTTCTCCAGTTGTGCTTACGCATCCAATGACAAAAGCTTGATTTAGATAGATGCAAAAATTTCTTAAACCCCCTCCAGCAGATAACGAGATTCTCGTGGCCTTGTATGGCTACAAGAAAATCTTCCGCTCAGTCGGGTTTTTTACTGCCTGTATGAACTTGCTGTTGTTAGTGCCTTCTATCTATATGTTGGAGGTCTACGATCGAGTATTAACAAGTCGGAATGAGTTCACGCTCTTGATGCTCTCTTTGATCATCTTGATACTTTATGTAATCTATGCGGCGTTAGATGCAATTCGTAGTCATACCGTGATTGAGGTTGGCAAGAAAATCGATGCGGAACTCAATCACCGTACCTATACTGCTGCTTTCGAGCAAAACCTCAAAGTCAAGGGCGGTAATGCAGGCCAGGCCTTAAATGATTTAACGACGATTCGTCAATTTGTGACTGGCCCATCCTTATATGCTTTCTTTGATGCACCCTGGTTTCCGTTCTATTTGGTGATCATCTTTCTATTTAATGGTTGGCTGGGCTTATTCTCCTCAGTCTGCGTTCTCATTCTGATTGTCTTGGCATTCGTAAACGAATCCGCTACGCATGAGCCCTTATCGGAAGCCAGCACTTTAGCGGTTCAATCCTCAAATATCGCCAGCAATAATCTGCGCCAAGCAGAAGTCCTTGAATCCATGGGCATGCTTCCTGCATTACGTGATCGTTGGTTTGCGCTTCATAGCAAGTTTCTCCATATGCAAGCTATTGCTAGCCAACGCGCTGCTACCATGGGGGCGATGACCAAGTTCTTTCGCACCCTCATGCAATCTTTAGCATTAGGCTTTGCTGCGTACCTCGTGCTCGAAAACAAACTCTCACCTGGCATGATGATTGCTGCCACCATTCTGCTAGGTAAGGCAACAGCCCCCGTAGAAATGGTGATTGGGTCTTGGAAACAATGGCGTGGGGTAGTGAGCTCTTACGATCGCCTCAAAAAACTGCTTGCTGATAACCCGCCACGCGTTGTTGGTATGAGTTTGCCAAGGCCTAAAGGCTACTTAAGTATGGAGGGGGTGTATGCAGCACCTCCTGGAGTAAGCAAGCCCGTACTGAAAAATATCAACTTTGCGATCGAGCCAGGCGATGTGCTGGGTGTCATTGGACCCAGCGCAGCGGGTAAGTCAACTCTAGCGAGGGTAGCCGTCGGAATCTGGCCATCCACACCAAATGCCGCTCGTATTGATGGAGCTGATGTCTATCGCTGGAATAAAGATGAGCTCGGACCGGCCTTGGGATATGTGCCGCAAGATATTGAAGTCTTTCCTGGTACTGTTAGTGAGAACATTGCCCGCTTTAGAGAGTTTCAACCAGAAGATGTGATTGCTGCAGCACAGTCTTCAGGTGTACATGACATGATTTTGCATTTCCCAGAAGGGTATGACACCCGCATTGGTGATGGAGGCATGGGGTTGTCTGGCGGTCAGAAGCAGCGCCTTGCATTAGCGCGTGCGCTCTACGGTAAGCCCAATCTCGTAGTTTTGGATGAGCCTAATTCCAATTTGGATGAAGTGGGGGAAGCCGCTTTAGTGAGAGCCATTCAAGAGTTGCAAGCGCGTAAAGCCTCTGTGATTGTGATCACTCATCGCATTCCGATTCTGCAGGTCACTAATAAATTATTGTTATTGCAAGACGGTAATGTCCGTATGTTTGGACCTACCGCCCAAGTAATGCAAGCCTTGCAAGGTAGCCCTGCTAGTAATGCAGCAGCAACTCCAGGTGAGCAAGTAGCTGCATCAAATCCTGCGCCCGCTCCTGTTGACGCAGCAGAACCTAAGCCACGTAAACGCATTGCTCGTAAACGGACTATCAAAGAAACAGTGGATATGGTGGATATTGTTGAGGCTATTCCTGAGGCTATTTCAGCTAATACCCCCGCAAATAGCTCAGAAAAACCGGCGGAGGCTGCGTGATCAAGGAGCCTGTGCAACAAGAGAACTCTGCGCAAACCGTTGCTGCGGGCGCTAATACCGCTGTGACTGAGTCCTCTAAGACTGATAACTTAAAAGCCAGCTCCGCACTAGTCCTTGGTAATGCTGCCAATATTACTAAGCAATCGGTATCGACCGCTATGACGAAGATTTCGGAAGGTTATGTTGAGTGGCATGACTTGCGCACTGGCAAGAAAGATGAAAACTATTTTTCTTGGTTGGGATGGCAGATTCTGATTTGGGGATTTGGTGGGGCCTTGTTGTGGGCATTCTTAGCGCCGATAGAGAAGGGTGTCTCGGCGTCTGGTTATGTCATTACTGATAGCAACCGTAAAGCCATTCAGCCGCCTTTTGCAGGTGTGGTGGATGACATCTTTGTTAAAGAAGGTCAACAGGTAAAGGTGGGTGAAGTGCTTGTCAAGCTTAATCCGATCAGCGCCAAAGCCCAGGCTAATGCCACTAAAGAAACCATTGATGGCTTAGGCGCCCAAGTCAAGGGCTTATCACAAGCGATAGCCCAGAAGAAACAGCAATCAGCGCTACTTGAAAGGCAGTTGGTTGGCTTGCGTGAGCTCGCTGCTGAAGGCTATATGGCTAAGAACAAGGTGCTGGAGTTAGAGCGTCAGCAATTGCAACTCAAGGCATCCATCTTAGAAGACGAAGGTAATCTCATTCGTACTAAGAAGCAAATGAGTGAGCAGCAAGAAAAGCTTAATCCGTATGAGTATGACTTAGCCAATACCGAATTGAAGTCTCCTGTAAATGGTCAGGTCGTCAATATCACCATCTTTACCAAAGGTGGAGTAGTGAGCCCAGGTCAAAAACTCATGGAAGTCGTGCCAAGTAATGAGGCCATGATTGTAGAAGGGCAGTTGCCCGTGCATTTAGTAGATAAGGTGCACGTGGATTTGCCAGTTGAAATGATGTTTACCGCTTTTAATACTAATCGCACCCCACACATTCCTGGGGTACTGATTTCAGTAGGCGCTGATCGCATTCTCGATGAGAAAACCGGCAATCCGTATTACAAGATTCAGGCGATCACTACACCCCAAGGCGCCAAACTCTTAAAAGACTTAAAAGTGCGACCAGGTATGCCAGTCGAGCTCTTTGTGAAGACTGGCGAGCAGTCCATGATGACTTATCTCATGAAGCCCGTATTTGATCGTGCCCATTCTGCGATGCGTGAGGATTGATGATGGCTATGCAAAATTCTTCTGTGATAGGTCAATTCAGAAAATCGTTATTAGGCCTTGCCATATCGGTGGCAATGACACCCACCTTTGCACTGGATCTGATGCAGTCTTATGAGTTAGCACTCAAGAATGACCCCATCTATCGATCTGCCAGCAAAGACTATGAAGCAGGCGTTGAAAACAATGGTATTGGACGTGCAGCAGTCTTACCTAAAATTGCGGCTCAATACAATCAAAGCGCCAACAGGGCAACCCAGTGGGGTGCTCAATATACCGGTGGACCCCAGACATCCACCAATTGGAGTTATCCAAGTAATTATTCCTATGTGCAGCTAACCCAGCCCATCTTTAGTTTAGAAGCCTTTGCTCGTTGGCGCCAAGGTGTAGCTCAGGCTGATTTTAGTCAGTCCAAATTTATCTTCAATACCCAGGATTTGTTAATTCGAGTTCTACAGGCTTATACCGATCTTCTGTTCTCCCAAGACCAGTTGCAATTTCAGACGGCAGAGCGAGACGCCTTTTATGAGCAATACAAAGCTGCCAAAAAGCTCAACCAAGGCGGGGAGGCTTCTATTACAGACATGTTGGAAGCTGAGGCCGCCTATCAAGTGGCTGATGCCAAGGTAATTGATGCAAAAGACGCCGTAGAAAATGCGCGTAGAAAATTTAATAGCATCACTGGTGGCTCTGTTAATGATGTTTCACAGATTAATAAGCTCTCTGGAAATTTTCGCTACCTTAATCCCAATAATATGCAATTTGATGATTGGAAAGAAAAGGCTTTAGCAAGTAATGCAGAACTGAAAGCTGCAGAAAACAATATGGAAATTGCGAAGCAGGAGTATCGCAAGAACCATGCAGGCCATTACCCAGTAGTTAACTTAGTAGGCGCATTGACAACCCAGCAGTCCAATACGGTGACCAGTATTAATAACACCACCAATCAGAGTTATGTCGGGGTTCAAGTCAACCTATCCTTATTTAGTGGCGGTGAGATTAATGCTCGAAGCTCGCAGGCTCTTGCTAACTATGAAAAAGCCCAGGCAGACTATGATGTGACTAAGGATAAGGTAGTCACCGAATTGCGTAAGCAATATGACCTAGTAGTGTCTGGCAAACAGAAGGTTCAAGCCCTTTCTACTGCCCAAGAATCTGCCACTCAGCTAGTCAAGTCGATGCGCAAGAGTGTTTTGGCAGGGGAGCGTATTAATGTAGATGTGCTGCTTGCTGAAAAAGGATTGTTCAATACCAGACGAGATCTAGCGCAGACTAAATACAGCTATCTAGTCGCTTACTTAAAGTTGAATCAGCTGGGTGGAAGACTAGAGGTAGATGATTTTGAGAAGGTAGCAATCTTCTTTAAGAGCTAAGTCTTACGCTATTTTACAGATGCTAGACATCCGTAGCTCTGCGCTTAGGATGCATATCAGGGTTGGTTGTCTTTTGATGCTTTCCGCAAAAAACATACAGCTCCATACGATTGCGAACGTTGAGTTTGTCATAAATAGATGCCAAATGGTTGCGCAGCGTATGTTCGCTAATATGAAGGCTATCGGCTACCTGTTTTAAGGTTTTTTCAGAGTAGAGCTGAATCGCATGGGTAATTTTTTCTTCTTTGGCGGTAAGTGTTGCCAGCAATTTTTGTTCTTTGGAGAGGGTTTTCGGAGAGCTTGCTTCCGCTATTTGTAGCAGAATTCTAGAAGTAGCATTTCGATTCAACCATACTTCACCATCGTGAATTTTTTCAATTGCTTTAGTGAGGTTTTCGATAGGCTCACTCTTGTTAAGAATTCCACGGGCACCCATAATGACTGCTTGGTCATGAACTTTTACGTTATTGCTACCGGTGTAAACAATAATCCTTGCCCTACAGACCTTCAGAAGGGCTGGAATAAGATCCAGTCCACTGCCATCTTGCAAATCAGCCTCCATCACAATGACATCAGGCTGCATTTTTTCGGCTACCTTAAGCGCTTCCTCGCTTTTGGAGGAGGCTCCGCAGATATTCATGAGTTCATTGGATGCCAATAACTGAGATATACCCCACAATGTGATCTGGTGTGGATCAATGATTTGAATCTTAATGAGACCCAGTTTGGTATCGGTATTCACAAGCATTAACAAATTCTAAATGAATTCATTTATATCTAGTAGATTACAGCTAGATTTTTTTTCATAAATTAAAAATTAGTATAAAAGTACTAATTTATTCCGATAATAATAATTAAAATGTGAATAATTATGTATTCTGATGGTACTTTTCATTACATTGGTATTGATCAGTCTCGCTAAAAATAGCTAAATAAAAATAATCAACTGGGGCTCTTTTTGCGCCGTTTTCATGAATTCCTGTATTCGACCTTAATGGTCTTTGTCCTTTTCTGGGCAAATTCAGCATGCGCACTTGAGAAGGTCAGTTTACAGCTCAAGTGGAGCCATGCCTATCAATTTGCAGGCTACTACGCCGCAAAAGAATTGGGTTACTACCAAGAGGCTGGTTTAGATGTTCAGATTGATCCCTTTCAACCCGGCACAAATGTCGTTAAAGAGGTTGTATCTGGTAAAGCAGATTTTGGTGTTGGCGCAAGTGGCTTATTGGTGGCTAGGCAGGATGGGGAACCCATCGTTGTTTTGGCAACCATCTTTCAGCATTCTCCCTATGTATTGATCGCGCATAAATATAAAGATGGTCAAAGTATTCACGATCTCAGTGGTAAGACTATCTTGTTACGCAGACTTTCTGATGAGCTGGCTGTGTACCTAAAGCGAGAAAACATACGCCTTCAGGGCTTGGTTGGTTTAAATGCTGGTGTCGATACTGTTGAGCAGTTGATGTCCGGAAAGGTAGACGCAATTTCTGGCTATATTAGTAATGAGCCTTATCAATTAACGTCAGCTGGTTACCCTTACGAGCTTTATACCCCTCGCTCCGCCGGCATTGATGTTTATGGGGATAATTTATTTACCTCTGAGCGGGAGATAAAAGAACATCCTGAGCGAGTTGCACTCTTTAGGCAGGCAAGCTTGAGGGGGTGGGAATACGTTATTGCCAATCCAGCTAAAGCCGCTGAACTCGTTCGTAAATATGATCCGCAATACGCTACTCAAAAGAGTGAGTTTGAAATCCCTCGTATTAATGCGTTAATCCGTGCAGACTTAGTTCCAGTAGGCTATATGAATACGGACCGCTGGAAGCATGTAGTAGAGATTTATCAAGAAGCTGGGGCACTTAAGGCAGATTTTGATTTGTCCGGCTTTATATATGATTCGGATCCAAAAAAAGATTTGAAATGGGCATATAGTGGTCTTACTGTCATTACGGTAATTGTTCTTATGACCCTGGCTTTTTTGTATTACAGTGTCCAGCTAAACCGTCGTCTGAAATATGCACTTGAGCGGGTAAATCATCTCTCGCAGCATGATTCTCTTACGGGCTTGCCTAACCGAAGTTTATTTGCCGATCGTCTACAGAGGGCTATTTTGAAGGCAAGACGGGATAAGCGAGTTTTAGCATTGCTTTTCATTGACTTGGACCACTTTAAGTCTATCAATGATAATTATGGACATCTAGAGGGAGATGAGGTGCTCAAGGCTTTTGCAAGCCGGATAACTGGTTGCATTCGAGATTCTGACTCTATTGGGCGCATCGGGGGTGATGAGTTTGTTGTTCTTTTGGAGGATTTACCGCATGCATCCGGAGCTATGGAGGTCGCTAAAAAAATTCAAGCCTCGGTATCAAGCTCAATCACGGCCAACGGGTCTTTGATTTCAACAACGACTAGTATTGGGGTTGCACTATATCCAGAAGACGCTCACACTGATGAGGAATTAATGAAATGCGCTGATTTGGCCATGTATGAGGCAAAACAGTCTGGACGCAATCAAATTTACTTTTATTCCATGGCGTTCTCTCAAAAAATGAAGAAATTCTGATGCAGTTAGCCAGTCTTCTTTTTTACCTCTCATTCGGCACAATCATCTTGCTGATGTTTGTTGGTATACAAAAGCGCTCTGACACGGTTATTCGTTCTGCATATTGGCCAATTTCTTTAGGCTTAACAGCGCTTGCGAGTTTTGCCTTTGTATTGGGCTCTATTATCCCAATTGCTTTTTTGTCTATCGCAAATGTCAGCTTGGTTTTTTCTGGCGTTGCAGTTTTCCTATTTATTCGTTCATTGGATGAGACAAATAAAAAGCTCAAGCTGCAATATTTTTGGATTGCATATTTTATCTGTCTGATCGCGTACGAGCCTCTGAGGATCTATGCCTCATTCAGTTTTCGAGTCTATCTTGTTACAGCTTTAGTTGGTGGAATTTCTCTTCTGGGTTTGGTGGAGACGATATTGGTCTCCACCAATAGCAAACGCCTTCAATTTAATGTACTGAAGACGGCATTTGTATTGCAATTTGCGTTATTGGCGATTCGCGCTCTGAATACTTCTCATGTATTGACAATTACAACCGTTTATCAAGAGGAAGTATTTTCAGCCACCTTAAGATGCATGGCTTTAGGGTCGAGCCTGTTGATATTTCTCTCAATCAATAATATTTTGTTTGAGACCCTATTGGGTCAAGAGCGTAAAAAAGCGCTTGATTCCGAATTAAAAATGCTTTCAAGCTTAAATGCATTAGCGATGGCGCGTGATAACGAGACGGGAGCACATATTGTGCGAACTCAGGAGTATGTGAGATGTCTTGCAAATCGCATAAAGGATCAGGGGAACTACGTTGAAGAGCTCTCCGAAGAAGAAATAGAAAATATGCATAAGGCTGCCCCCTTGCATGACGTTGGTAAGGTTGGTATTCCAGATGGGATCTTATACAAACAGGGCCCACTAACAAAAGAAGAATGGGGGGTCATGAAGACCCATACTTTGATTGGGGTAACTGTCTTGGCTTCGGCAAAATCACAGTTGCCTAATATCTTGGGTAGAGATGTGATTGATATTGCAATTGAGATTGCAGGCGCTCACCACGAGCAATGGGATGGAGGTGGTTATCCACGTGGCCTAAAGGGCGATCAAATACCATTAAGTGCGCGGATTATGTCGCTGGCTGACATGTACGATGCTCTCATTAGTGAGAGGGTGTACAAGTCAGGCTGGGACCATGATAAAGCGGTTGCAGAGATATTAAGCAGACGTGGTACTCATTTCGATCCTGTGGTTGTAGAGGCTTTTTCGGCAGAGCGGGATCGTTTCCAAATCATCGCACAGCGTCATCGAGATTTATTGGGCGAAGAAAAGCCGTTCACAGAATCCATTGCTTCAGCCGAGCACAAGCTACGACAATCTGAAGAAAAATTTGAATTCTTATTTGAGCATTCACCCATTGGCATGGCTATGGTTGACTATTTAACGGGTGATTTCATTGAGGTGAACCAATCTTTATTAGGCAGTACTCAATATTCAAAAGAAGAGTTCCTGAAGCTTTCATTTTGGGACATCACGCCCCCCGAATATGAAGCGCAAGAAAAAGCTCAAATGGAGGATTTAAGTACCAAGGGCTCATTTGGCCCCAACATTAAAGAATATATTCGTAAAGATGGCACGCGCTTTCCAATCTCCATTCGTGGGTTCATCATTTCTGATGTGGATAGCCGTAAATTGGTTTGGGGGATCATAGAGGACCTTTCTAATCATTCCTAAAATTGCAGCCGTACTTTTTCTACTCCTTAAAAGCCTATATACATCCCTGAATAGATCGACATTAGCTCTCGATAGCATCTCGATCCGCTTTAGAAGATAATCCTCTCTAGAATTCATTTGAGACGAGGGTAAATAGTTTGAAAAAATTTGATATTTTTCCAGTTCTGTTTGGACTATTGCTGACCGCAATAGCTGCGTATTTCATGCTGAGATCTTCTCCAGCCGAAAGTGCGCCAACCTCATCCATTCCAACTGTTCAGGTAGGTAATTTGATTTGGGATCAAACCGAGATGACGATCGCTGACGTGAAGTCTTATGCAGTGGCCACTGGTTTTGTTAGCACCGCAGAGAAGAAGGGTGGTGGCTTATCCTATGAGGGAGGCTTTGTGCAAAAGCCCGGTTGGACTTGGCGAACGCCATATGGCGTTCTGGCAAAAGATGCCGAGCCAGCTGTTCACCTTAACCAGAAAGAGGCTGAGGCTATTTGTCGCCATTACTACAAACGACTCCCAACTGATGCTGAATGGATCAATGCCGCTTTCTTAGAGCAAAGGGCCAGCCCTCCTGTAGGGTATGTCAAGGGCCAACGCTATCCCTACCCCGGCGGGGCAAGCCCATCACCTTCCCATTGCCTAAGTGGCTGCGGCGACTATAAAGGTTTGGCTCCCGCTGGAGCGCTCAATCGCGGAACAGGGCACGTGCTTGCGGGTAGTACTAAGCCTGGCGTGAATGGCATGTTTGATATGGGTGGCAATGTTTGGGAATGGACTGCAACAGAGCGTAATGGTGGGTACATTACTCGTGGCGCTTCATGGTGGTATGGCCCGGACAGGCAGCAAGAGTCTGATGTCGAGGCTAAGCCTGGAGATATTGCTGTGGTTTATATCGGATTTCGGTGTGTTGCTGATGCCGTGAAACAATAGGGGATGTCTACCGAAATTGCGTATTCCCCCGATATTGAAATCACCCCTGAATACCAGGCGGTAATCGATGCCATCGAGCGTCACGATCCCTATATCTTCGTTAGTGGTAAGGCGGGTACTGGTAAGACCACTCTTATTGGTTATTTAAGGGAGCATATTCCCGGTAACGTTGTGGTGGTGGCGCCAACGGGTGTAGCTGCACTACAAGTGAAGGGTGTCACGATTCACTCCTTCTTTCGTTTGCCGCCACGCTTAATCTTCCCTGAAGAAGATATCAAGCCCTTAAAAGATAAGCGCCTCTATAAAGATATTCGCTTGCTCATCATTGATGAAATCTCCATGGTGCGTGCAGACGTAGTTGATGCGATGGATTTATTTCTGCGGGCTAATGGGCCTCACAAGAGTCAACCCTTTGGCGGAATCCAAGTGATGTTTGTAGGTGACTTATTTCAGTTGCCGCCAGTAGTCTCTAATACCGATATGCAGGTCCTGTCTGAGCGTGGTTACGAAGGCCCTTATTTCTTCTGCGCAATGGCGCTGCACCGTAAAGATGTCACGATGGTAGAGCTATCCAAGATCTTTCGTCAAAAGGATGCGCATTTCGCTGGCTTGCTCAACCAGATTCGCATTAATCAAGATATTGATGAAGCGCTTGGCACCTTAAACGCTGTTTGTTACGAAACCAAAAAAGAAGCTGACGAGCAGACCATCACCTTAACCACAACCAATGCACGTGCCGATCAAATTAATGGCGCAGGTTTGCGTGCATTAACTACGGATGCAAAGGTCTACACCGGTAATAGCACTGGTAAATTCAATGTGGATGACCGCAATCTGCCATCACCCAATCACCTCACCTTAAAGGTGGGAGCAAAGGTGATGTTCACTGCAACCGATAGCAACTTTCCGAAGCGCTGGGTGAATGGCACTATCGGCGTAGTGCGTGAATTACTCCCTAATACCGTGAAGGTGATGGTGCAGAATGGTCCGTACTCCAACACGGTTGAAGTCAAAGGGTATCAGTGGGAGTCTTATCGCTACGACCACGACATGATGTCCGGCAGAATATCGCCAAACGTCATTGGCACTTTTGTGCAGATCCCATTAATGCTAGCTTGGGCCGTCACCATTCATAAGAGTCAGGGCAAAACGCTCGACAACATTAAGGTAGACCTCTCATCAGGAGCATTTGCCTCTGGACAGGTCTATGTGGCTCTAAGTCGTTGCACCTCAATTGAGGGCATCATCTTGGAGCGCCCGATTCAGCCTAGGGATGTGAGTTGTGATCAAGAGGTGAAGCGCTTCTATCTGAACTGCTTACCAGGTTAAGCGGCTTTTGCCATCTTCTTGTTGCTCTTTTGTTTCTCAGCCTTCTGCTTCTCCAATGCTTCGCTGGCAATCAACTTAAATTCACCCTCTACGAATCGTTTTAAAGCTTTACGCATGAGGGGTTGATAGCCCATATCGTATTTAGTCCCCAAGAGCTTAAAGGACTCAATCAGGTCCTGCTCCAGCCTAATAGAGATCATTTGTAGTCCCAGTGCATCATCAATTTGAGAGCCAATTTTTTTATCAACAACTCTTGCATGCTTGAGGTCGCTACCTAGCTCACCACTCTCCCAAGCCTCAGTGGAATTTTCTATTTTTACTTTCTTACTTTTTGCGATCATCGCTTTCCTCGATCTTGAGTTTTAATATTTTGTCACCTTCATGGAGATGATATTTTTAGCAAGGTTCTGATATTGTATTGTATATACGTATTTCGGTTGAATTTGGAGGAAATGCACTTTTTAAGTAAATCATTCCGTGGTCGAATACAAAAACGACCTTAATTAAGAGTCCTCGATCATTTTCTGAGATAAACCATTCTGTAGGCGGTTCAGTCAGATGGTCTAGCCTTTTATCCTCAAGGTAAGAGTGGGTTCTATTCACAAAACACTGCTCAACATCTTGATGGCTAATGCGATGCTTCAGGGCTAGCTTGCATTCTCAAACCTTTGTATTGTATATACAAATTTAGCAAATGGGCAGACTAAATTATTGAATGAGTTTATGAACCCCTGACCGGAATGATGGAATTAATTTGAGGTGGCTTCTACCGGTATGACCTAATTAAAATTTAGTAGAAGATAAATGTCAGGGTCTAGTGTGAAAAAAGATATTCATGGCGATGGCAACCGAAGGGCTTCCGCGCTGAAAGACTCAGCAGCATTGCCCGTGAATAAACAATGGCTTGGACGGTTTGGGTAGAGGACTCTAAGATTATCGCTAAAGCGGGAGAAGATCAGTTGGTCCTTGGTGAGCGTCCAAGTCTGGATGACGAGGATCTGGAGTGGTAATCCTTAAATCAGGATTGACCTACTTCTTTACTCTAGAATCCAGCCGCCAATCCATCCCGGCGATGATCGCTACCAGCAATATAAGCACCTTTCGTTTCTTCGCCTAAAAGTGCAATGGCCTGTGCGCTGCCAAAGTCCAGACTGTTTGCAGGCATCACATCAACTTCATGCCCCATAGCCTTTAAGCCTTCCACAACCGCAGTTGGCATTGAGGCTTCAACGGTCAGCTTGCCAACATCATCAATTCTCCAGCGGGGTGCATCTGAGCAGGCTTGTGGATTGAGGTATTCATCCACAAAGCGCATCACAAACTGAAGATGTCCTTGTGGCTGCATATTGCCACCCATCACACCAA
>CANBPJ010000044.1 GCA_947371415.1 Burkholderiaceae bacterium | reverse complement strand
TTGTTCTGACGCATGGTCAACTTGAGCAACTCCAGTTCAGTTCCGGCCACCCTAACCAAGCCATCACCCTGCCGGAATCCATCCAACTCATCCCCATTCCGTTTGTTTCTCAAGATGAATATGATTGGGTCCTCTCGCAATGCGACTTCAATATTGTTCGAGGCGAAGACTCTTTCGTCCGAGCGCAATTAGCAGGCAAACCCTTTATTTGGCACATCTACCCTCAAGAAGATCGTGCACATGAAGTCAAACTGGCTGCATTTTTAGATCTTTATCTTGAGGATGCCTCACAAGAACTCAAACACGCTGTCATTGCCGCCATGACCTGGGCAATGCCTAGCGATTGGTTTGACTCCATAGAGGGCTGGAACAGCCATTCCAAGGCTTGGCGAGCTGATTTACTGCAAAAACAAGCTGATGGCGGCCTAACTGCCCGTCTAATGGGCTTTGTAGCCTAATCTTCAGCGAAATCAGCCTGTGGGCGGGTACAATCTTGTTTTTGATAAAAACCGCAGAAAATCAGCTCTGCACCCAGGAATAGCAAGATGAAAACAGCTCAAGAACTCCGCGTTGGTAACGTAGTAATGATCGGCACTGATGCCATGGTCGTTTTAAAAGCAGAATACAGCCGCTCTGGCCGTAACTCCTCTGTTGTGAAAATGAAATTTAAAAACTTGTTATCTGGCGCGCCTAACGAAGGCGTGTTCAAAGCGGATGACAAGTTTGACGTAGTGATCTTGGATAAGAAAGATTGCACTTACTCTTATTTTGCAGATCCAATGTATGTCTTTATGGATACTGAATACAACCAATATGAAGTGGAAGCAGAATTCATGGGTGATGCATTGCACTACCTCGAAGAAAGCATGCCATGTGAAGTGGTGTTCTACGAAGGTAAGGCACTCTCAGTTGCAATGCCAAACTCCTTGGTTCGTGAAATCATTTACACAGAGCCAGCAGTTAAGGGCGATACCAGCTCAGGCAAAGTATTGAAGACTGCAAAATTGGCCACTGGCTATGAATTGCAAGTGCCTTTGTTCTGCAATACTGGCGACAAGATTGAAATCGATACGCGTACCGGTGAATATCGTAGCCGCGCTAACTAATTAGCTCGCTCGATCACTAAAAGCCCGGCATGCCGGGCTTTTTTATTTCCTCAATCACCGTCATAATGAAAACCATGACTGATGCTATTTCCCCTGAAATTACCACCTTAGCCCTTGAGGACATTCCCCATCTGATTGACTGCGTACGTCGTTGCTATGGTGATAGCTATCCCAATCCGGCGATGTATGACGCATCACAATTAAGGGAGATCATCGAAAGCAAATTGATGCATTCGATAGTGGCAAAGCTTAGCGATGATCGAATCATTGGGCACTGCGCACTCACATTTAGCGGAAGCAAGAATACTTCTCCAGAGGCTGGAAAAATGCTTGTTGACCCTGATTTTAGGGGTCACCACATTGCCGAAGTCATGGCTAAGAAACGGATTTCCATAGCCCAGCAACTTGAAATAGCGGGCTTTTGGACCGAATGCGTTACAAACCATCCTTATAGTCAGCATGAAATGATCACTTTCAATGCAAAGGAGACGGGCCTCTTTATTGGGGATATGCCCTCCACCATCTCCATGCAGGGCTTAGATAATTTTTCCAATACCAGAATGTCGCTATTGACCTTTTATCTATCATTAGCCGATCATCCACATAGTATTTTTCTACCCTTGGATCATGTAGCCCACGTAAAAGACTTGGCACAAGATTTAAATCTAGAGCGAGTTATTTCCAGCTCAGGCGTGGCGGGAACCGGAAAAACGACAATCGGCATGGAGGTTAATGCTGGAATCCAAACAGCCAACATTTACATCGAGTACATTGGCAGCGACTTGATTTCTGCGGTTGCGAAAGAATTAAAGAGCATTGAATCCTTAAATCTGGCATCAGTCTACTTGGACCTACCGATAGAGCAAGAGGCGGCATCTCAGGCCTACCTCGATCTTGAATCTATTGGGTTCTTTTGGGGCTCTTGGCTACCAAATTACTCAGACCACAAAGATATTTTGCGCCTACAAAAAATATATCAAACCGTGGACGTCGATAAAATCATCTGCGCAAGGGACAAAGGGGAAGAGGTAAAACAGTATGTCCTCTCCGAATGGGCAAGAATTTCACTAAATCCGTAACAAGAACTCAAACAATCAAATCAGTTGCTGTAGCAAGCCTTTAGCATGCCGGTATTGCGCCTCAGCTTGCAACTCCTCCCATGAAGGAGCTTCTGCAGTGGGCATCAAACGATTTAAACGAGTAGCAGATTCTATTTGTTTTACCTTAGAAACCTTCAGCTGCTTGAGCAATTGATCGGCAAGATCGGGGCGATTACAAATCAACACTGCATCGCATCCTGCATCGAGCGCCATATCCGCACCCTTTACTACGGAACCAGCAACACTGGCACCCTCCATAGAAAGGTCATCACTAAAGATGACGCCCTCAAAGCCCAACTCTTGACGCAGAATGGAATGCAGCCAAACTTTCGAAAATCCTGCTGGATTTTTATCCACCTTGGGATAAATCACATGGGCTGGCATCACCGCTGTCAAACTCAGATCTAGCCACTCATAAGGCTTAGCATCGACATTCAGAATTTGCGTCAAAGGACGTTCATCCACCGGAATTGCCACATGTGAATCCGCTTCAGCCCAACCATGACCCGGAAAATGCTTGCCGCAGTTCGCCATACCGGCCAAGCGCAAACCCTCATTCAAACTCTTAGCTAGTGCAAATGTGATCTGCGGATCACGACTAAAGGCGCGATCACCAATCACACCGCTACGACCAAAATCTAAATCTAGGACCGGGGTAAAGCTAAAGTCCACGCCACAGGCGCGCAGTTCTGCAGCCAGAACATATCCGCAAGCAGTAGCTGCTGCCATCGCTATGGCAGCTGATTCAGCGGCATGTTTTGATTTATCCATTGATTTATTTTTAGCACCCCAAAGCTCACCGAGCTTACGCATTGCAGGCAAATGAGTAAAGCCATCGGTTCTGCAGCGCTGCACTCGCCCGCCCTCATGGTCAATTGAGATCAAGACATCGGGACGGAGTTTTTTAATTTCTGCAGTCAATTTAGTCAGCTGCTTACGGTTAGCAAAATTTCTGCCAAATAAAATCACACCACCAGTGAGTGGATGCAGGATGCGACGGCGATCTTCAGCATTTAACTCCAGGCCAACAACGTCTAAAGTAACAGGGCCTGGGTTCATAGTCGACTTACTCATGCATTCCTCTTCAATTTTTACTTGCTTCAAATATATAAATTATTTTTGAACTACGATGACGTGGGCAATTGCCATATCCTGCTCATCACTCACAGTGACCTGAGCCTCCCAATTTCTTTCCTGCATAAACTGCGCGAGCGCACCCAGATAGGATGTAACGGGTTTGCCACTAGGCTCGTTGAGTGTTTGCAGGGAGCGCCAAGTCATCGGCATTCTCATGCCAAGACCGATTGCTTTTGAGAAAGCTTCTTTTGCTGCAAAGCGAGTGGCCAAGAAGGCAATGCCCCGCTTGTGATTTCTAGCCAAACGCTGCTTAAAGACTAGCATCTCATCGGGACCCAGAATCTTTTCGGCCAAGCGACCATGAGTGCGATCATAAGCAGCCTGTAAGCGCTCGATCTGCAAAATATCCGTGCCGATACCAATAATCATTTCTGAGTTTTTATCTTAAGGTGCTTGCTCTGCCTTGAACCATCAAGGCCTTCATATCCGTAATGGCTTTTTGCCAACCCTTAAATAAGGCTTCGGCAACAATCGCATGCCCAATATTCAACTCGGAGAGCTCTGTAATCGCGGCAATAGGCACTACATTGCCTTCATGCAAGCCATGCCCTGCATTGACTCGCAATCCAATGCTCTTACCGTATTGAGCTGCCTTTCTGATGCGTTCAAGCTCTTGTATTTGCGCTTCACCCGATAGATCTGCGTAGCGCCCAGTATGCAGCTCCACTACGGTAGCGCCCGCATCCTTAGCTGCCTGAATTTGCTTTTCTTCTGGATCGATAAATAAGGAAACACGTATGCCTACATTTTTTAACTGCATAGTGGCGGCCTTTACTACTTCAAAGTGACCTACTACATCTAGACCACCTTCAGTCGTCACCTCTTCGCGCTTCTCAGGAACGAGGCATACATCGTGCGGCTTTACCTGGCAGGCGATGTTAATCATCTCAGGAGTAACGGCACATTCCAGATTCATACGCGTCTGAATCAAAGGGCGCAACGCTAGAAGGTCAGCATCTTTAATATGGCGACGATCTTCCCGTAAATGCAAGGTAATCAGATCGGCACCCGCTTCTTCGGCCAAACGTGCAGCCCTCAATGGATCGGGATAAATAGTCCCACGCGCATTACGCAATGTAGCCACATGATCGATGTTGATGCCGAGTTCTAACTTAGTCATTACAGTAGATTACTAGATTTTTTTCAGATCAATCAAAATCTGGCGAGTGGTGAGCACTTGATCCTGAAGATGCAATCCAAGCAAGAAACGCATTAATTGCTTACTCTCAGAAAGAGTCTCTGGATCAGAAAAATCTCCTGCTGCAATTGCCAGGAGGGATCGACCACTCAAGACCGGCCAATGGCCCGGATCATCGCCTTGTGCAGGCCTAACGCCACGCTCCGGCTGATAAACGTAGCGCTCTTCCGAACTGGGGGCGCTATTGGTTTCTACACAGCGATCTAGGGCTGCGGCATAACCCGTCTCTTGGAGCAGGGTTAACTCAAATGGACGCAGAATTTCTTCTAGGCCCTTAGATTGAAATTCGAGATTAGATAAAGCGGAGATCGTGTCGGTGTAGTGATCGTAGAGCTTTTCATAATCATCTTCGCGAGCTAAAAACTTCACTAATAGCTCATTGAGATAAAAGCCACAAAGCAAGGCATCACCAACTAAGGATGGGGTGCCACCCACCCACTCTGACTTTGTCAAAGTACGTAACTCCGATTTACCGCTCCAAGAAACCAGCAGGGGTTGGAAGCGCTGTAGAACGGGTCGTAATACTGAATGTGGGCGCTTGGCCCCTTTAGCTATTAAAGCCATGCGGCCATATTGCCGCGTAAAGACATCCAGAATTAAGCTAGTTTCCTTGTAGGGAATGCTGTGCAATACAAAAGCAGGTTCGTCAGCAACACGAATCAAGGCCATAGTGATTTACTCTAGACCTTGCGCCCGCAACTCAGCACGATCATCGGCCCAACCACGCTTGACCTTGACCCAAGTTTCTAAAAAGACCTTGCCGTCAAAGAGCTTTTCCATATCAATGCGGGCATCAGTAGAGATTTTCTTGAGGCGTTCGCCCTTAGCACCAATAATCATCGCTTTATGACTATCGCGATCCACCAAAATCGTGGCTGCAATGCGACGCATCTTGCCATCCATCTTGAACTGATCAATCACCACGGTGCTGGTGTAGGGCAACTCTTCACCAGTGAAGCGGAAGACCTTCTCACGCAAGATCTCAGCAGCCAGAAAACGCTCGCTGCGATCGGTAATGGTGTCGCCATCGTAAACCGCTTCGGCTTCGGGCAAATAGCCCTCAAGCACATCCAACAATCTTTCAATGTCCCCAGGGCTTTTCGCACTCATCGGCACGATCTCAGTAAATTCACATTGACCTTGATCTTCGTGACCACCTAAATCACTCCAGGGCTGACTCATTTCTTTCATGAAATTGAGTAAAGCTTGATCGCGCTCAGACGGAGTCTGAAAGCGGCTATTAAATAAATCCAGCTTGTTCAATACCAGCACAACCGGCAAATCATTTGGAAGAAGACGGAGCACCTTCTTATCATCCTCGCCAAAGTAACCAGCTTCCACAACAAAACAGGCTACATTCACATCTTGTAACGCAGTAGTGACCGTGCGGTTCAATGCCTTATTGAGGGTATTCACCAGGCGAGTCTGAAAACCTGGTGTATCAATAAAGATAAACTGCGCTTCTTCGCGATTCTGGATACCCAAAATACGGTGGCGCGTTGTTTGTGCCTTACGCGAGGTAATGCTAATTTTCTGACCGACCAAAGCGTTCAAAAGAGTCGATTTGCCCATATTGGGACGGCCAACAATGGCGATAGTGCCGCATCTAAACACGATTAGCCCTTCAGCTTAAGATTTAACTGCTCTTCGGTTGCCACTTTTTTTGCTGCTTTCTTTTTAGCTGACCGAGTCTTTTTAGGTTTACCCAACTCCTGAGGTAAGGCTTTTTGTGCCGCAATTAAAGCCAGCTTTGCCGCCGCCTGTTCAGCTGCACGCCGAGAGGCGCCCTCACCCTTAACGGCAACCTTTAGGCTGGGTATTAAACACTCAACCTCAAATTGCTGGTTATGGGCAGCTCCGCTAGTGCCCGTGACGTTATAAGTGGGCAATGGCAATTGATAGCTTTGCAAGCACTCTTGCAATAGGGTCTTATCGTCTTTACCTAAAGTCTTTGGATCAACGTGGGCCAAGATGATGGAGTAGAGCTTACGCAGGGAAGTTTTAGCGGCATCAAATCCACCGTCTAAAAAGATTGCGCCAGTCACCGCCTCAAGGGTGTCAGCCAAAATAGATGGGCGACGAAATCCCCCACTCTTGAGCTCACCTTCGCCTAAGCGGAGATAGTCCGACAAAGACAATGTTTGGGCAATCTCGTATAAAGCTTGCTGTTTCACTAAGTTCGCTCTGACGCGAGAAAGATCGCCCTCATCCAAATCAGAGTAACGCTCATAGAGCATCTCAGCAACTACGCAATTAAGAATGGAGTCACCCAAAAACTCTAAGCGCTCATTATTTTTCTTACTATGACTGCGATGCGTGAGTGCTTGATTGAGCAACTCTAGTTTTTTAAACGTGTAGCCCAGTTGCGCTTGTAGCGGTGCAGTTTCGATAGTGGCGCGGGCGTTCATGACTTTATTCGAACCCGCCAATACGGCCTAGATTTCCGAGATTCAACCAAACAAAGAAGGCTTTGCCTACGATATTTTTATCTGGTACAAATCCCCAGTAACGAGAATCTGCACTGTTATCGCGGTTATCACCCATAGCAAAGTAATGACCCGCAGGGACTGTGCAAGTAAGTCCAGCATTTTGATACTGGCAGCTTTCAAACCCGGGGAATCGCTCAGCAGGGAACATTCCAGCAGGACGATCCGGATCATTCAAGATTTCGTGCTTGTTGCCACCAAGGTCTGTCGGGAAGGATTCTGAAAAACGTTTGGCGTAACGCATATTTTCTGGATCGAGGTAAGGCTCGCCACCACTGTACTGCAAAGGCTGACCATTAATCGTTAAACGTTTATCTTGATAAGTAATCGTGTCACCTGGCAAAGCCACAACGCGCTTGATGTAGTCAACAGACTCATCACGAGGGTAACGGAACACAACCACGTCGCCACGCTGAGGGGAGCCCAACTCCACCACCTTCTGATTAATCACTGGCAAGCGAATACCATACGTGAACTTATTTACCAAAATAAAGTCACCAATCTGCAGCGTTGGAATCATCGATCCCGAAGGAATTTTGAAGGGCTCCACAATGAAGGAGCGCAATACAAATACCGCGCAAATTACTGGAAAGAAGCCTGCCGTGTACTCTAGCCACAATGGCATGCGATCGATACCAGCAATGCGTCTTTGTGGAGCGAAATAGTATCGGTCAGCAATCCAAGCAATGCCAGACACCACAACCAAGATAAATAGAATCAGAGCGAAGTTCATTAGTCGTCTACCTGCAAAATGGCCAAGAAGGCTTCTTGTGGAATCTCCACGTTACCCACCTGCTTCATGCGCTTCTTACCTTCTTTTTGCTTCTCTAATAACTTACGCTTACGAGAGATATCACCGCCGTAACACTTGGCCAATACGTTTTTGCGCAATGCTTTGACGTTTTCACGAGCAACAATATTGCTACCAATCGCCGCCTGAATAGCTACATCAAACATTTGACGCGGAATAATCCCGCGCATCTTGGCAACGACTTCGCGCCCACGATGCTGACTATTGCTTCGGTGAACAATCACCGACAGAGCATCAACCCGCTCGCCGTTAATCAAGATGTCCACCTTCACCACATCGGCTGGACGATATTCTTTGAACTCGTAATCCATGGATGCATAGCCGCGTGAGATGGATTTCATTTTGTCAAAGAAGTCCAACACAATCTCGGCCATCGGCAATTCATAAGTGAGCTTAACTTGGCGCCCAAGGTAATTCATATCCATCTGAATGCCACGCTTACCGACACACAAGGTAATAATCGCGCCGACATACTCTTGCGGCATATACAGATTAACCGTCACAATCGGCTCAAGAATCGTATTGATCTTGCTAGCCTCTGGCATCTTCGATGGGTTATCTACTGACAAGATAGAGCCATCCGATTGCTCTACCTGGTACACCACTGTTGGGGCAGTGGTGATGAGATTCATGCCGTACTGACGCTCTAAACGCTCTTGCACAATCTCCATATGGAGCAAGCCAAGGAAGCCACATCGGAATCCAAATCCTAAAGCCTGTGATACCTCCGGCTCATACAAGAGCGAAGCATCATTTAATTGCAGCTTCTCTAAAGATTCGCGCAATTGATCATATTCACTTGCCTCTACTGGATAAAGACCAGCAAAGACTTGAGGCTTGACCTCTTTAAAACCAGGCAAGGGTTCAGTAGCAGGCACTCTGCCCTGCTGTCCAGGCGTATGCGTGACCGTGTCACCCACCTTAGCTGCTTTTAATTCTTTAATGCCAGCAATCACAAAGCCCACTTGACCAGCGGATAACTCAGGGCGATCTACAGACTTTGGACTAAATACGCCCACGTGCTCGACTAAGTGGCTGGAACCATTTGCCATTAAGGTAATTTTTTCTTTGGGCTTTAAAGTGCCGTTAACGACACGCACTAACATCACCACGCCGACATAGTTATCAAACCATGAATCAATGATCAAGGCTTGCAATGGATCTGTTGCGCTACCTTTTGGTGGCGGCACACGAGCAATCATTTCCTCAATCACCTCTGCAACACCCAAACCTGTTTTAGCAGAGCATGTCACTGCATCAGATGCATCAATACCAATGACATCTTCAATTTCTTTTTTAGCGCGCTCAGGGTCAGCTTGTGGCAAATCAATCTTATTCAGAACCGGTACAACCTCAACACCCAGCTCAAGAGCCATGTAACAGTTAGCAACAGTTTGCGCTTCAACGCCTTGGCTCGCATCCACCACTAGCAATGCACCTTCGCATGCTGATAAGGATCGGCTGACCTCATATGAGAAGTCAACGTGGCCTGGTGTATCAATCAGGTTGATCTTGTAAGTCTTACCATCTTTGGCTTTATAAGACAGCGCAGCAGTTTGCGCCTTAATGGTGATACCACGCTCTCGCTCAATATCCATTGAGTCAAGAACCTGAGCTTCCATTTCACGATCAGAGAGACCGCCACACAATTGAATGATGCGATCAGCAAGCGTCGATTTGCCGTGATCGATGTGGGCGATGATAGAAAAATTGCGGATTAAATCCATAGCGTCTTATTTGGTCTTCAAAAAACGCCTTGTCAGAACGCACCACGATGATGCGCTGCAAAAAGTCGTCTTAAAGTGATTGTAATGGGTGACGCCAAATTGGCGCCAAACCCGTTTTATTACCTCAAAAAGCAGGATTTCTACTTATTTTGGCCTGATTGGGATGATCATGGTGCTATCGGCTCTACGAACAAAAACCGGGACTGCCTTATTGCCATCTAAACCCTTTACCAGGCTCTCAAACTGCTTTACCCCAGTAATATCAGCATCCGCTATCCGAATAATGACATCCCCTGGGCGTACCCCTGCGCGTGCCAAAGGCCCATCACCCAAGCCAGTAACCTCAACGCCACCACGGATATTCAGCTCTTTCTTCTTGCTATCTGAAAGCTCGGAAACAGCCACCCCTAGAGAATTGGCATTGGATCCACCTGCATTCGAGCTATCGGCCTTTTTCACAGCAGCCTGACCAGCCTCCGTATCCACCACGGAAACCATCAAATCCTTGGTAGAACCCTTGCGCCAAACTTGCACGCTTGCACTGGTGCCTGGTTTGGTTTCCCCAACCGCCCTTGGTAGATCGGTAGATTTGCCAATATCTCGGCCATTAAAGGTGAGAATCACATCGCCAGACTCAATGCCACCAGCCGCCGCTGGACCACCTGGCTCGACGTTACGCACATAAGCACCCCGAGGCTTGCCAAGACCTAAGCTTTCAGCAATTTCTTTGGTCATTTCACCCAAAGCGACGCCAATACGGCCGCGCGTCATTTTTCCGTTGGCGCGTAACTGCTCTGCAACACGCATCGCCTCATCAATTGGAATCGCAAAAGAGATACCCATATATCCACCGGAGCGACTAAAGATTTGGGAGTTAATGCCAATGACCTGTCCGGCAGTATTTAATAAAGGGCCGCCAGAGTTTCCTGGATTAACGGCTACGTCCGTCTGAATAAATGGTAAGTAGTCACCAGTATCACGACTCTTGGCAGACACGATCCCCGCAGTCACAGTATTTTCTAAGCCAAATGGGGAGCCAATCGCCAACACCCACTCACCCACCCTCACTCTAGAAGAGTCACCCAATGGCAGTTTTGGTAAATCACGCGCATCGATTTTGACAACCGCCACATCAGTGCGCTTGTCCATACCCAATAACTTAGCCTTGTACTCACGCTTATCAGTCAAGGTCACATAGATCGTGTTGGCGCCCTCCACAACATGGGCATTGGTCAGAATGAAGCCATTGGACTCAATGATGAAACCCGAACCCACACCACGATCAGCCTCTTGCGGCTTACCAAGATTGGGCTGCGCCTGTTTTGGGCTGCTAGGAAGACCCGGAATAGGTACCCCGAAGAATTTGCGGAAGAACTCAGCCTGATCCTCAGGCATTCCTGGAATACCGCCCTGAGCCTGCTGCTGCAGTACTTTTTCTGTTGTGCGGATATTTACTACCGCTGGGCTAGCACGCTCAACCAAATCAGCAAAATCAGGAATAGCTACGCGCGGGGTTTGCGCGGATGCAATTTGCCCCAAGCTAACAATAGCCAAGAACGCAATAAGATACTTTTTCATGATGCTATAGACCTGCTTGGTAAAAACCAATAAAAAGATTGGGAAAGAACTTACTAAGAATATTAGGTCAGTTTGCCAAAAATCAAGGTACCGTTAGTACCCCCAAAGCCAAAGTTGTTTTTGACGGCATAGTCAATCTTCACGTCGCGAGCAGTATTGGCGCAGTAGTCCAAATCACACTCAGAATCTTGATTGAAAATATTAATTGTTGGTGGAGATTTCTGATTATGTAAAGCCAGAATAGTAAAGACAGACTCCAAGCCACCTGCGCCACCCAAAAGGTGACCAGTCATGGATTTGGTGGAGTTAATCAAAGTCTTTTTAGCGTGGTCACCAAGAGCAGCCTTAATGGCAGCAGTTTCATTCTTATCGCCTAACGGTGTAGAGGTGCCATGCGCATTAATGTAATCAATCTGATCGGCATTCAAGCCGGCATCGCGCATAGCATTCAGCATACAACGACGCGGGCCATCCATATTTGGTGCCGTCATGTGATACGCATCACCGCTCATACCGAAGCCCAAAAGCTCACAGTAAATTTTTGCACCGCGGGCTTTAGCGTGTTCATACTCTTCAAGCACGATAACGCCAGCACCCTCGCCCAGAACGAAACCATCACGATCTCTGTCCCATGGACGTGAAGCTGTTGCAGGGTCATCATTGCGTGTGGATAGCGCACGGGCTGAGGCAAAGCCACCAACACCTAAAGCAGAAATAGTGGATTCCGCACCACCAGCAACCATGACATCGGCATCACCGTACTGAATTAAGCGCGCTGCTAATCCAATACTGTGCAAACCCGTTGTACAGGCAGTAACCGCAGCCACGTTTGGACCCTTGAGACCAAACAAAATGCTGAGGTGACCAGAAATCATATTAATGATTGAGCCTGGTACAAAGAATGGTGAGATGCGACGAGGACCGCGAGCGAGTAGTTCAGCGCCGGTCTCTTCAATCATCGGCAAACCGCCAATGCCTGATCCTACCATTACGCCGACACGCTCTGCGTTCTCTTCGGTTATCTGTAAACCACTGTCGCGAATCGCCTGTGTGCCAGCGGCAATACCAAAATGGATGAAGGTATCCATATGGCGCGCCTCTTTGGCAGAGACATATTCTTCGACATTGAAATCTTTCACCTCTCCAGCGAAATGCACGCTTAACAGAGAGTGGTCAAATTTAGTGATCGTAGCAATGCCAGATTTGCCCGCGAGCAAATTAGACCAAGCTACATCAACTGAATTACCAACAGGTGAGATGAGGCCTAAGCCGGTGATGACAACCCGGCGTCGGCCATTTGATGCTGACACAGTAATAGCTAAGTATTTACTAAACTAGGGAATTAACCCTGAGCTTTAGATTTAGCGAAGTCGATCGCGAGCTGAACGGTAGTGATCTTTTCGGCTTCTTCATCAGGGATTTCGATGCCAAATTCATCCTCTAAAGCCATTACAAGCTCAACAGTGTCAAGAGAGTCTGCGCCTAGGTCATTTACAAAAGAAGATTCATTCTTGATATCTGCTTCTGCTACGCCCAATTGCTCAGCGACGATCTTCTTAACGCGTTGTTCGATGTTATCCATTAATTCCCCCAAGGGTTGTAAAAAAACGATGGAAGGATTTTATCAGCATGGCGGAGCAAATCAGCAAAATCCGCCAAAAAATGAGTAAATCCTTGCTTTGCCGTTAGGCTAAATATAGTCCGCCATTGAC
>CANBPJ010000043.1 GCA_947371415.1 Burkholderiaceae bacterium | reverse complement strand
AGCATCTCAGCCTTTATCGCGTCCATGGTGAGCCCTCTGAAGAGAAGTTGGTCACCTTGCGTCAGGTCTTGCGCACATCGGGCTTGTCATTGGATGGTGGCGAAAAGCCCAAGCCCAAAGACTTCGCTAAACTCATGCGCGACATCAAGGATCGCCCTGATGCAAACATGCTTCAGACAGTAGTGTTACGCGCCATGCAACAGGCAATGTATCAGCCGGACAATGAAGGCCACTTCGGCTTGGCATATCCTGCTTATTCCCATTTCACAAGCCCTATTCGACGATATCCCGATCTCTTAACGCATCGTGTTATTAAAGCAATTCTAGATAAAAAGCCCTACACACCCGTATTGCCACCATTGGTTCCGCTAAATCTGACTTTGCCACGCAAAGGTAAGGGGCGTGAAAATGCGGTCAATGCTAAGAAGTCCCATAGTGACGCGAAAGAGGCTGCTGCTAAAGGCGCACGTTTGCCGAAGTTGCCTAAGGGTGCCAACGCAGCATTGCCTATTTGGGGGCAACTTGGGGTTCATTGCTCATCTAACGAGCGTCGTGCAGACGAGGCTTCCCGTGATGTTGAGGCTTGGTTAAAGTGCTACTACATGCGCGACCATCTGGGCCAAGAATATGCTGGCACTGTTACTGGTGTGGCAACTTTTGGTTTATTTGTGCAGCTAGAAAATCTCTTCGTTGAGGGCATGATTCACGTAACTGAGCTGGGCGGTGATTACTTCCAGTTCGATGAGGCTCGTCAAGAGTTGCGTGGTGAGAGAACGGGTATTCGCTATCGCCTGGGCGATCGCGTTCATGTTTTGGTCAGCCGTGTTGATCTAGATGCTCGCAAAATTGAATTTAGCCTTGTCAAGTCAGTAGGTCTGGAGCCAGGCGG
This sequence comes from Burkholderiaceae bacterium, assembly GCA_947371415.1. Classification (GTDB taxonomy): domain Bacteria; phylum Pseudomonadota; class Gammaproteobacteria; order Burkholderiales; family Burkholderiaceae; genus Polynucleobacter. Next base: position 12,150 of record CANBPJ010000043.1, on the reverse strand, counting down.
CACAACCAATCGCCGTCAAATTATTTTGGCAAGCGATACTGGTAGGCCGAATAAGAAGGCATCGCCAAAGAAGGGGCGCCCTGGAAGTAAGGAACCCCAGAAACATGCTGGCATCAATGTGAACGCGGCTAAATCTGCTGGCAATCTTGGCGCTAATCAGTCAAAGAATCACGCTGGTCGCACTGCCAGTAAGCTTGCTAAATCCGGCAAACCCGCCAGACCAGCGGGCAAGCCTGCTGGCACAAAACCCCCCGTACGCAGTACCAATGCGCGCCGTAAATAAGTAGTCATCAAGAGATCGAGATACAGTAAAAATGAAGCAAATATTAGTTGGTTTTCATGCAGTACAAGCGCGCTTACGAGTCGATGCGGATAGTCTAAAGTCGGTATATTTTGACCCTAGTCGGCGTGATCGCCGCATGGGTGATTTCTTAAAGCAGGCTGAAGAAGCACTGGGCGAGAGATTGCATGCTGCTGATGCTGAGCGTCTCCATAAGTTAGCTGGCCATGATCGTCATCAAGGTGTAGTGGCCCTGGCTGAGAAAATGACGATTGCCCGCACTATTACCGAAGTGGTGGAGGATGCTGAGAGCAATCACACTAAGGTGATGTTCTTGGTGCTGGATGGCGTAACTGATCCCCATAACTTTGGTGCTTGTTTACGTGTAGCTGATGGTGCTGGTGTGGATGCAGTTGTTATTCCTAAGGATCGCTCGGCCTCAATCAACGCCACCGTAAGCAAAGTATCTAGCGGTGCTTCTGAGGTAATGCCTGTAATTACTGTCACCAATCTCGTTCGCAGTATGAAAGAGATGCAAGAGGCAGGCGTTTGGTTGATTGGTACAGATGATGAAGCAGAAAAATCAATTTACGACCTTGACCTCACAGGCCCGATTGGCATTGTGATGGGCGCCGAGGGCGAAGGCATGCGACGCTTAACTCGTGAGAACTGCGATGAGCTGGTGCGTATTCCGATGAAGGGTGTTGTGGAAAGTCTCAACGTTTCTGTTGCAAGCGGCGTATGCTTGTACGAGGCACTAAGGCAGCGTTTAGCCAAAGAGCCCAAGTAAGCGACTATTGCAATCCACTTAAGGGGTTGATATGAAATGCAATATTGGACACACTGACCGCGTTCTGCGAATGACCGTAGGGGTTACCTTGATGGGTCTCGCTGGTTTCGGTATTACTGGGCCTTGGGCATGGATTGGCATCATCCCATTATTAACGGGGATGCTAGGTAATTGCCCGGCCTACAGCATTCTGGGTATCAATACCTCTAAAAAATAAAGAGTCAGCTAGAAAATGACTAGCTAGCCAACTGACTGACAAATTGCTCTAGTTGGGTAGGCGGCAAAGCACCGCTCACCCGGTGGACTTCTTTGCCATTTTTAAACCCTGCCAGCGTTGGGATAGATCGTATATTCCATTGCGATCCGAGTGCTTGCTCTGCTTCGGTATTCACTTTCAAAAACAGCACTTTATTTGCATGCGCAATAGCACTCTCCTGAAACGTCGGGCCAAACATCTTGCATGGTCCGCACCAAGGTGCCCAAAAATCAACTATTACCGGCATGATTGTTTGAGCGACTAGCTCACTAAAGTTTACTGCGGTAGCATTGATTGGTAGTGATAGAAGCTCTTGCTGGCAGGCGCCACAGATGGGAGTCTGATTCAGTTTCGCAGTCGGAAGCCGATTTCCTTTATTGCAATGCGGACAATGAATAATCATCATGTTTCCTTAGTAAGATTACTGGCTTAAGAGTAACTCCAGTTTTTCAGTATCAATACAGAAATTACGAATACCCTCGGCTAACTTTTCAGTGGCCATAGCATCATTGTTTAATTGCAATCTAAAGTTGGATTCATCGAGTTTTAAAGCTGAAATATTCTCATTTGCGAGAGCGCTTGCAGCGTTGCTAGCGATGAGTTTTTTCTCAACTATGGTGCCGTCTAACTGGAGCTCTCCTAAGAGCTCTGGACTGATAGTGAGTAGGTCACACCCAGCGAGCTCTAAAATTTGGCTAGTGTTGCGGAAGCTAGCGCCCATGATTTCAGTAGCAACCCCAAAATGCTTGTAGTAGTGGAAGATGCGTTTTACAGAAGTGACGCCAGGATCATTTACTCCGCCGTTAGCAGCATCACTCCAGCCGCTTCCTAGTTTGGCTTTGTACCAATCGGTAATACGACCCACGAATGGTGAAATGAGTTTTGCATTGACTGCGCCGCACGCGCCAGCCTGAACCAAAGAAAAAATGAGGGTCATATTGCAATGAATGCCTTCAGCCTCCAAAGCCTTCGCCGCTTGAATGCCTTCCCAAGTGCCGGCTAATTTAATTAATACGCGTTTGCGATCAATGCCGTGAGACTCATACAGGGAAATGAGGTGCCTGGCCTTTTGAATCGTTGCCGAGGTATCGAAGGAGAGGCGGGCATCTACTTCAGTTGAAACCCTTCCCGGGACGATTTTCAAAATCTCCAAGCCAAATGCCACGAGGATGAAATCAACCAAGTCAGTTGGTTTTATGCCGGGGTGTGCTGATTTAACTTTATTGACCAATGCTTGATAGTTAGCTTGTTGGGCAGCTTTCAGTATCAATGAGGGGTTGGTAGTGGCATCCTGAGGTTGGTATTCCTCCATGCGCTCAAAGTCGCCCGTATCGGCCACGACGGTAGTGAGTTGCTTGAGTTGGCTCAGTGAGGAAGTGAAGGATTTCATGGGGGGCTTTGGGGCTCTTGATTAATTAATGGTCAGCGGCATATTGAATATCATATGATAGATGCATCAATAACGCTGCTCCAGTTCAGATAAGGGTATTTCATAAGAACATGAATCAAGATCAACTCAAGCAATTGGTGGGGGATGCGGCGCGGGATGAGGTTCTTAAATTACCTGCCGGGCAAATTTTGGGCATTGGAACAGGTTCCACGGCCAATTGCTTTATTGATGCCTTGGCCCCGCATAAGGATCATTTCTTAGGAGCGGTATCTAGCTCTAATGCCACAACCGAACGCCTGCTAAAACACGGTTTTAAGGTCTTGGATCCTAACGACGTCGATGTATTGCCAGCCTATATTGATGGTGCTGATGAAATTGACCCTGCTGGACATATGATCAAGGGTGGCGGTGGCGCTTTAACCCGTGAAAAGATCATTGCCTCGATGGCTAAGCAGTTCATCTGCATTTGTGATGCCTCCAAACAAGTCTCTGTATTAGGTAACTTTGCATTGCCTGTGGAGATTATTCCCTTGTCGAAGGGGATTGTTACTCAAGAGCTGTTAAAACTTGGTGGCAAAGTCAGTCTCAGAATGGCAAAAGACATTCGTGCTGATTTGGGCCAGACCCCAAGCCAGCCATTTGTAACGGACAACGGCGGATGGATTTTGGATGTGGCTGGCTTAAAGATTGCAAATCCCTTAGCGCTCGAGATGCAAATTAATCAAATCGCTGGCGTGATTACTGTAGGTCTGTTTGCTAAAGAGAAGGCTGATATCTTGCTGGTGAGCAATGCTGATGGCGTAAGTAGGCTGAGCTTCTAAATAAAAAACCCGACGGGGCAGCAAGCTGATCCATCGGGTTTGTTTGCCATGATGATCATGGCGAAGGCAAAAGGAAGAGATTGAGTTCCTAGTGCCTAATAAGCATATAGATATGCTTACGTGTAGTGGCTTTCGCCAATGTAACTAGCCACAAGAGCTGACTAACTACAACTTCATCCTATTCCCAACAATTTCAGTCGTCAAGGGGCGGATGAAAATATTTATTCGGCGGGGGGGACGTAACCCTGGGCCATGTCTGCACCACCTTCAAAGAAGTATTTCTCAACTTGTTTGAGTAGATATTGGCGAGCGCGTGGATCAGCCATATTGAGACGGTTCTCATTAATCAACATGGTCTGTTGTTTTAACCAGGCGGCCCAAGCCTCTTTCGAAACTTGATTCCAAATCTTTTTACCGAGCTCGCCAGGTAGTGGAGCAAAGTCCATGCCTTCAGCTTCTTTATTCAGTTTGATGCATTGAACCATCCGTGCCATTTGTAATACCTTTCAAATACTGTTTTTGCTAAATGAGTAATATAAAGCGAATAGCGTTTAGAGATCTTTGGTGAGGACCATAGACTTGCGATCCCAGTTGTAGATCTGCTTTCTTTCGTCCGGAAGATCGTCAACGGATGCACGCTTAAAGCCACGCTTTAAGAACCAATGCTCCGTTCTGGTGGTCAATACGAAAAGTTTTTTAATGCCCTCCCGCTTTGCCCGCATTTCAACTCGCTTCAGCAATCGCTCTCCATCGCCTGAACCTTGTACATCTGGATCGACTGCTAGGCAGGCAAGCTCTCCTACGCCATTGGGAAAGGGGAAAAGGGCTGCGCAGCCGAAAAGAACTCGATCATGCTCAATTACAGAGAAGCGCTGAATATCACGCTCAATCACGTCTTGACCGCGGGCAGCCAGAATGCCTTCTTCTTCAAGGGGGCTGGTCAATTGCAGGATGCCACCAACGTCATCTTGATTGGCTTCACGCAGATTTTCAATGTCGGATGAGGCCAACATCATGCCAATACCGTCATGGGTAAAGAGCTCCTCCAGGAGGGCACCATCTTGATTGCAAGGTAAAAAGTGCACACGGCTGACCCCAGCGCGAATGGCTCTGCCAGAAATATTGAGTAAGTTCTTCATGCCTAAGTCAAGTTCTGGATGTTGGGCTACGTACTCTTGAAGCTGGGGCATGGAGAGTTCGGTGATGAAGTCACCTTCCTCGTCCTTTAAGCCATCATAGGGGCTTAGGAAAATGAGCTTATCCGCTTTCAGCGCTGCGGCAGTGGAGGCGGCCACATCCTCAAATGCGAGATTAAATGCCTGACCAGTGGGTGAGAAGCCCAATGGGGAGAGCAGCACAATCTTATTGCTATCGAGCGAGAGCTTGATGGAGGTGGAGTCCACCTTGCGTACCAAGCCGGTATGGATGTAATCAATCCCCTCAACTACGCCCACTGGCATCGCTGTAATAAAGTTTCCTGAGATCACGGATATGCGTGATCCCGCCATAGGAGTATTAGGAAGTCCGCGACTAAATGCCGCTTCGATGTCCAGACGCAATTCTCCGGCGGCCTCTTTGACGCACTCTAAGGCGGCAGCATCAGTAATCCGATAGCTGTGCATTGCGCTCTGACCAAACTGACTCTTGATATTGCGAAGCATGAGCTGCTCTTCAATTTGGGGGCGGATGCCGTGAACCAAGACAATCCGCATACCCATGGCATGCAACATGGCGATATCTTCAATGAGATTTTCTAGGCCGATTTCTTGAGCTAGCTCACCAGCAAAGGCAATGACAAAGGTCTTCTCGCGGAAGCTATGAATATAGGGCGCAACATCACGCAACCAGCCTACAAAAGGAAAGTTAGAGCTAGATTCTTCGGCATTTGAGCCGGTGTTTGGTGCATTTGTTGGCATAGTGAGAAAATTATAGGGTGCAAGAGCCTATAAACCAACAAAAACCCAAAGCAAGCCCTATGACTGTGCCTGCTTCCAACACCCTGCGACGGCTAGAGATTCACTTTCCGGAGGAGTTACCTGTCTCCGGTCAGCGTCAAATCATCAAGGATGCCTTGAGCTCACATCAAGTGATTATCGTCTGCGGTGAGACGGGCTCAGGTAAAACAACTCAGTTGCCCAAGATTTGCTTAGACCATGGCAGGGGCACCATGAACGGTGGACGCCTCATTGGGCATACGCAGCCTCGCCGAATAGCTGCAACTGCTACTGCTAAGCGGATAGCCCAAGAGCTGGGTACTGCGATCGGTCAGGATGTTGGGTATCAGGTACGTTTTGCCGATAAGACCAGTCAGGGCGCCTCTATCAAGTTAATGACGGATGGTATTTTGCTGGCGGAGACTCAGCGTGATCCTCAGTTGCGGGCCTATGACACGCTGATCATTGACGAGGCCCACGAAAGAAGTCTGAATATCGATTTCCTTTTGGGTTATCTGCGGCAGTTGCTTCCAAAGCGTCCAGACCTTAAGCTGATCATTACTTCAGCGACCATAGACGCTAAGCGTTTCTCGGAGCATTTTTCGATGCATGGCAAGGCTGCTCCCGTGATTGAGGTTAGTGGACGACTCTTTCCGGTCGAGCAGCGTTACGAGCCGCTTGAACCCGATGTAAAGCCAGACGGCAAAAAAGAATCCAAAGAGGCAAAAGAAGTTCCGGATGCAGTAGCAGAAGCCATCGCCAATGTCTGGCGAGAGGGGGCATCGGGGGCTGGTGATGTCCTGGTCTTTTTACCTGGGGAGCGAGAGATTCGGGATTGTGCCGAAGCCCTCAGAAAAGACCATGTACTCCAGCAGCGTTTTCATCCGGAGATATTAAGTCTCTTTGCTCGTCAATCAGTTGCTGAGCAAGAGCGTGTTTTTAATCCTGGTAATGGTCGTCGCATCATTCTGACTACTAACGTCGCTGAGACCTCTTTAACCGTACCCGGTATTCGATATGTAGTGGATAGTGGGTTAGCGCGAGTCAAGCGATACTCCTATCGCAATAAGGTAGAGCAATTACAGATCGAGCCGATTTCACAAGCGGCCGCTAATCAGAGGGCGGGTCGTTGCGGGCGCGTATCTGATGGTATTTGCATTCGCTTGTATAGCGAGCAGGATTATTTAGGGCGACCCAAATTTACGGACCCAGAAATTCTGCGTAGCTCTCTGGCAGCAGTACTACTGCGTATGAGCTCCTTGCGCTTACCCAGAATTCAAGAGTTCCCATTCATTGATAAACCTCTGGGGCGTGCTATTGCAGATGGCGTACAGCTATTAGATGAGCTGGGCGCTATTGTTTATGATGATGCAGCTGTTGGCGACAATAAAGATATCAACAACAGCTTTAAGCTCACCGCAATAGGAAGGCAATTAGCAGAACTTCCGCTCGACCCCCGAATTGGTCGAATGCTCTTAGCCGCTAAAGAGCAAAACGCATTGCGTGAAGTGACCATCGTCGCCTCTGCCTTGGCAACCCAAGATCCACGTGATAGACCAATGGATCAGGCGGCGGCTGCAGATCAAGCCCACTTGCAATTTGCTGACGAACGTTCCGAGTTTCTCAGTTTTGTAAAGCTTTGGGATTGGTATCAGGATGCGCTTCAACATAAACACAGCAATCGCCAGCTAGAAAATCTTTGTCGCAGCAAATTCTTGTCCCCAAGACGCTTGCGTGAATGGCGCGATGTTCATGGACAATTACACACGATGCTGGGTGAAAAAGGCTGGAAAGAAAATCCATCGGCCGCCACCTATGAACAGATCCATTTATCTTTATTGACCGGCTTGTTGGGCTATGTCGCCAAAAAAGAAGAGGATGAAAAATCACAAGAGCGCGGCAGTAAGACTGGCGGATATATTGGGGCGCGTGGCATTCGTCCATTCATTTGGCCGGGTTCAACGATTGGCAAGAAAGCTGGGGCCTGGATTCTGGCTGGCGAGCTTCAGGAAACCAATCGTATGTATGCCCGTACGATTGCAAAAATTGAGCCTCAGTGGGTAGAGAAGGTTGCAGCTCATCGCCTTATTAAATCTCTCAGCGATCCATTTTGGGATAGCCGTCAAGGCGAGGTGATGGCATTTGAACGCGGTACCTTATATGGATTACCCATCTATCACGGACGCCGAGTACGTTATGAGTCTCATAACCCAGAAGAGGCACGTGAATTATTTATTACGCAGGCTTTAGTTCAAGAAGAAATGTTTGGCCGCATGGACACGCCAGCATTGATGCGGGAGACTGAAGCAGATGCTAGAAAAAAATACCCTGGTAGTTTTGATTTCTTTTGGCATAACCGCAGGCTGATTAAAGAGATTGAGGCGTTGGAGCACCGCTCACGTCGGCCTGATGTACTGGTGGATGACGATCTCTTGTTCGCTTTTTATGATTCACGCATACCAAAAGAGGTATTGAGTCGTGAGGGTATGAAAGCTTGGTTAAAAAAATCAAGCAATAACCAAGATCCCGACCAAGAAAAATCGGATAGTCAATTACGCTTGTCCAAAGCGGATTTAATGCGCCATGAGGCTGCTGGTATTACGGTAGATCGTTATCCTAAAAAGATGACCGTTGGTGGTGGTGAACTAGATTTGACCTACCACTTTGAGCCGGGCAGCCCCAAGGATGGCGTCACTCTTGTTGTCCCATTGACGCTATTGAATCAGGTTGATGGACGCCGCTGCGAGTGGTTGGTCCCGGGGATGTGTGAAGAAAAAATCCACCTGTTACTTAAATCTCTGCCTCAGAAATTACGTCGTCACTGCGTTCCCTTGCCTGAGTATGCAAAATCTTTTTTGGATCGCATGCTCACAGACAAAAAATTTGGACTTGGTGACTTCTTAGATAGCTTAATTACCGATATTCGTAAAGAGCGTGGCTTGGAAATTAAACGTACTGACTTTAGGCCCGAATCTTTACCATTACATTCTTCCATGAATTTCCGCCTGATCGATGAGCATGGGCGGCAACTTGAGTTGGAACGTAATTTAGCCCGACTGCGCGCTGAATACGGGGAAACTGCCCGAACTGCTTTTCAGGCCATCGCCCAGCAAGCCGTTCATGAGGAGCTTGGTGCTGATGTACTGGCGAATGCCGCCACCAACACCCAGAAAAATAATTCTACCTCTACCGTCCAAGCTGTAGAGCAGGGCGGATATCGAAGTTGGGATTTTGGTGAATTACCGGAGACGCTAGAAATTCAGAAAGGCAATCGCACTTTATTTGGTTATCCAGCATTAGTGGATCGAACTGAAGCATGTGATCTCGAGGTATTCGATGATTTAGTGGAAGCTAGAAAACATCACTGGCAAGGCTTGCGTCGACTATTTGCTTTATCCAATAAAGATACGCTCAAGGCGCTACAAAAACAACTTCCCGGTATTCGGGAGCTGGGCTTGTTGTTTATCAATGTTGGGTCGGTTGATAGTTTGATTGAGCAAATTCTTAATCTCGCTCTAGAGCGTGCATTCATGAGCGACCCATTACCTGTGAATACTGAGCAATTTTCTGAGCGTCTTCAAGCCGGTAAACCGCGTTTAGCTTTAATTGCCCAAGAAGTATCAAAGCATGCATTGGCAGCATTACAGGCCCATGCCGATCTGCAAAAAAAGCTTGCCCCTGCAAAAGCCGCTTCAGCAACTGCTTATATAGATATTCAGACGCAAGTACAGGGCTTAATATTCTCGAAATTCGTCTCAGATACCCCTTATGGCCAGCTGGTCCATTTCCCGCGCTACCTTAAAGCCATTGCCATGCGTATTGATAAGTTACGCTCTAACCCCAGCAGGGATGCGCAGTGTCAAAAAGAGTGGGAATCGGTTGCTCGCCCCTGGCAAAAACTGGTTCAAGGTAGTCGTGGATCTGCAGCGTATGCCATGACCGAGGATCAGGCTTTGACAGATTTCCGATGGCAACTCGAGGAGTTAAGGGTTGCGCTATATGCCCAGGAGTTAAAGACTCCAACCCCAATGTCTCTCAAGCGCCTAGAAAAGGTCCTATCCAGCTTGCGTTAGATCAAATCGGCCATTATTGGGCCTGCTTATCTTAAGCATCTATTGCTTACAATGTAGCTTATGTATACATATATCAGTAAAGCCAAATTTGGCGCTATTTCAGTTTTGGTTATATTTGCGCTAGTTGGATTGCAGCAGAGCGTATTTGCCCAAGCATCAGCCGTATCCGACTCCAAAGCGGAGCCAAAGTTAGCGATTGTGTTGAACTCTGGCGAGGCAACAGTGAGCTTAATCGATATGCCCAGTCGCAAAGTCATCAAGACGGTACCGGTTGGCAAAGAACCCCATCATCTGATGATGAGTCCAGACCAGAAAACTTTACTTATTGCTAATGCTGCAGGTAATGACGTTGCTCTAATGAATCCAGTTAGTGGTGAGTTGACAGGCAAGATTCCGGACATCATTGATCCCTACCAAATTGGCTATTCACCAAACCATAAATGGTTTATCGCTAACGGCAATCGCTTAGACAGGGTAGATGTGTATCACGCTCAAGGCGCTGATTTAAAGCTGGCTAAATCAATTAAGCTCGGCAAGACGCCAAGTCATGTGGCATTTACGGCAGATAGCAAAATCGCATTCATTACCTTACAAGACTCCAATGAGCTAGCTGCCATTGATTTGGATAGCCAGGCTGTGATTTGGAAAATGCCTACGGGCAAAGTGCCTGCAGGTGTATGGATGACCCCTGGGGATCAGTACCTGTTAATTGGCATTACTGGCGAGGACAACGTTCAAGTCATTGATTGGAAAAACCGCAAAGAAGTAAAGCGTATTTTTACGGGTAAGGGTGCTCACAACTTTCGTCCGCTTGGCGACAAGAAGCATGTCTTCTTGAGTAATCGGATCGCCTCGACAATTAGCTTAATTAATATGCAGACCTTAGAAAAGGTTGGTGATATCACTGGATTGCCTGCAGGACCAGATGATATGGAGATAACGCCTGATGGAAAAACCTTATGGGTGACTTTCCGTTTCTCCAAAAAAGTAGGTGTGATTGACATTCCATCTATGAAGTTGGTTACGGTAATTCCGGTTGGAAAATCGCCTCATGGTGTTTTCTTTACGCCTCGCGCTGCTTGGGAGTAATGCAAGCTGATGCATTTAAAAGCGACTATCGTCAGGCTTGCAGCCCTATTTTTTTTAATGGCGTGCTCATCACTTGCGCTTTCACAAGAGGTGCAGTGCAAAAAAACTGTTTACCTTACTTTTGATACTGGCAATATGTCGGTGGCACAAATCGTCGCTGATATATTGAATCGGCAACATGTCAAAGCAACATTTTTTCTTGCAAATGAAAAGACCAATCGCGGCGATTTTTCTTTGGACCATTCCTGGAAGTCCTATTGGCAGGACCGAGTACGCGAAGGCCATCATTTCGGCAGCCACACCTTTGACCATGTCTACTTTATAAAAGATGGTCCTGTGGGCGAGATCTACGCGAAGCCACAGTTTGGATCCAAGGCGGGGGTATTGAGTCTTTATAAGGAGGCTGCTTATTGCCGAGAAATTAGACGGGTTGACGATCGCTTTAAGGAGTTGACTGGATCAAACCTTCAAAAAATTTGGCGTGCTCCTGGTGGCAAAACATCACCTCGTTCCATCAATATGGGAGATCAGTGCGGCTATCAGCATATAGCTTGGAGCCCAGCAGGATTTTTGGGTGATGAACTTAGCTCGCAGTCGCACCCTAATCAGATGCTGTTGGATAAAGCGAGTAGCGAGATTCGGGACGGGGATATCACAATGGCACACCTGGGTATCTGGTCCAGAAAAGACCCTTGGGCGCCCGCAGTTTTAGAGCAACTCATTATTAAGCTCAAAAATCGTGGGTTTTGTTTCTCAACCCTGCCAAAACTCGATAAATAAGCCAAAATATAGAAATGGAGTTCAATTCCGTACTTGACAGTATTTCAACCGCTTATGCCAGCATTCAAGAATTCTTGTTTGCCAATATTGCTGGCCCGATTTTGTATCAACTGGATCTGATGTCGATGGCAGAAGATGTCTTTGACGGTATCGACTGGTTTTTATTTGGCTGTATTCAAATACTGCTGATTATGATTATCTTGCGCACCTGGGAAAAGTTGGCGCCAGCAGAGATTCAGGAACGCTTTACCAGCTCAAGCAAGGCTGATGTCTTCTATACCCTGTTTCATCGATTGGGCATTTTTCATGGCCTGATTTTTATCGCCTTATCGGGGTTTTTCTTTGAGGTTGATTCGGTGTTGCATGATTTTCGATTCAATAGACTTAATGTTGAATCTTGGTGGCCACCAGTAACCTCAATCCCTTTGGTGAGCTTTTGCATCTATTTCATATTGCTGGATTTTGTTGAGTATTTGTATCATCGTGCTTCACACACCTTTAACTGGTGGTGGCAACTGCACGCCTTGCATCACAGTCAAACTGTCATGACCGCATGGTCTGATGATCGCAATCATATTTTGGATAGCGTCATGCATGCGCTCGTGTTTGCATTCTTTGCATTGCTGTTTGGCGTGTCTCCAGGCCAATTTATTTTATTGGTGGTCTCCAGCCAATTTATTCAAAGTTGGCAGCATGCCAATATCAAGATTCATCTGGGCGCCTTGCAGTATTTCTTG
>CANBPJ010000042.1 GCA_947371415.1 Burkholderiaceae bacterium | reverse complement strand
TCCGACGCTCAACACCCCAAAAAGACCAACCCAGGACTGTTTGTGCGGGAGGTGAGTGTCTTTAAGCGCTAGGGTAATTTATTAAGTTTTGAACCTAGTAATGATACCAGTTTTGCGTATAAACCCTTGGATTCCCAGCCAATTGGGCTCCCAAGGTAATAAGCCCCTGAGTCATGTGACCAAGGGACTTATTTTGGCTAAAACTGAGCTAGCTTTAGGACTTTACGCTTTGCTCGATGATGGTCTTAATTTGGGCTAAAACAGTTTGATCTTCCATGGTGCTGATATCACCAGGATCACGCCCTTCAGCCACCGCCTGAAGTGCACGGCGAACAATCTTGCCAGAGCGAGTCTTGGGCAAAGCAGTCACCACGTAAACACGGCCTGGACGCGCAATTGCGCCCAAGGTGGTATCTACGGTCTTCATGCATTCCGCCTCGAGAGTGGCTGTATTGGAAGCATCCTTAGGAATGACAAAGGCAATCGCCGCCTGACCTTTGAGCTTGTCCTCGATGCCCACCACTGCTACCTCAGAGATATTGGGGTGGCTGGAGATGCTCTCCTCAATCTCACGAGTACCTAAACGATGGCCGGCAACGTTAATTACATCATCGGTACGGCCTAAGATAAAGAAGTAACCATCTTCATCCTTGATACCCCAGTCAAAGGTGGAATAAATCGTCTTACCGGGGATAGTTTCCCAATAGGTGCTCACAAAACGCTTGTCATCACCCCACACTGTTTGCATACAGCCCGGAGGCAGAGGACCTTCGATTGCAATAACACCCTTCTGATTGGGGCCTAACTCTTCAGAACTCGCATCATCCAATAACTTCATGTTGTAACCAAACGAAGGGACGCCTGGCGAACCAAACTTGTGTGGCATGACTTCTACACCACGCTGAATTGCTAGCATTGGCCAGCCCGTTTCAGTCTGCCAGTAGTTGTCCACAATTGGCTTCTTAATTGCATCATGAATCCATGTGGCCGTTGGTTCATCCAAAGGCTCACCCGCTAAAAACAATGCACGCAAGCTGGAGAGGTCATACTTAGTGAGGAAAGCGGGATCTTGTTTCTTGAGAACCCGTACTGCTGTTGGCGCAGAGAACATGACTGATACCTTGTACTTCTCAACTAGTTCCCACCAAATGCCCGCATCTGGACGCAGTGGCGTACCTTCATACATGATGGTTGCCATGCCGTTGAGCAATGGCGCATAAATAATGTAGCTATGACCAACTACCCAACCGATGTCTGAAGTACAAAACATGGTTTCGCCGGGGTGGCCACAAAAGATATGCTTCATTGTGGAAGCCAAGGCAACTGCGTAGCCGCCAGTGTCACGCTGAACGCCCTTTGGCTTACCAGTAGTACCTGAGGTGTACAGGATGTATGAGGTGTGGGTTGCATCAACCCACTCAACAGGTACCAAATCATTGAGATGTTTTTGGCGTTCGGCTGCATAGTCTAGGTCGCGCCCAGCTACTGTAGTGAACTCAGTAAGACCGCGATTCACAATCAACACTTTTTCAGGCTTATAACTAGCCAGAGTAATTGCCTCATCAAGCAAGGGCTTGTATGGGACCGCCTTACCCCCACGGGCGCCTGCCTCGGCAGTCACAATCATTTTTGGTTTTGCATCATCAATTCGTGACGCCAAGCTATGAGATGCAAAGCCACCAAACACCACAGAGTGAATAGCACCAATACGTACGCAAGCTAACATCGCAAAGCAAGCCTCTGCAATCATCGGCATGTAAATCAATACACGATCACCCTTTTGAACGCCATTGGCTTTGTAAATTGCCGCCATACGATTGACTTCTTCGTAAAGCTCTTTGAATGTGTATGCTTTTTCTAGGTTGGTTTCGGTGGAAACGGCTACTAGTGCAATTTGATCGGGGCGATCTTTGAGGTGGCGGTCGACTGCGTTGTAGCAGAGATTGGTTAAGCCGCCTTCAAACCACTTGGCAAACGGAGGGTTTGCATAATCCAGAACTTTGTTGAATGGCTTTTCCCAATGAATTAGTTTTGCTTGCTCCCCCCAAAAATCATCTGGGTCTTTAATGGAGCGCTCGTGTTCTGATTTATAGGACATGGTCAACCTAAATAAGTAGATAAAAGTGCTGGGCTTACTGAATCTTGCTAGCCCCTTTACCAGTTGATACATTGGCTGTCGAGCTAGACGCCTTCGCAGAACCATTTTTCGCAGATTTTGCAAGCCCTGTCGATGCGGATTTATGCTGAGATGCAGCATTATTTGCAGAAGAATTACCCTTAGTTGCGCCTTTTGTAGGCTTGGCAACAGGGCATTTAGCGCCTTTTGCACATTTTTTTGGCGTCGGTGGTGCTGGCTTATCCAGACTGAGACTGCCATTTTCAGCCATGGCTAGCGAGATATCTCCCGGACGGCGGCTGGTTTTTGGCACCAAAACAGTAGATCCAGATCGAATTCTCATACCCTTAGGAATACCGTTAATTTCTCGCAGAGTATCCACGTCAACACCCAGAGTTTTGGCTGCCTGGTCCACGGACTCGGTTTTGCTAACCTGCACGGCCGACCATGAAGAAAGCGGCTTAGTGTATTTCTTCAGGTTTTCCTGGAAGATTTCGGCATGCCCGAATGGCAACAAAATCTGTTGATTGGCGTTACTCAAAATTACTGGCTTATTGAATGAGGGATTCAGACTATGAAACTCTTCATCTGGAATCTCGCTCAATTTAATGACTAAGGCAACATCAATATCTGCCCCAACATCCACCGCCACAAAGTAAGGGTGGTTTTCTAGCTCAGGCAGAACAATGCCGTAGGCCTGAGGATCCAGAACAATCTGTCGATAAGCCATTAACTTAGGGACATAGTTTCGAGTCTCATTGGGCATCTTAAGGCTGAGGTAATCCGTCGGAATTCCTGCAGCAAGATTTCGTTTCTGAGCCTTTGAAACATTGCCCGCGCCCCAGTTGTAGGCGGCAAGGGCAAGATCCCAACTGCCAAACTGTTTATAAAGGCGCTGGAGGTAATCTAATGCAGCATCAGTAGACTGCAATACATCCCTGCGCTCATCCCTAAAGACGTTTTGCGTTAAACGAAAATCTTTTCCGGTAGCAGGCATAAATTGCCATAAACCCATAGCCTTTGCGCTGGATTTAGCATTCGTGACAAAGGCACTTTCGACAAAAGGAAGTAGTGCAATCTCGGTTGGCATATTACGAGCATTCACCTCTTGCACGATATAGAACAAATAGCGCGAAGAGCGTGTCATGGAGCGATTAACGTAATCGGGGCGAGCACTCAACCAGCGCACCTGCTCGATCTCCAGTGGCGTGTTCATCGGCTCCATCTCAAAGCCATCCCGAATACGAATCCATAAATTACTCGATGGCGCATACAGATCGCTCACAGACTGGTTTTGTAAATTCACCCGCCTTGCTTTGGCAGCGCGAGGATCTTTGCGAGTCGGAGTGTCCGAAGACCAATCTCCAGTGCTTGCGCATCCTGAGAGTGCGGCAATCAGCAATATCGCCGCAAAGCGCCACCACATCAGAATCGATCCTTCCAAGCGCGAATGACTGCCAAGACATGCGCGGGGGTTGGTAGTGATGTTTCTCCAGAAACTTGGAGCGCTGCATCAATTACCTCTTTTTGATCACAACGCATAAATGGATTGACTTGCAATTCTTGTCCAATGGTAGTTGGCAAGGTAGGTAAGTCTTGGTCGCGTAGCCCTTTCGCGGTCTCCGCCCAAGTGATAAGGTTTGCGTTGTTTGGCTCAACCGCCAAAGCAAAGCGAATATTCGATAGGGTGTATTCATGAGTGCAGTACACCAAAGTATTTTTTGGTAAAGCAATGAACTTCGCTAGAGACTGGCTCATCTGTGTTGGGGTGCCTTCGAATAAACGACCACAACCAGAAGCAAACAAAGTATCTCCACAGAACAACATCGGCTCCACTACATTCGCCTGCATGTTTGCAAAATAAGCAATATGACTTAAGGTGTGACCTGGAACCTCATACACCTCAAGGCTAATGCGCGGCGCGGCCACTTCAATCTTGTCGCCCTCCATCATGGCATTGGTACGACCTGGAATATCAATCGTGGCCGGTCCATATACAGGCACATGGGAGCCGTTGGCATGCAATAAAGCCAAAATGCCTCCAGTATGGTCGGCATGATGGTGGGTAATTAAAATACCCGTCAAAGTGAGTTTTTTTTCATCAAGGTAGCGCAATACTGGCGCAGCATCACCTGGATCCACGATCAAGGCGGATTGACCATCATGAACACACCAGATGTAGTTGTCATCAAAAGCCGGTATCGGCCAAACCTGCAATAAAGTATTCTTCACCATAGACCCATGATACCAACCCAGCCCTCCCCATCTCAGATGCCCGCACCACCATGGAGTTCATGGGAAAAGTGGCTCCAGTCAGCTCCAGGACGCTATGTTCTTGCCTGGGAGCAAAAATGCTTTAACCAAATCGTGGCCGATGTCTTTGGTTTTTATGCAGTACAAATTGGTTTGCCACAAATTAACACCTTGGCAGAAAACCGCATGCCTTTACAGGCCCTATTGATTGATGCCAATGACCGTCAAGAACATGCCAAGGGATTTGCTTGGCACCAAATTGAAGGCAATGCTAATGAGTTGCCTTTTGCCTCTGAAACCATTGATTTATTGGTCTTGCCGCATGTATTGGAATTTGCTACCGACCCCCATCAAATTCTGCGCGAGGCGGAACGCGTTCTTCGCCCTGAAGGTCGCTTAATTATTTCGGGATTTAATCCGGCCAGCCTTTGGGGTATGCGCCAATATCTCAGCAGATTGATCGGCACCCCCTATTTGCCGAGAGATGGGCAATTTATCGGCCTACTCAGAATTAAAGACTGGTTACAACTGCTGAACTTTTCCCTGGATCGAGGGCACTTTGGCTGCTACAAGCTCCCGCTCAGTGGAGCATCAGGCATGGCCAGAATGGATTTCATGGAACCTGCAGGTAATCGCTGGTGGCCTATTTTTGGAGCTGTTTTCTTGGTTTCCGCGATCAAACGTCAGCAAGGCATCCGACTTATTGGCCAAGTCCAAGGCTTGCGCCTTCCAGCAATGACGCAACTCAGTCCAGCCGCAGAAAGCCGCCAGAATTTAGTTAATGACCAAGACACAGTAAATTAACGCTATGCCCAACACCAAAACACTCCCTCATATCGTCATTTATACCGACGGCGCCTGTAAAGGCAACCCTGGTCCTGGCGGCTGGGGTGCTGTTCTACGCTCCGGCAATCACGAAAAACACCTCCATGGGGGCGCCGAGCACACTACCAATAACCGCATGGAAATTAGCGCTGTCATTCATGCGCTACGAGCCCTCAAACAAACCAGCTCCGTGGAACTCTGGACTGACTCGCAATACGTCCAAAAGGGGGTGACCGAGTGGCTTGAGGGTTGGAAAAAAAGGGGCTGGAAGACTGCTAGCAAGGATCCCGTTAAGAATGCTGATTTATGGCAAGAATTAGACACCCTTATTCCCCATCACAAGATTTCCTGGCATTGGGTTCGTGGGCACAACGGCCACCCCGGAAACGAGCTGGCTGACCTGTTAGCCAATAAGGGTGTAGAGGAATTTCTACCCTAATTTGGGTGGATACCCCGTAGTCCATTTATGACGGTCTTATGAGAGAATGCTTGGATTCAAGGCTGGTGAAAAATTCCCCGCTTAAACCACATAAAACTTAGAAAAAATCCGAGACCGTGTCAAAAATTGAATCAGCACTCGATAAAGCAGTTACCCAGCTTCCCAAGCTCAAAAACTGGATTAAGGCTCGCTTGTGTCACCTTTGGGGGAAAGCCTCCCCACATCTAGATAAACTCAAAAAAATAGACTACGCCACTGCCAAGGCATTCACCGTGAAATACAAGTGGCGCATTTTGATTGTCCTGATCATTCTGTACGCCGGATCCAAAACCTATGACTATTTTTTCCCTGCAGCCGACAAAGCAGGCGGGCCAGTTACCGTCACATCGGTTGTGGTGGATAAAAAAGAAATCCCGCTCGTCATTGAGGCAACCGGCACCATTGTTAGCAACAGCATTGTAGATATTCGTCCGATGGTGACCAATACCGTTGCCAAGATTCACATTAAGGACGGCGAAGAAGTTAAAGAAGGACAACTACTCTTTACCTTAGATGATCGTAATGACAAAGCAAATTATGAAAGACTAAAAGCTTTGGCCGATGATTCGCAGAAGCAATACTTACGCGCCAAAGAATTGGTAGCTAAAAATTTCATCTCCAAGGCTGGTTTAGAGACTTCGCTTGCTAACGCCAAGTCAGCACAAGCTGCAGCGCGCTCTGCTGAAGTGCAGCTATCGTTTGACTCGATACGCTCCCCGATCACTGGGCGCGCGGGTATAGTCAATGTATTCCCAGGCTCTCTGGTACAGGCAAGTAACGTAGTGACTACAGCTACTAGTTCTACCGCAACCTCAAGCGTCGGCTCGATGGTCACCATTACCCAGCTTAATCCGATTAATGTTCAATTTGTTATCCCAGAAAAAGATATCCCTATTTTGTTGGAGAACCAGCTCGATGGTGAACCGCTCGCCGTGAAGGTCACCGTAGGTGATTCTGGTAAGAGAAATTATGAAGGCAAAGTACTGGTGATTGACAATCAAGTAGACCCCTCGATTGCCGCAGTACGTGTCAAGGCACAAATTCCTAACGATGCGATGACCCTACTGCCAGGGCAATTTGCACGGGTCTCCCTAGTAGCAAGTAATTTGAAAGATGCGCTGGCAGTGCCATCACAAGCTATTGTGATCAACCCACGTGGAAAGCTGGTCTACACAGTAGATAAGGATGGCAAGGCAGTCTCCAAACCAGTCAAGGTTGTTTATGAATACCAAGGCTCATCAGTGATTACTGGCATCGAATCGGGGGACAGAGTGGTTGTAGAGGGCAAGCAAAACTTGCGCCCTGGTAGCAAGGTTAAAGAGGCAAAGAGTGCAACTCCAGCGCCCGAAGCAGCAGCTAGCAAAAATTCACAAAATCCAGTTACCCCGCCAGCGGTAGACAAGAAATGACCTTATCCGAATTATGCATTCGCCGTCCAGTAATGACGGTGTTGCTTTCCATAGCAACCGTTATCGCTGGAACAGTCGCTTACCTCAACATTCCCGTTGCCGCCCTACCCAGCTTTAACACGCCAGTCATCTCTGTTAGCGCATCACTACCAGGGGCTTCACCAGAAAACATGGCTTCGGCTGTGGCGCTGCCCTTAGAAAAAGAATTTTCCACCATCGATGGTGTCAAAGTCATCAGCTCCACAAACTCCCTTGGTAGCACCAGTATTACCCTCGAGTTTAATAATGATCGTGATATTGATAAGGCAGCTGTAGACGTTCAGGCTGCATTGCTCCGGGCACAAAAACGCCTCCCGATTGAAATGACGGTGCCACCGTCTTACCGCAAGATTAATCCAGCAGACACTCCAGTTTTAGTGGTGAGGATGCAGTCTCCCTCAATCAGCCTCTCAGAATTAAATGCTTACGCTGAAAATCTGCTCTCACCCAACCTATCCACCATCAGCGGTGTTGCGCAGGTGTTGGTCTATGGGGCAAAGCGTTACGCCATTCGCGTCCGCGTTCATCCAGATGCTTTAGGTAATCGCAATCTGACAATGGACGATGTTTCCGTTGCAATTAATAAAGCGAACTCCAATAGCCCTGTTGGCGTTTTAGATGGTCCACGGCAATCGATCACGATTTATGCCAACCCACAACTGGTTAAGCCGGAAGAATTTGGTAACCTCATTATTAGCCAAAAGAATGGCCTACCAATCTATCTCAAAGATGTAGCAGAAGTTATTGAAAGCTACGAGGATGTCAAAACCTTAGCCAGTGCAAATGGCGAAAGATCCATTGCGATCGCTGTTTTACGTCAACCAAATGCCAACACCGTTGAGGTCGTTAAATCAGTCAAAGAATTGCTTCCGCAACTGCAAAAGCAAATGCCGGATTCGATTAAGTTACAACTCTTAAATGACCGCTCAGTTTCCATTATTGAGGCCATCCATGATGTCAATCTCACACTAGCACTGACGGTGCTGCTGGTGGTTCTTGTCATCTTCTTGTTCCTCAAGCACATATCAGCGACGATCATTCCCTCCATCAGCTTGCCGATCTCCTTAATTGGGGCTTTCTTCTTGTTGTATTTCTTAGGCTACAGCCTAGACAATATTTCTCTGTTGGGCATTACTTTGGCGGTCGGCTTAGTGGTCGATGATGCGATTGTGGTTCTAGAGAACATCATGCGTTACGTTGAGCAAGGAATGGATCCACTCAAAGCCTCGCTCAAGGGAAGCAAGGAAGTTGGCTTTACGATTATTTCGATTTCTATTTCATTGGTGGCGGTATTCATTCCCCTCTTCTTCATGCCGGGTCCGATTGGCCTCCTGTTTAGAGAATTTGCTGTTGTTGTGTCGCTATCGATACTGGTATCCGCACTGGTATCACTCACAGTGGTCCCCATGCTGTGCAGTCGGTTTCTGCCACAGCCCGGACAGCACGCCAAAGAATATGCAATCAACAAAAAGTTCGACCACTTTTTTGATTGGATGCTCAAGACCTACGTGCATTACCTAGACTTGGCGCTGCTTAACCGCAAAAAAGTATTGTGGGGTGCGCTATCGACTTTCGTGATTACCGTAGTTCTATTTATTAATAGCCCCAAGGGCTTTTTTCCAGAAGAAGATATTGGGCAGATATTAGCCACTACCGAGGCATCTGAAGATATCTCCTTTAAAGCGATGCTGGTTCTTCAAGATCAAGCTGCGGCCTTAGTCAACACCGATCCCAATGTAGCCAGCTCTATTTCTATCGTGGGTGGTGGCAATAGCTCAGGTAGCAATACTGGTCGAATCTTTATCATCCTGAAGCCCAAGAGTGATCGAGCCAAAATGGCGAAGATCATGGAAGGCCTACGAGCGAAGTTCAAAGAAATTCCCGGGCTACAAGTCTATATGCGCCCCGTGCAAAACTTACAACTAGGCGGCCGCAGCAGTAAGAGCCGCTATCAATTTACATTACAAAGCGTAGGCTTTGAAGGTGTGAACGAGTGGGCAGATAAGCTCATGCAGAAAATGCGTGCTGATCCCATCTTCCGCGATGTTACAAGCGACTCTCAGCTTAAGGGTCTCAACGTCAAAATTAATATTGATCGCGAGAAAGCAGCCAGCGCTGGCATCACCATCACCGACATCCGCTCTGCACTGTATAACTCCTTTGGGGAAAAGCAAGTCTCCACAATCTACACCCCAGTAAATACTTATTACGTTATCTTAGAAGCTGCGGAGGAAGATCGTCAATATGAGACAGATCTCAATAAAGTGTTTGTTCGTGGACGTGCAACAGACAAACTCATACCGCTGTCGAGCGTAGCCAGCTTTACTAGAACCATCGGCCCTACTGCCGTAAACCATCAAGGCCAGATCCCTGCTGTGACTTTATCGTTTAATTTGGCGCCAGACGTGTTCTTGGGTGATGCGACTAAAAAGATTGAGTCCTATACGAAAGAAATTAATTTGCCAACCTCCATCATCACCAGCTATGGTGGAGATGCCGCCGTCTTTAAAAGCAATCAATCAGGTCAGCTGATCTTAATTTTTGCCGCGCTAGGGGTGATTTATATTCTCTTGGGCGTACTGTACGAGAGCTATATTCATCCGCTGACTATCTTGGCAGGTCTTCCCTCAGCAGCGATTGGCGCAATTTTGGCTCTGCGTATTTTTGGATTTGAGCTCACCATCATCGCTTCGATTGGTATTTTGCTATTGATTGGTATTGTGAAAAAGAATGCGATTCTAATGATTGACTTTGCCTTGGATGCGCAACGCCACCAAGGCATGTCGCCGGAGAAAGCCATTCGGGAAGCCTGTATCTTGCGCTTCCGCCCCATCATGATGACTACCTTTGCCGCCTTAATGGGCGCGCTCCCAATCGCCTTTGGTATTGGTGCGGGTGCTGAACTGCGTCAGCCCCTTGGTATCAGCGTGGCAGGTGGCTTAATCTTCTCTCAATTTGTAACCCTGATCATTACTCCCGTCATCTATCTTTATCTAGATAAATATGCAGGTACAGGTCCAATGGATATCCCCCCATCTGCGCTGGAAGGCACGTAATGCGTCAAGTTATTCTCGATACCGAAACTACTGGCCTGAACCCCGCCACGGGTGATCGCATTATTGAGATTGGCTGCGTTGAGATGGTTGGTCGCCGTTTAACGGATCGCACCTTCCACTACTACATTAATCCCGAGCGTGATATTGATGCGGGTGCCTTTGCAGTTCACGGACTCTCTCGTGAATTTCTATCCGATAAACCAGTCTTTGCCAATATTGTTGAAGAGCTCATTGAGTTTGTTGATGGCGCAGAAGTGGTAATTCATAACGCAGCATTTGACTTGGGCTTCCTCGATAACGAGTTTGCTTTGCTGAAGCGCCCTGCCTTTAGAGGGCTTGCCTCAAAAGTTACCGACACCCTCTTAGATGCACGTCAAATGTTTCCAGGCAAACGAAATTCACTGGACGCTCTCTGTGAGCGCTTCTCGATCGGCAATCAACATCGAACTTTGCACGGGGCCTTACTTGATGCCCAATTATTAGCCGAAGTCTATGTAGCGATGACGCGTGGCCAAGAAGATCTATCAATTGATCTCATCGACTACACGGTGGGCACGGATGCTTCCGGGCACACTAAAGCCTTGCCAACAAATCTTAAGTTGATGACGGCTAGCGAAGAGGATTGCCAGTTGCATGAAAAGATTTTGGCTGAGATAGCCAAGGCAAGCAAAAGAGATTCTGTTTGGAGTCCTGCCGAGCTTACTGCGGGCTAGCTTTACTGATCAAGCCAATCATTAGAGACTCTAAATTCTCAACATATTGCTTTGTATTAAATAATGGCGAGTCAAGTCGATTTTCCTCTAACTGCTGGCGTATAGATTTTAGAATTAATGGATGCCTTGCAAATTCCAGCGCCTTAGCAACATACTCACCCTCGGAATGGGTAATTAACTCATTGAGACCCAAAGCGCTAAGCTGACTTGCAGCAACCCTTCCAGCAAAGGTGTCGCCAATCTGCGTAAGCACTGGTAACCCTGCCCATAAAGCATCAGCAGCCGTGGCATGCGCATTGTAGTTGGGTGTATCTAAAAATAAATCTGCCAGTCGCAATCTACTTAAATGCTCAGTGCGGGCCGGTGTTCTAGTAGCAAAAATCAATCTGCTGGAATGAACGCCCCTATTCTCCGCCTCCTTTTGGAGATTCAGAAGAGCCGCTGGAGAGGGTTTTGAAAGCCAAAGAATACTTCCAGGAACTTCCTTAAGAAGCTTCATCCACACGTCGAAAATATCTGGCGTGATCTTATAGGCATTGTTAAAGCAAGCAAATATAAATCCAGCTTCAGGTAGACCCTGACTCGCCTTGGACGGAAGAGTGCCCAAATCCCCAACTGGAATACTAGTATCCACCGGGAAAAAAGAGTTCGGCAGATAGACAATAGGCTCGGAATAATGCGCTTTATGCTCTTGCGGAATGGCAACTTCATCAGCAATTAATGCATCATAAAAATCAGCTCCTGATGTACCAGCGTAGCCCAAATAATTTACCTGAATAGGTGCAATTTTTCTTGCGAATAATAATGTTCTTGCGCCGCTGGTATGCCCGTTTAGATCAATCGCCATATCAAGTTGATTGGCGCGCACCAGATCCGCAGCCTCAGAATCACTAACGCCGTGAAGATTAAAGGTTGCATCAAAAGCATCAGCCAATCGATGCTCAACAGGATCTCCAGTGGGGGTATTTAAGAAAAAACCATAGACTTCAAATTGCTCTCGATTGTGTGTTTTGAGTAAATTCTCCATCAGTATTCCAACTGGGTGATCCTTGAAATCAGACGAAACATATCCGATGCGAATCTTTTCTCTACCCTCAATACGCTTTGGAGAATCTGGAGTATTCGACTTTGCAAGTGAAACGCGATCTTTGATGTATGTTTCTGCCGCTAATTTTTGCAATTTAAGCGATGCATTAGTCTGAAGGAGGATGAAGGGTCGAGCGACTTTTTCACCTAATTCTGCGTGTGAAATTATTTTTGATGCGAAATCTTGAGAATTTTTCCAATCACATTGACTCATGGCCGCACTAAATAATTGCCCAAGCAGAAATGGGTGATCAGGGCTTAATGCATAAGCCTTTTGATATGCCACATAATCCCGAGGATCCTTAAGCTCCAGCAAGGTATTGCCGTAATTCGACCATGCCTCAGCATAATGAGGGCTCAATTCAAGGGCGCGCTCATGAGCCAAGCGAGCCTCTTGATATCGACCGAGATCAAACATGGCATTACCATAATTAGTCCATGTTTCGGCATACTCGGGATTTAAGTGCAGCGCTCTTTCATATGATGCGATGGCATTAATCGGAAAACCCATTTCAGCTAAAAGATTTCCTTGATTGGACCAGGCTAAAAAATAATCAGGCTGAATTGCGATGGCCTTATTAAAAAAAACTGCCGCCTCATCATAGAGTTTCGACTTTGCCAATGCAGTTGCCATATCCGTAAGAATTTGTGGACTGCCAGGATTTAATCGATCTAATTTTTTATACGTCAGAATTGCCTCGGCGTACATGCTAGCACCATGCTGAGCCTTGGCCAGATTCGATAAGAGCTCGGGATTCCGTTGATCCTGTTGGGATGCTTTATACAGGGGCGCTACAGATTCAGCTACACGCCCCTGCATCGCCAATGAAATTCCAAAAACCTGAAGAGCCGCCAGATCCCTGTCATTCAACCTTAGGATCATCTTTGACAATCTCTCTGCAGTCTCAAAATGTTGACTCTGAAATGCTTGTAGCATTTGCTGAGTCATAGATGCGTAGGCTTGAGTCATGTTGGCTAACTAATTGCTCGACGGATCTCGTCCGCCTTAGGTCTAGAGCTTGTAACGGATTCAGTATCGTGCTCAGTGGTGTTTTCAATTGTTTCTACAGCAGCCTCTTGCATCCGAATATTGTCTTTTGGGCAGATGGGGGCGCCATAGGTTGCCCACTTCTTTAATAGAGTTACCTCATACCCACACTGAGCACATTTCGCCTTATTGCGACTGGCATTGCTCGGTCTTGGCGGTGGAAAAACAATCGCTTGATGTGGATAAGGGCCAAGCTCTTGGCTAATCATCATCAAACGTACCATCAACTCTTCGGTGGCGTGGGCC
>CANBPJ010000041.1 GCA_947371415.1 Burkholderiaceae bacterium | reverse complement strand
ACCCCGCCGATCGAAGCAAACGGAAGCACTAGGATAATTAATCCAGCCAAGCGCATGGACTTAAAGAGCATAAAGAGTAGGAAATAAATTGCCAGAATAGTCAGCGGAATGATGACCATCAAACGTGCCATCGCACGCTCCATATTTTCAAATTGACCACCCCATTCGAGGGTATAGCCCTGGGGCAACTCCACCTGCTTGGCAATCAGGTCTTGCGCCTCCTTCACAAAACCGCCCAGATCTCGGCCGTCAACGTTGACGCCGACTACGAGACGACGCTTGCCCGACTCCCTAGAAATCTGCGCAGGCCCATCCACCAAAGTAATTTCAGCTAAGTCGCGCATTAATACTTGGGCGCCGTCTGAAGAGTGCAAGATAATATTTTCAATCGCATCTACCTTGTCGCGATACGGAGTGGGATAGCGAAGAACTAAGGGGAATCGCCGCTCCCCCTCATAAACAGTACTGGCTTGCTTGCCACCAATCGCCGTTTCAATGACTTCATTTACATCAGAAACGTTAATTCCATAGCGGGCAATCGCATCACGATCAATTTTGATATTGAGGTAGTTTTGTCCTGAGGCCTGCTCAATACGCAAGTCATTGCTACCCTTCATTTTGGTCAGAATCTGACTAATCTGTCCGCCCAACTTCTGTAGAACAATGAGATCATCGCCAAAAATTTTGATCGCCACTTGAGATCGCACACCAGACACCATTTCATCAACGCGTGCAGCAATCGGCTGTGAAATCGATAACTCGATTCCCGGAAGCGTCTTGAGCTTGTCGCGAATCTCTTGCGCTATTTCTTCTTGACTGAGCTTCCGATCACCCAAAGGCTTGAGCGTCACAATAGGATCAGACTCATTGGGTTGACCAGGATCTGCAGGGGACTCACCCTTACCTAAGCGCGAAACTGCCATCTCCACACCGGGTATGGTCATGATGCGTTTGATTGCCTCGAACTCCAACTTGATTGACTCATCTAATGAAATATTCGGCGCACGCACAATCACTGGCGTGATAGAGCCCTCCTGCATCACGGGAATAAATGCTTTACCTAATAGAACAAATCCCACTAAGCTGATTGCTAAAGCAATCAAAGACCGCTTTACCACCAACCTAGGATTAGCCAAGCTCCAGCGTAGCCAACGCTCATAAGGGGCGCGGATGCGGGCTACCGCTTTAGTGTCATCCTCACTACCACCCTTGAGAATGTATGAACACAACACTGGTGACAAAGTAAACGACAGAATTAAAGAGATCGTCAGCGCAATGGCAATAGTGATAGCCATTGGGGCAAACATTTTGCCCTCCATACCCTCAAGCGACAGGAGTGGCATGAAAACCAAAATAATAATGCCAACACCAAAGAGTACCGGCGTCCCAACCTCGGTAGCAGCCTCTAAAATAATCCGGTTCTTAGATTCTCCAGACTTCAATCGCTGACCTAATTTAGCAAAGGTATTTTCAACCACCACCACTGATCCATCGACCATGATGCCAATCGCAATCGCAAGACCACCCAGCGACATCAAGTTCGCAGAAATGCCATAACGATTCATCACCAAGAAGGTCAGTAGCGGCGTCAGAATCAGTGTGGCGACCACGATCAGTGATGAACGAACATCGCCCAAGAATAAAAACAGTAAGATAACAACGAGGATGACGCCCTCAATTAAGACTTTGGCCACATTGAACATGGCAGCGTTAACCAGATCGGTGCGATCGTAAAAAGGCACAATCTGTAAGCCATCTGGCAATAATTTGCCCTCATTAATTTCGGCCACTTTGAGCTTGATGCGATTGACGACATCCCGTGCATTACCGCCACGAATCATTTGAATAATGCCGGCGACGCTCTCGGTATAACCATTCTTAATAGCAGCACCCTGCCTAATCTCACTACCGATCGTGACTTCTGCCACGTTCTTCACGTATACCGGAATTCCCTTAACCTCTTTGAGAATAATTTTTCCAATATCCTCTGGCCTAGTAATCAGACCTACACCCCGAATTAAATATCTCTCAGCATACGAAGGAAGTTGGCCACCGCCAGAGTTCGCATTATTCCTAGCAAGCGCCCCATAGACTTCGCGCAAACTAATTTGATAATGACGCAATCGTTCTGGATTTACCAAAACCTGATACTCACGCGCATAACCCCCTTGCGTATTGATCTCAGCCACGCCTGGTACAGAGCGCAACATGGGGCGCACAATCCAATCCTGGATCGAGCGACGATCTTCTAAATCATCCACCGTCAACTGTCTATTGCCATCAGAGGGGTGATCAAGGGTGTATTGGTAAATTTCACCCAATCCCGTTGAAGGTGGCGCCAAAACAGGGGTAATGCCGATCGGCATTTTTGTCGCCACTTCAATCAAGCGCTCAGT
Organism: Burkholderiaceae bacterium; assembly: GCA_947371415.1. Classification (GTDB taxonomy): domain Bacteria; phylum Pseudomonadota; class Gammaproteobacteria; order Burkholderiales; family Burkholderiaceae; genus Polynucleobacter. The sequence continues at coordinate 11,214 of CANBPJ010000041.1, read as the reverse complement.
GACTAACTGCCTTGCAAAGTAAAGATCGGTTTTCTCAGTAAATACCAAGGTAATGACGGAAATGCCATTACGGTTCAAGGAACGCATTTCGGTCAGACCAGGCAGCCCTGTCATCCCCAATTCAATAGGGACTGTGACAAAACGCTCCACCTCTTCAGGCGAGCGACCTGGTGCCTCAGATGCAATTTGCACCTGAACATTAGTGACATCCGGAAACGCATCTACAGATAATCGCTTTGTTGCCAATAAGCCGGCCACAAAAAGGACCAGCGCTAGGATGACAACGAGTAATCGCTGCTGTAATGAAAGGCGAACCAGTTTCTCAATCATGAGATCTATCCACCACTCAACTGCCGCTTACGTTCTGCATTCAAATGGAATGCACCATTCACAGCAATGACCTGATCCTCTTTGAGACCAGAAATGACTGGGCGATAGCCCTTACCTTCCGGACCCAATTTGACGGGAACCATACGATATGTTTCATCATCCTCGCGAATGAAAACATGATCATGATTATCTTCACGAATCACTGCGCTAGATGGAACCAGCAATCTTTCCGTAGGCTGGCTTTCAATCATCATCGTTGCCAACATGCCAGGCTTAATAAGCCCTTCTTTGTTGGGCACTTCCATGCGAACCACCACTGTGCGAGTCTGCGGATTAACAATGGAGTCCACATGCGCAACCATACCCTCAATCTCGGTATTTCTTAAGGCGGGAATAATCAAGGTCACCTTCTGACCCTTATGAATCAGATAGGCATTGCTCTCAGGGATTTCAGAGACGGCCCATAAAGAGCCCAAGTCGGCAACCGTGAAGAGTGCATCTGCGGGCTGCACAACCTGACCTTTATTGATCTTTCTCTCCACAATTTCACCGGGGATAGTGGCAATGACATTATTTGTGGATTCAATCACACCTGACTTCGCTAAGCGATCAATACTAGGCTGGTCCATTCCCTGAACGCGCAATTGATCATTGGCCGCACGAAATTCCGCTTTTGCACTACTTGCCTCAGCTTCACGCCTTTGCAACTCTGCCAAGGCAATGACATCCTCTTTGTACAAAATTCTGGCGCGATTGGCAGCTTGATCAGCTAACTGACTCGCACTTTTCGCCTTCAAGAAAGATAGTTGAGATTGCGTTAATTCTGTAGAGATAATCTTCGCCAAAATATCACCCTGCTTTACGACCTGCCCAGGAATAGCCAAAATTTCAGAGACGCGACCTGTCACATTTGCACCAATACGCGACAGAAAGAGTTCATTAAAATCAATGCGTCCAGATGCGCGCAGCTCTTCAACAAAGGTGCGAGTAGCTATAGGTCCATCAGCAATCATGCTGCGAAGATCAGTATTAACAATCACCACATTAGGATCCTGTACAGACTTGATTGTTGGGCTGCGATCAAATACATTGAAGTAATTCAGAATGATCAGAAATAGGCAAAACCACGGGAAATAAAAGAGCCCCTTCTGCGTCCATTGCGGACTCTTATCGTATTGCTGGGCCACACGAGGCAAGTGCAAACTAAACCACTCATGAGTATATGTATACCAATCATTTTGTGTTTTGATGGTGATGGCAACCCATTCCCGCGCATAGACTTTTGCAATCGTCATATAGCGCGAGTACAGCTCCTTGAATTTACCCACTGTTGCCATGAACTCTTGCTTCATTGCTTTCCACTTTCTATCTTTGCAATCCAATCTGGGGTTGCCCTTAAACGCTGTATCTCAGTGACGACTGAGGCCAAATCAAAGCGAGCCTTAATTAAATCGTTGCGAGCCACCCTAAATGTTCTTTGCGCATCTAAATACTCCAGCATTCCCCGTTCACCATAGCGGTAAGAAACTTCTGCAATCCGTCGCGCACTCGATGCCAACTGCACAACCTCTTGATCTAGAATTTTCACCTGATAACTTGTCATCTGATAAAGCTTATAAGCGGTCTCTAACTGCTGTTCGAGACTTTGGCTTTGGGCGTTCAATTGATTTTTAGCCTTGGATGCATTTGCCTCTGCCTCAGCTATCTGGCCACCTTTGAAGTCCCAGATAGGAATGCTCACCACTAAACCATATTGCCGATCCGTAAAATTGGGGTCGTTATATTGCTGAGCTTTGAATGAGAGACGAGGTAAGCGAGAATTTTGCTCAAAGCTCAACTTAGATTCGGTAGCCTCGACCTCTGCCTTGGCTCTTTGCAACTCAGGACTCTGGGTTTGCAGCTCACTCAACAATATTGGTAAAGCGGGTAGGACTTCAATTTTTGGATTCTGGGAGACAACCTCATAGTCGGCAGGCAATTGATAGCCGACCGCCTGACGCAATTGACCTTTTGCCTGCTCAAGCCGCAGCTTGCTCGATTCGGCATTAATCTGCGCATTCAGAAACTCAGTCTGCGCACGAATGAGTTCAAAGCGAGCCGTTTCGCCCACCTCATAACGAATTTGCATACGGTCACGAATTTGCTTTGTCAAACTCATATCTTCTTCAGCTGCTTTTAGCTCCGCATCACGACGCATTAATTCATAAAATCGTTGTTGAACCTTGGAAATTAATTCAATTTCAAAAGCAATACGGCCAGCCTCTGCAGCGCGTGAATTTGCTTCAGCGGCATTGACTCGTGGGAAACGGGTATATGGCATATCCAGCGGTTGCGTTACGGACCACGATGAAACATTGCCCGTAGTCAGTGGTCCCGATACGGATCTCTGTTGACCGGTGTTAATTTCAAAGTCAGGATTTGGGATTGCACGCGCAGTGGAAAGCTGGCCCTTCACCGCCCTGGATTGATCTCTCGCCGCCAGCACTTGCGGGCTAGCGTCCAGAGCCAAAGTAATGAGCTCATTTACTGTCAGCGGCTTTTGACCCTGTGCATTTACCTCGCCCGCTAACAAAGCGCAAACACAGATTAGCAAAATGGCTTTTAAACGACTCATTACAACAATTTTATAAAATGAAGTAGAACTTTCATTATCTCGCCATAGCAACACCGAGGCAGAAGAAATTCCCCAAATGTGGGCTGGGGACTTCAATTTGAGCGATAGAGACGGGAATTGGGGCAATAAATTCAAAATATAACCATTTATAAAAATTTAAATGGTCTTGCCTTGATATTGACTCACCCTTATACCGGACCCAAAGGTCGTATTGACGATACAAGGGACTCAGATGACTGAGCAGGCTACTCCCCGTTTACATTTCCATTAGATCACACATACACCAAAGACACTCCAATTAGTATGATGTGATCTATACATAAACATGCTTTGAAATACGCCCATACTTTTTACTCTTCTGAAACGCTCTTTGTACGTGTTTATAGATTTTTTTCAATCCCATATCAAGTGCTACACGTCTATCTCTAGCGGTAATACTCACTTCGATTTGACGATGATCAAACGTCTCCAGGCTAATTTGACAATGTTGATTGCAGGCAGTCTTTGATTGTGAAACCGATGAATAACTCACCTTAATTTTTTGCACCATCCAAAAAATCCGCTTTAAGGAAAAATGCACTCGGTTTTCGGTAAATGTTTTTAATTCTGATTCCACTACTGTCTTGTTCTCGAAAATAACATCCATTGATTTCTCCTGTGGTGAACTTACGATCAGCATAGGATCCTTTCGGTTCTTTATAAAGCAGACTTTAATTGATATTAATTCAGTATTTAACTGATTATTTTGGCAAAAAAAGCCCTCAAGAAGAGGGCAAAAGAGAGAACTGCTGGATTCAAGCTAGTCGATTACCACTGCCATGAGCGCAGTAGCGGCACCAGCACCAAGGACAGGAATGCCCCAACGCTCTAGCGCAGGCAAGGAGTCCCCAGTTACCACCTCGACCGGAATATTGCTAATTTCTAATAGCTTCGCCGTTGTCGAGTTTTCAAATAATCTACTGAGGGAGTTTTGCTTTGAAGTGCCGATCACAATACGATTGCATCCAAGTCGAGCTGCCTCATCATGAATAGCAACACCCTTGTCACCACAAACATAACTAGAATCAAAGCATAGACCCTGCTTATCGAAAAGAGCGGGTGCTGATGCTATAGCTAAAGCAGCCCGTTCAGCATGCCATTCATGAATCGATTGCCTACTAAAAAACTTACTAATGTGCCGATACAAGGTAGGCTGCACATTGCATAAATGAAACTGCGTATGAGGATCACCTCCATAAGTCCTCAGCACATGCCTTATCGCCATATCTGAATTTTTTGAACCATCAACTGGAATGAGAATTTTGTTCATTTTGTTTTCTCCAAAATTGTGGAACTGCTCTGTAGAAACCACCTTTACGAACTCCGGACCAATGACCGATGGGGCAATCAAATCCTCAAGGGCACGTCTACTTCTAATAAATCCGCCAGATAACACTCCCAACACAACTGCAACTTGGATGGCGTACTCCAAGACCGGACTCTGAGATGCGAGCCATTCTTGGCAGATGGGCTCTGATGTCATCATTTTTGCTGCCGTCCATGCCAGCACACCAGCACCCAAATACGTCACTGAAGGATAGCGATCTACCAACTTCAGAATCTGGGTGGATCCCCAAATCACTACCGGGATGCTAATCAACAATCCAAGAACAACCAGCACATAGCTGCCATGTGAAGCCCCTGCGACTGCTAAAACGTTATCCAGACCCATAACAGCGTCTGCTATCACAATGGTCTTCATTGCACCCCAAAAAGTGGTGGTGGCATGACTATGCTCTTCACCTTCTTGCGCGGGATTGAGCAAGCGATAAGCTATCCAAACCAATAGTAAGCCGCCTATTAGCATCAAGCCGGGGATCTGGAGTAAATACACCACCAATAGGGTCATAGCGCTTCTAACTGCAATAGCACCCACAGCGCCCCAAACAATGGCCTTCTTTTGTAAATGTGCTGGCAAATTTCGAGCGGCCATCGCAATCACGATTGCGTTATCCCCCGCCAACACCAAATCAATGACAATAATTGCCAGCAATGCCGAAAAAAATTCTGGACTAAATAGTTCCACCTTTAGCTCCTCACTTAGTTAGCCATCCATGGGATTCCAAGGATTTCCATAGGGTTAATTTAGGCGACTTTGCATTTAAGTAAAAGCAGAGATATATTGATAATAATTTCGTAAAAAACTGATAATGAACATGCTCTATAACTATCGTCATCTCTACTACTTTTGGGTGGTAGCCAAAGAAGGCAGCATGTCTAAGGCTGCTGAGCGCCTAGACATGGCAATTCAGACTATCAGCGCCCAGGTGCACGAATTAGAAAAATCGCTTGGATACCTACTATTTAAGCCTGCTGGGCGTGGAATCGCCTTAACGGAGTCAGGATTTGCAGCACTAGAGATCGCCGACCAAATCTTCCTGCTAGGAGAAAAGCTACCCGAGGCTGTAAGGGAGGCGGCTAGCTCCCCAAAAACTAAAATTACCATTGGCGTATCGGATGGATTGCCTAAACTAGTTACCAGACAACTGCTTGAACCCATTCTTGAAAAAAATGATGTTCAGCTCATTGCGCATGAAGGTGAGTTTGAGGATCTCTTAGCGGATCTGGCTTTACATCGACTGGATATTGTTTTGGCTGACAGGCCTGCACCTGCTAATAAAAATCTTCATGTCTATAGCGAAGAGTTAATCAAGTCATCAATTGCCTGGTTTGGCCCCAATAAAGTATTGAAGCGAACCAAGAAACCTTTTCCTGAGTGCCTAAATGATCTGCCTATTCTTTTGCCAACCTCCCACTCCAAGGCTCGTTACTTGATAGATCAATGGTTTATTCAAAATCACATCAGCCCCAATATTGTTGGAGAGTTCGAAGACAGCGCGCTACTGAAAACCTTTGCAGCAAGTGGCTTAGGCGTATTCCCCGCCGGACAAATCATCGAAAAGGATTTAAAGGCCACTTATCAAATCGAGATGTTTGGTTGCTGCGAAGAAATTTACGAATATTTTTATGCCATTCGTTCGGAAAAGAAAATTCAGCACCCGCTAGTAGAGGCCATCATTAGGCGATAGCGCACAAGGACAATAACGTAGGCACAGAAAGCAAAAATTAATAATGGCAAATTTTTTAGATCCGGCAATCTTATTTTTTATATTTGGCGTATTTGCCGGTTCGGTCAAATCGAATCTAGAAATCCCGCAGCCGATTTCTCGGTTTCTATCGCTCTACTTGCTGATGGCGCTGGGTCTCAAAGGTGGATTTGCCCTTCATAAGTCAGGCTTTACAGCAGAAATTGCACTTTCCCTTGGCTTAGCAGTATTCCTAGCCACCCTCATACCTTTGATTGGTTATCGCATCCTAAGAACCAAACTCAACACGTTTGATGCGGCAGCAATTGCCGCCACCTACGGCTCCGTAAGTGCCGTGACTTTTATTACCGCCACCCAGTACTTAGATCAATTTAATATCGCTTACGGTGGCCATATGGCTGCGGCCATGGCACTCATGGAGTCTCCAGCGATCATCCTAGCGATTGTTTTAGCAAACAAAGCACGATCGTCACATGCAATTCAAACCAACACTAAGCTTAAGCCAATAGGCATTTCAAAAATACTTCACGAGTCTTTTACGGATGGCGCTCAACTACTATTACTTGGATCGATGGCAGTTGGACTGCTGAGCGGAGATGCTGGTCAAAAATTAATGGCACCATTTTCTATAGACCTCTTCAAAGGAATGCTGGCATTCTTCCTATTGGATATGGGCCTAATGGCGGCTAGAAATATTCAAGGTCTGAAGGGTAAACCGCTCATTACCCTGTTATATGCAATCGGCTCACCACTGTCGCACGCCCTCATCGCTCTCGCCCTATGCAAGCTAATTGGCCTACCGCTTGGCAATACTATTTTGCTAATGGTGCTTGCTTCTAGCGCCTCTTACATTGCCGTACCCGCTGTTCTACGCCATGCATTACCCGAGGTGAATCCAGCGCTATACATGGGAATGTCCTTAGGCATCACTTTCCCATTTAACATCATTTTAGGCATTCCTCTATATGCGATGCTGGCAAAAATCATCATGTAAATACTCGAAGCAACTCGATAAGAGACATTTCAATGAATATTTTTTCCAATAGAACCGCAAGTGTTTTAACTAAACATGGCAAAGAGCTCGTGCTAAATGAAGTCCTGAACTCAGCAACAGGCTTGCAAGTTAAACTCACTAGTGCTTATGACACAGACCTCCTGGGAACGTTTACCTTAGAAACACCCAGGTATGGCAGTCAACTCGACGCTGCAAGGAAAAAAGCTCAACTTGGTATGGAGCTCCTGGCTACCGATTTGGGTCTTGCCAACGAAGGTGCATTTGTCGCCGATCCATACGCTGGAATGTTGCCCTGGAACAATGAATTAGTCATTCTGATTGATCGCAAAAATCAACTTGAAATCACTGGATTTTCGGGGGCGCCAGCTCAAAATGCGCATGCCTATGTTTGCCATTGGGAGGAGTTAGAACAGTTTGCAGATACCGCGCTTTTCCCTTCTCACCATCTCGTCATTAAACCAACAGACGAATATCACCCAAAGTCGATAAAAAATATTACGGACAAACAGCAGTTACAAGATGCTTTTGAGTGGGCATCAAACAACTCTTCAAAAGGCGTTGTTTATGTTGAAAATGACCTCAGGGCGTTTGCCAACCCAACCCGAATGGAGAATATTCGCAAAGCGACCATAGATCTTGCAAAGAAAATGAATTCGCTATGTCCAGCATGTCAGGTGCCGGGATATTGGATTCAGGATATTCAGCGCGGTCTCCCGTGCAACGCCTGTGGCATGCCCACCGACCAAGAGATCGCTAAAAAATGGGGATGCCTCAAATGCAAATATAGTGACGTAGAGGGCATGAAGGTACTGCGTTTTGCAAATCCCTCCCAGTGCAAGCACTGCAATCCTTAATCTAACTGCGTGCCGGCATGTACCCTATTTTGTTTTTTTCGCTTTTGCTCCACTAGCCTTCTGAGCGCCGGAATGGTTATTCATGTTCTCAACGCTTTTCTCGAAGTTCACAAATGAATCTGCCATTGCCGCACGAATCAATTCAAAATTTTGAAGTGCATTGCTAAATGAAGTTTTGAATACTGAAGTGTAAGGCTCAGTTCCAGCCGGCGCATTTTGAGTTGCCTCATTCACAAAATGAATTAAGTCATGTTGCGATTCTTTAATCATCGACTCAGCAATTTTTGCTAACTCTTTATTTCCACTAGCGAGCGCCTGAAAGAGTTCGGACTGGTATTCCGCAACCTCCTTCGCAGCGTCTTGCAATACCTCGGCATGCACATAATCAAAGGCTGCCTTTGGATCTTGGGTCTTCATGAGCTCTGCGACTTTGGATTGGAGGCTTGAAGCCATTTCCTGTGCGACTCGCTGATTCAACTGAGCAATTGCCTGAGCACTTGTCAATGCCACCCGGCCAACCTCCTTGGCTGCCTCAACCCCCTTGGTCTGATTTGCCATTGCACCTAAATCAAATGGATTCTTGCTCATGTCTCGTCCTTGTTCAATCAGTCATTTTTTTAATCTACTCCCGAATGCACAGCATGCAGATAGAGAAATACCACTAGAGAGGGGCCAAGAATGCAAAAGAGCACCCTCAGGCGCCCTTTTTATGGTTTGCTGTATCAATTAGCGAACAACGATATCGGCACCCTGACGCAATTGAGATAAGAACTCAAATTGTTTTTTCTGAGTCAAGCCATTGCGAATCGCTACTTTAGCCTGCTCAAAAGTAGGTGGCTTGCTTGATTTCTTATCTTCTAATTTAATTAAATACCAGCCCTGTGGCATTTGAATAGGTGCCGGAGAAACTTGGCCCTTCGACAGCGTTATCAGCACGCTAGCAATCTGTGGCAAAGTTTGCCCCGCCTGAACCCAACCTACAGCTCCACCCTGCACCTTGTTTGGTGCCAGTGAAACGCTCTTGGCCACCTTATCAAAAGACTCACCTTTTTTAATTCTGGCTAAGGCAGCTTGTGCATCGGCTTCGGTAGCAACGGCGATATCGCTGACCTTGTACTCCACGATCGCGCCCTGCGGACCCAAAGAAGCAATCTCACGGTTATATTCCGCCTGGACGTCGGCATCACTCACCGGATTTTTTGACATAAAAGTCGAGAGCTCTAAATCCGCTAAATAGTTTTGACGAATCAAAGCCAACTGACGATTGGCTCGATCAGAATTCGCAAGCCCATCTTTATCCGCCTGTTGGGACAAGAGTGAAATTTCAATCATCTTCCCCAATACTGCAGAGCGTAACTCTGGAGAGTCTTTCTGGCCCTGCGCTAATGCCGCCTGTATACCCTGCTCAACAGTGTCATTTGAAATAATCACCCCATTGACCGAGGCGGCGGCATTCACCGGCAATGCATTTTGAGAGTGGGCAGCAGTCGTAAAGCCTAAGGCTATGACGGCGATTGCAAGAAAACGGATGGGAAATAATTTCATCAATAACTCTTTTCTAAAATATAGAAGCAATAGTAACAGTTAGCCTGCAGGCACTTACTAGAAGGTCAGTGTCGCAGGAAGGGGCTCAAATGGGGCAGCAGATTCAGTCTCCTGGGCCTCGGCTTGCTCCTCACCATCAGGGTTTTTGATATAGCGGGCATCTAAGGCTGGCTTTGCCTTCGGCCTCGTTGGTACAGTCTCTAAATACACCGGACCCGCGGGCGTCTCCATGGGCGCAATCGGCTGGTTGTTGAATTCTTGTATTTGCGCAGGGGTATATGGAGAAAAAGTTTGTCCAATGGCAAAACCAGGAAGTACAAAACCTAAGGTAATACACAAAACATGAATCACTCTGAACCGGGTTGGGTTATGCATACGCTCTCTTAGTTGTACCTAGGTCAGCAAGCCATCGGTAATTAATTTGATACTCGCAATCAACAAGAAGATTTGGACAATGATGTAGTACCACCTGGCCGAAATCTTCTTTGCTAAATAGAAGCCCAGATACACACCTACCGGCACCAAGGGTAGCAAGAGCATTGAAGTCGCCAGTTGATTGAAGTTCAATAAATCAAGATAGGCATAAGGTACCAATTTGCCGAAATTCATGACAGTGAAGAATATGCCTAATGTTGAGGTGTACACGATCGGGGAGACTTTTTCTCTCAACATATAGATCGTAATGGGAGGGCCGCCAATGTGCGCAACAAAAGAAGTAAAACCAGACAGGCAACCCATCAACCTTCCCAACCAAGGATAGGGCTTTGCTTCTTTGAGATCAATACGAGACATCACCAGGCTCTGAATCAAAAAGAGTAAGGTAAAGATGCCAATCGAGAGAGATAGCATTTGCGGGGTAATGAGGGAGAAAAATAAATACCCCATCAGCATTCCAAGCGCGGCTGGCCACAATATGAGTTTAAGGATCCGCCTATCTGCGCTAGACCAAAAGCGGCGCAAGCCAAACAAATCAATTGCAATCAATAGCGGCAACAAAATGGCCAAGGCTTCAGGCAGACTAGATTGACTTGCCATTAATGGGGGCGCTAGTACACCAAGACCGGCGCCAAAGCCACTCTTCGAAATACCCAAAATCAACACACTGATTGCAGCCAGCAAAAAAAAGATGGCTGAATGCTCATTAAAGGCCTGAAGCAAAGAAATCATGGAGGGAATGATGCCGTAAAAGGAATGGCTCATTTTAGAGTCAAAAGTACTTTATGCGGATAGCTAAAAAAGGTATCCTGAATGATCAAGCCACAAGGGGTCATCACCCATAAACCATGTCAGCCCCATTTATCAATAAAAGCTTCTCTCTGGGCAATGGTGACTCTTATCTCATTCGCCCCATTCAAGCCAATGACAAAGAGCGCATTATCGGCTTGTTTAACCATCTTTCCGCTGAGAGCCGTTACCTCAGATTTGCTCACGCAATATCCAAGCTGCCTGATGATTTTTTAGAAGACATCCTGCACTTAGACTATCAAACGGAAATGGCCTTAGTTGCCGTAATTGACACCCAAACTGGGTCAGAAGAAATTATTGGCATTTCACGCTACGTGACCCCACCCAATCAAGGTGTTTGCGAGTTCTCCCTCAGCGTGAGCGATCGTCACGCCACGCAGGGTATCGGCACGCATTTAATGCTTGACCTGATTAGTCATGCGAAAGCAAACGGCTTACAAGAAATGGTGGGGTATGTATTAAGCAACAACCATAAAATGCTGCATTTAGTTGCTGAGTTGGGATTCAAGACATCTTCGATCAATG
>CANBPJ010000040.1 GCA_947371415.1 Burkholderiaceae bacterium | reverse complement strand
TGACGCTCACGGAAGTAATCATCACGCTGCATTTCTTGCGCAACATAAGTCATCTCTTCAAGCGAAGGTGTGATCAGGCCAGATAAGCCGACGATGTCTGCCTTTTCTTCTTTAGCACGCTTCAGAATTTCTGCGCAAGGAACCATGACACCCATATTGGCAACTTCAAAGTTATTACATTGCAACACTACAGTCACAATGTTTTTACCGATATCGTGCACGTCACCCTTAACAGTAGCCATGACAATTTTGCCCTTGGCTTTCGCTTCACCACCAGAAGCAATGTGCAGGCGCTTCTCTTCTTCAATATAGGGAATCAAAATGGCAACGGCTTGCTTCATTACACGCGCGCTCTTCACCACTTGCGGCAAGAACATTTTTCCAGCACCAAACAGATCGCCAACGACATTCATACCATCCATGAGTGGGCCCTCTATGACCTCAATTGGCCTGCCGCCCGCGCCCATAATTTGTGCACGTAACTCTTCGGTGTCTTCTTCGATAAAAGTGGTGATGCCATGTACTAGTGCATGCGTTAAACGCTCACGGACTGGCGATTCACGCCAAACTAAGTTCTCCACCTGCTTTGCGCCGCCACCTTTAAATTGATCGGCAATATCGAGCAAACGCTCGGTTGGAGTCTTGCCTTCTTTTTCCTTAAAGCGATTCAGTACGACATCTTCAACGCGTTCACGCAACTCAGAATCTAAGTCTGCATAGACGCCAAGCTGCCCTGCATTGACGATACCCATGTCCATACCCGCCTGAATGGCGTGATACAAGAACACGGTATGAATAGCCTCACGTACGCGATCATTGCCGCGAAAAGAGAAGCTCACATTTGATACACCGCCACTCACTTTTGCGCCAGGAAGATTTTCTTTAATCCAACGAGTAGCATTAATGAAATCTACCGCATAGTTGTCATGCTCTTCAATGCCTGTAGCGATGGCAAAAATATTGGGATCAAAAATAATGTCTTCAGCAGGGAAGCCAAGTTCATTAACCAAAATCTCATAGCAACGTTGACAGATTTCTGTCTTGCGCTGAAAGGTATCAGCTTGACCCGCTTCATCAAACGCCATCACCACAGCAGCGGCACCATAACGACGAATTAAACGGGCTTGCTTTCTAAAGGGCTCTTCACCCTCTTTCAAAGAAATCGAATTAACAATCGGTTTACCTTGAATACATTTAAGACCGGCCTCGATCACACTCCACTTGGAGGAGTCCACCATGATGGGAACGCGTGCGATATCCGGCTCAGAAGCAATCAGATTTAAGAAGCGCGTCATCGCAGCCTCAGAATCCAACATTGCTTCATCCATATTGATATCAATGACTTGAGCGCCGTTCTCAACTTGCTGCCTTGCTACTGCAAGCGCTTCATCAAATTGATTATTGAGAATCATGCGAGAAAATGCTTTTGAACCTGTAACGTTAGTGCGTTCGCCAATATTCACAAAGCCGACATCGGCTGTGACATTAAAAGGCTCCAAACCTGAAAGCTTCATCGGAGGTATTACCTTTAGAGTCTTAGTCATGCTGATGCCTCCGCGCTCTCGCGATAAAAGGCGCGTGGCTTACGCTTTGCTACTGCATTAGCAATTGCACGAATATGATCCGGCGTGGTTCCACAGCAACCGCCAACTAGATTTACCAAACCATCTTTTGCAAAACCATCTACCAAGCTGGAGGTAATTTCTGGAGTCTCATCAAAACCAGTGTCACTCATGGGGTTGGGTAAACCAGCATTGGGATAACAAGATACTGCAGCATCACAGATGCGAGCTAGCTCAGCAATATAAGGGCGCATGAGCGCAGCACCCAAAGCACAATTCAGACCAAAAGTGAGCGGCTTGATATGACGCAAGCTATTCCAAAATGCTTCGACTGTTTGTCCGGATAGAATTCGACCAGAAGCATCGGTGACCGTTCCTGAAATCATCACTGGCAAACGCTCACCAGTGTCTTCAAAGAACTCATCCAGTGCGAATAATGCAGCCTTGGCATTGAGCGTATCAAAAATAGTTTCTACTAAAAATAAATCGACACCACCTTCAAAGAGACCTTCGATCTGTTCGCGATAAGAAGCGCGCAAGATATCGAAGCTCACATTACGAGCACCAGGATCATTCACATCCGGGGAAATACTCGCCGTCTTGGGCGTAGGTCCAATCGCGCCCGCAGCAAAACGAGGTTTGTCTGGGGTGCTGTATTTTTCACAGGCAGCACGAGCCAATTGAGCGGAGACTACATTCATCTCGCGTGCTAAGCCGGCCATCTTGTAATCCTCTTGCGCTACTGAAGTGGCTCCAAAGGTATTGGTCTCGATAATGTCGGCGCCAGCATCAAGGTACTGCTCATGAATCTTGCTAATGATGTCGGCTTGAGTTAATACCAACAGTTCGTTATTGCCCTTGATATCACCCGGATGATCTGCAAAACGGGTATTGCCGGGCAGGCCACGGTAATCCGCCTCAGTCAATTTGTATTGCTGAATCATGGTGCCCATAGCGCCATCCAAAATCAGAATGCGCTGCTTTAGTAGCTCGGGAAGTGCCTGACCGCGGGTGTAAGGCTGGGATAAACCATTAGATTGCATTGCTTAACCGGGATTAATCTCTAGAATCTCTTATTGTATTGGCAATAAGCTACTTTTATCTGACCCGGAGCCCCCTATGTTTGGAACCATCCCTGAATTCAATCAAAGCCTTGAAATGATGAAAACCATGTGGGGTCAAGGGGCGACAGGGCAGATGCCAGGCCAATTCCCCTTCACGACAGATGCCTCAAAGGCTGCTGGAGGCTTTGGCTCAGCATTTCCAGGGCTAGACACGGATGAACTGGAGAAGCGCATCAAGGACCTTAAAAGCGTTGAAAACTGGCTAAACCTGAATCTGAACATCCTAAAGTCCACTATTCAGGGTCTAGAAGTACAGCATGCCACCATGATGGCGCTGAAGTCCTTTGGAGATGCAGTTTCTGCAACGGCTGCTGCTGCCACCGGATCCCCTGAAGAATCCGGGACAAAAGCAGCTAAACCACGCAAAACCGCAACACGCCGTCGTCGCAAAGCTGGCGACTCAACTTACCTAGACGAAGTAGGTAATTCAGATGAGCAATAGCCTCACCCATGGCAAATGTCATTTGATGAATATCTAATTCACGTTTAAATAAAACCGGCACTATCTCACGAGCAGTAGCCGGTTTTTTACATGCTTCAATAGTCTCGGCTAAACGCGCATCATGATGCGATTTCAACTGCTCAATTCGGGGCTTCATACCGGTAAACGGCTTTCCATGTGATGGCAATACGAGAGTGCCGTCCGGTAAAGGTAGGTATCGATCCAAGGAGCTGAGATACAAGCCCAAAGGATCTGCATCGGGATCAGCATCGTAGACACTGACATTCGTTGAGATACGCGGCAACAACATATCCCCCGAAATCAATACACCAAGATCTCTGCAGAACAGTGAGGCGTGTTCTGGCGCATGTCCAAAGCCCATGATGACCTGCCACTCATGCCCACCTATCAAAATCATTTCACCATCGATGATGCGACGATATTGGCGTGGTACACCAGGAACCATATTGCTGTAATAGTTAGATCGTGCCCGAATTTTTTCCAAATCTTCTGGTGCACTTAAGCCATGCTTCTGAAAGTGATCAGCAGAGCCGCCGCTACCCGCACGTGCGCCAATCGCGGCACCGCCCTCTTTATGACTGAGCCACTGAGCTGTTAAATAATCGGTCATGGAAATCCATAGTGGCACATTCCATTTCTCGCACAACCACTGAGAGAGCCCAACATGATCTGGATGCATGTGAGTAACGATGACTCTCAATACGGGCAAGCCCTCCAGCTGCGTGGCAAAAATCTGCTCCCATGCAGCCTTTGTCTCATCATTGGCAATGCCACAGTCCACAATCGTCCAGCCCTGAACGCCCTCATACTCATCCCGTAAAAGCCATAGATTGATGTGATCCAAGGCAAAGGGAAGACGCATACGCAGCCAGCGCACACCGGGTACAAGCTCTACAGAAGCGCCTACTTCCGGCAAGGCATCTGCTAAGGGATAATGAATAGAGCTAAGATCGCTGGATTGGTTTTTGGTATTCATCTATTTCTATCTAGGTTTACTTTGATAACGGTTCCATCACCTTGCATCAATTGGTGCGACATCAACCCAGAGAATGGCTATTGCCGTGGCTGTTATCGCACACTAACTGAGATTGCGGACTGGTCTGAACTATCCAATCCCGAGAAGCTCGAGGTTTGGGCCAATCTTGAAGCGCGCAAACCTCAAACACCGCAGTAAATATTTTTTATTTATTCACATCCACAATTAAGCGGCCGCGAACATTTCCGGCCATGAGTTCAGCCGCATAGTTCAAAGAATCTTCTAGGCTAATTTCGTGAGAAATCTCTTCCAAAGTTTTTAGATCTATTAGCTTGCTCAATTGCTCATAGGCAGCAATACGCTTTGCTTTTGGCACGGTCACGCTATTGATGCCATATAGGGTTACACCGCGCAAAATAAAGGGTGCCACGCTCGATGGAAAATCCATTCCCTGGGCCAAGCCACAAGCAGCTACCGCTCCATCGCTTTTAGTCTGTGCGCAGGCATTAGCTAATGTATGACTTCCGACGCTATCGACTACAGCTGCCCAACGCTCTTTAGCCAAAGGCTTTCCAGGCGCGGATAAAACAGCGCGGTCGATTACTTCAGCAGCACCCAACTTCTTGAGGTAATCCGCTTCAGCCATACGGCCAGTACTTGCCACAACAGTAAAGCCCAACTTACTTAACAAGGTAATCGCAAAGCTTCCAACACCACCTGCGGCACCGGTGACCAATACCTCGCCATCGCTGGGTTTAAGTCCATGCTTTTGTAATGCCATCACACAAAGCATTGCCGTATAGCCTGCAGTGCCAATAGCTAATGCCTGCTTAGCAGTAAAGCCTTTCGGCAAGGGGATGAGCCATTCAGATTTCACGCGCGCCTGCTGGGCCAATCCACCCCAATGCCCTTCGCCAACACCCCAGCCATTGAGCAGCACCATGTCACCAGCCTGAAAGTCTGGACTGGCACTCTCTAGGACCTCGCCCGCGAAGTCAATTCCGGGAACCATTGGAAAACTGCGCACTACTGGGCCCTTACCAGTAATCGCCAAACCATCTTTGTAGTTCAGCGTGGAATAGAGCACCTTCACTTTGACATCACCCTCAGGGAGGTTTGCCTCATCGACCTGAGAAAGCTCAGCACGATAGCCCTGGTCATCTTTATTTATCAAAATGGCGTTAAACATGTCTCTTCCTTTTAAAAGCACTGCATTCTCCACAGCAAATACGTAATAGGTTTATCCTAACGAGCATTGCTGATTATGGAGGTTTCCATGAAAAAAATTCTACTATTAACTACGATTTCTGGCTTAGCGCTGCTTGGATGCTCATCAAGCCAAATTAATATGTCTATGGGTAATATGCGCCTCATTACCTCTAGCGCGGCACCTCAAGATGTGATGGATTTTGCCAATACCGCCTGTAAGAACGATTTTTACCAAGGCGCGAGCTTTCTTTCTAAAGCTGGCAAGGAATATCGCTTTAAGTGCGTAAAAGCTGAGGAAAATGAAATTCTGACTCCAATCCCTGGCACCACCATTCCCTCTGAAGTGCCTACGCCGGCCGCAGCGAAGTAAGTAAACAAGCAAATCAAGATGACCCCATTTACCTCTCAAGAGCTGCGCAAAGGATTTTCTTCTTTTGCAACCGGAGTCACCGTAATGACTTGCTTAGATGCTGATGAGAATGCTCATGGCATTACGATCAGCTCTTTTAATACCGTTTCTTTGGAGCCACCACTTATTCTGTGGAGCCTAAAGAAGCACTCCCGCTTAATGCCTCATTTTGAAGTTGGTCACAAGCAACTCATTCATGTGCTGGAGCGCTCGCAAGAAGCCATGGCGATGCATTTCGCTACCGTAAAAGAGAATCAGTTCATTAGCATTCCACACAAAATTGCAGCCAGTGGCCTCACCCAAATTGATGGGTGCTGCGCTTACTTTGAGTGTGAAACGGTTTCCATACATACCGGCGGCGACCACAACATCATCGTTGCCCAAGTACTCAACCTGAAACACACTCCTGACAGTCAACCACTCATCTTTGCACACAGCAAATTTCTTGGCTTAGACTCGTCGCTTTAACAACACCAAAAAATAGGAATTCCATGATGCGTTTATGGGGAAGAAAAAGCTCTATCAATGTACAAAAGGTTTTATGGTGCCTTGCAGAGCTGGGATTAGAAGAGGGTAAAGATTTCGAGCAGATTGATGCAGGCCTTCATTTTGGCAAGAATCGCACACCTGAATTTCTAGCGCTCAATCCGAATGGCTTGGTGCCGACCCTGGAGGATGGCGAGCTTGTGCTTTGGGAGTCCAACACTATCCTGCGCTATCTCGCTCACCAGCACGATCCTTCAACGCGCTTCCCCACCGATATTGCCAGTCAGTATTCATCTGAGAAATGGATGGATTGGCAGCTAGGAACCATGTGGCCAGCCTTACGAATTACTTTCCTAGGTCTCACGCGCACCCCAGAAAGCGAACGGAACTACGAAGCTATTCGAAAGGCTTATCAAGATACCAATGGATTGCTTACCTTACTAGATCAACAGCTAGCAAATCAACGCTATTGCTCAGGAGACTCCTTCAATATTGGCGATATTCCGCTGGCACTCTGCGTAAGCCGCTGGAATCTATTGCAACAGGCCTTTCCAGATCAAACTGGACCACGCGCACCATTGCACAACATCGATGCATGGATGAAGCGAATAGAAGAGGGAACTCAGTTCAGTTTGGTTTCTGAAAAAACACTCAATATTGTGAAGTAGTAATTCAAGGTCACTCCACGCTGATCTGAAATACAAAAAGGGTGAAATTAGTTTCACCCTTTTTCTTTTGAGGCTTAGAAGTAATTACTGCTGTTTAAATTTCTTCTGATGGTGATCGGCGCCAATAAATAAATACATAGCTGGTACAACGAAGAGTGTAAATAGCGTACCAATCGATAAGCCAGTAAAAATCACAATGCCCATAGACTGACGACCTGCAGCACCGGCACCAGAAGCAATCACCAATGGAACTACGCCCAATACCATTGCAGCGGTTGTCATCAAGATCGGGCGCAGACGCACGCTACTTGCCTCAACGATAGCATCCAACTTGCTGCGACCAGCCTCTTGAAGTTCATTGGCAAATTCCACAATCAAAATACCGTGCTTACTAATTAAACCCATCAGTGTCACGAGTCCAACTTGGGTATACACGTTGAGAGTAGTAAAGCCCAAATTAATAAAGATGAGTGCGCCAAATAGCGCAAGTGGCACCGAAACCAGAATCACGATTGGATCTCGGAAGCTTTCGAACTGCGCAGCCAATACTAAGAACACGATCAAGATCGCAAAGAACATGGTGACCAAGAAGCCGCCAGACTCCGCCATAAACTGACGTGAGGGACCAGCGTAATCCATGGTGTAACCACTCGGCGCAACTTCTTTCAAAGTCTGGCGCATGAACTCCAATAAATCTGCTTGAGAGATAAATGGTGTACTCACACCAGAGATTGTTGCTGAGTTCAACTGCTGGAAATGGTTAATCGATTGTGGAACCACTTTTTGCTTAATGCTTGCAATCGTACGCGCCTGAATCATCTGCCCACTTGGGGTGCGGATGTAGTAATCCAAGATCTGATCGGGATTAAGACGGTCTACTTGCTTTACTTGCGGAATCACGCGATATGAGCGACCAGCCACAGAGAAGTAGTTCACATAGCCGCCACCCAAAGCTGCCGATAGGGCACTGCCAACCTGTTGCTGCGTCATTCCCAGCGCAGCAACTTTTTCACGATCAATTACCAAAACATCTTGCGGTTTATCAATCTTCAAATCAGAGTCGACAAAAAAGAAATTGCCGCTGCGACGGGCTTTATCCAAAACCGCCTGAGAAACTTCATTGAGCTGCTCATAAGACTCAGTAGTATTGATCACCACCTGAACGGGAAGACCTTGCGCACCCGGTAATGCTGGAAACTGGAAAGCTGCTACACGAGCCCCGGCAATCGTATTCCACTTGTTTTGCATATCTTCTTGGAGCTTTGTAGCATTACGACTCCGCTGATCCCAATCTTTAAGCAGTACACCACCAAAACTACTAGTAGGGCTAGTAATTTGGAACATCTGCTCGTACTCAGGCTCTGCGGCTGATATTTGGTAAATCTGGTCGGCATAGGTCTGCATCTGATTGACCGTGCTGTTAGGGGGTCCTGAGGCTTGCATTAAGACAATGCCCTGATCTTCCGTTGGGGCTAATTCAGCACGGGCGGTGGCATAAAGATAAGCAACACCACCCAGCAAAATCACGCCCATCACAATAATGACTTGCCAAGTGCTTAAGAGTTCACGCAAAGTGGTTTGATAGCTGTGATGAACTTTTTCAAAAATGCGGTCAATCTTCTGGACAAAAGAGGAGGCCTCTTGCTCTTCCGTAAAGATCCGCGAGCACATCATTGGAGAAAGCGTTAATGCAATCAATCCTGATACTGCCACCGCACTGGCCAAGGTAAATGCAAACTCAGTAAAGAGGGCGCCCGTTAAACCACCCTGGAAACCAATCGGGATATAGACGGCAATCAAGACAATCGTCATCGCCAAAATGGGGCCGCCCAATTCACGGGCAGCAATTAAGGAGGCCTCTAATGGAGACTTACCTTCTTTCATATGACGGTCAACGTTCTCGACCACAATGATGGCGTCATCCACCACTAGACCAATCGCCAAAACGAGAGCAAGCAGCGTTAACAAATTAATGGAGTAGCCTAGTACCTGCATCAAGAAAAAGGTGCCAATCAAAGAGAGTGGCATTGCAATCACCGGAACAGCAACTGCGCGAGCGCTTCCCAAGAATAGGTAGATCACCACAGTCACAATCAGCAATGCTTCTAATAGCGTTGCAACCACTTCATCAATTGAGGTTGTAATGAACTTGGTGGAGTCATAAACCACCTTGCCGGACATACCGGTCGGTAACTGCTGCTGAATATCAGGAACTGCAGCACGTACGCGCGCAGCAACATCTAACAAATTGGCTTGTGGCGCCACCTTAATTGCAATAAATACCGACTTCTTGCCACTGAACGCTACATTGGTGTTGTAGTCCTCGGAGCCCATGCTGACGCTAGCAACCTGATCCAAGTAGACAATATTGACGCCATCTTTTTTGATGACTAGCTTGCGGAATTCATCCAGGGTATGCAAGTCGGTGCCCGCCACCAAGTCCACGGCAACCATATCGCCCTTGGTGCTGCCAACTGCTGATAGGTAATTATTAGCAGCCATCGCGCTATAGACATCATCAGCACCTACTCCAAGACCAGCCATCTTCTCGCGATCGAGCCAGGCGCGTAAAGCAAATTTTCTACCGCCCGTAATTTCAGCGTTCTGCACACCATCTACAGAATCCAACTTTGGCTTAACTACGCGCAACAAGTAATCCGTAATTGCATTGTTGGGGATGTCATCACTGTAAAAGCCCATATACATCGCCGCAGTCGACTGGCCAATTTGCACGGTCAATATGGGTTGCTGGGCTTGCGGGGGCAATTGATTTTTGACTGAGCTAATCTGCGTCTGAATCTGCGTCAACGCTGCATTGGAGTCATAGTTGAGTTTTAAGGTAGCGGTGATGGTGGATAGACCGCTCACACTCATCGACGACAAATAATCAATACCTTGGGACTGGGCAATCGCAGTCTCTAATGGTTGCGTAATAAATCCAGCAATGGTTTCTGGATCGGCGCCATAGTAAGCGGTTGTAATGGTGACGATCGCATTTTGTGTTTGCGGGTATTGATTGACAGGCAAAGATCCAACCGCCTTCAAGCCAAACACCAAGACAAGCGCACTCACTACCAGCGATAGCACTGGTCTGCGGATAAATATGTCAGTCCAATTCATCTAGGACTTATTCCTGTGGCTGTGGGTTTGGTGAATTCGACGGCTGCACTTTGTTATTCACAATCAGTGGTGTGCCATTCTTCAGCTTCAGCTGGCCACTAGTTACTACAGTGGCGCCTTCCTCAATGCCCTTCAGAATCGCCACCTGGTCACCTCGCGTTGGGCCTGTGGTCACGAAGACCTGCTGCGCCTCAAGCGCGGGGTTACCTTGCTTATCTTTCTTGCCTGTTGGTTTAGCAATAAACACTGTAGAACCATAAGGGTTATAGGTAACTGCAGTCTGTGGCAGGGTCAGCAACTTCACCTCATCACCCAACTTGATATTGACGTTAGCAAACATGCCCGGCAAGATCTTTTTATCTGGATTTGCCAATTGCGCTTCAACTTGAATATTGCGCGTGTTCGTGTCCACCTTTGGACTGACTGCGGTGACCTTACCAGTAAAGCTCGCATCCTTAAATGCATCCGTCGTCACCACAATTTCTTGTCCAACCTGAATTTGAGACGCATTACTTTGCGGCAAATTAAAGTCTACAAAGATTGGATCCAAGGTTTGCAAGGTGACCAACTTATCGCCGGGATTAATATACTGACCCGGGTTAATCATCACAATACCGACGCGTCCACTGAAGGGAGCCTTCAAATTCTTTTTGGCTACTAAAGCAGTTTGCTGCTCAACTTGAGCTTGCTTGGATTTAGCGTCAGCCTTACTAGTATCAAACACATTCTTACTGATAGCCTGAATAGCTAACTGCTGTCTATCACGTTCATTAATTACCTTGGCTAAATCCGCCAATGCTTTTAGTGAATTTAATTGAGCAACATCAGATGCATCATTTAACTTGATGAGCAAATCACCCTCTTTCACATCCATGCCAGATTTAATGGGAACAGTTTGTACAAGGCCACCGATTTCGGTACTCAGCTCAACACCCCTGTAAGCGCGCACGTTACCCACGCTAGAGAGCTTGGGCTGCCATTCTGAAGAGGTCACCACCAATGTAGAGACTGTTGCAGGAGGTAAGCCCATACCTGCAATGAAATGCTTGATCATGAAAGTCTTGAGCTGGTTAAAACCAAAGATCAATCCCAGCAGCAAAAATACACCACATAACATGATGGTCATACGACGACGCAATGGCGTCATGGCTTGCAACTTAGCATAGGCCTTGGTATTCATGAAACGTTCGCGTGGACGCAATTTTTGCCCGATACGCACCCAAAGCGCCTTTGTCTTTTCCCAAAGAACAATCAACTTCTCGCGAAGCTTCCACTCTTCCGCCTTAGCAAGCATCCAGGCCCACAAGGCTACTGCCACTGCAGTAACTTTTGCTTTAATTGTTTCCAGAAGTTTCATTTTGATCTTTGTTCGCTATGGCTTTTGGTTGAAAGGCTGGGCCGGTACGATTCCACCAACCACCACCTAATGCTGCAAATAATGCTGCTGAATCAGAGAACCGAGTTGCTTGCGCAGAAACGGATTTGACTTTAGCAATTTGATATTGATTTTGATAGTAGAGAACAGCCAGATAACTTGCGGTCCCTAATTTATATTGCTGTTGAACTAAATCGAGAGTTTCGTAAGCGTAGCGCTCTGCATCAGATGCCGACTTCAGGGCTTGAGCACCAGTCTCTAAAGCACGCAGTGCGTCGGCCACCTCCTGAAATGCTTTAAGAACGGTTGCCTGGTATTGATAAACCGCTTGTTCGTAATTGGCTATAGCGCCACGACGTTGCGCCAATAACTGCCCACCTTGAAAAAGTGGCTGGAAGATACCGCCAGCAACCGACCACAAAGCAGCGTTAGGCCCAAAGAGTGCATTACTTGTTAAAGCTGCAGAGCCAATGGCACCCGTAATATTGAACTGCGGCAACAAGTTTGCAGTGGCAACACCAACCAATGCATTGGTCGCCTTTAGCTGGGCCTCTGCCGCACGCACATCGGGGCGTTGACGCACCAAGCTTGATGGCACCGACAGGGGTAACTTATCAGGTAAGTGCAAAGACTTTAAATCGAACTTAGTAATGTTGGCGTTACTAGGTAACTCGCCAACTAAGACCGCCAACTGATTTCGAGCAAAAGAAAGGTTACGCTCATACGTAAACAAATCTACTTGGGAGTTGGATACCAAAGTTCTTTGTGATGTCACATCAACTCTAGAAACTGTTCCAATAACTAATTGCTTTTCAGTGACTTCGGCTAAATTGGTTTGAGCCTTCAGAATTTCTTCCGTAGCCTGCATCTGCGCGCGCAGTGCTGCTTCACGTACAGCACCAGTAACGATATTGGCCGTTAAAGAAAGATAGGCGCCTTCTAGCTGAAACTGCGCGATCTCTGCTTGTGCTCTAGCGCCCTCAACTGCACGCCGTGCACCACCAAAAACATCGAGTTTATAAGTGACGTTGACAGAAGCGTTATAGAGGTTGTAGGTATCGGAACCATAAGGCAGTCCATAGATTGCTGAAGGCTGCAACTGTCGTGTGGCGCCCCCATTCAAACCAATCGCCGGGAAATACTGTCCACCAATCTGTGCGCTGACATTTTCTTGGCTAGCGCGTAACGCTGCATCAGCAGCACCTAAATTGGGATTTTGCTGCAGGGCTTTCTTAATAAGGATATCCAACTCGGGAGACTTAAACAATTCCCACCACTGAGCCTCAATGTCAGCACCCTCGACAAACTCTTGATCCGTACCACCCGGCACTCCAGGTGCAGTCGCTAATTTCTTAGAAAGAGTGGTCTCGGTATAGGTAGAAGTATTGGGTGCATCTGGTTGTTTAAAGTCTGGGCCCACCGCACACGCAGAGAGAAGCCCCGCAAAAAGAAGCGAGAGCAAACGCAAAATAGACAAATCTTTTGAATCAAACATGAGGTGGGACAAATATCCTTTTCTACACAAGATATTGGAACACACTTTTCTAAACCAGTCTGTGTAACACCTTGATTTGAATGATGAAATTTGTTCACAGCTGAGCATGAAAGTCAAACGGATTTTTTATCCTCTCAGCATATTGTCAGCGAGCAATTTTGCCAAAACTTCCGCTATTGAAATCCTGCATCGCCTGAGCAATCTCTTCCTTGGTATTCATAACAAAAGGGCCATACCCGACAATCGGCTCATCAATCGGCTCCCCACTGAGGAATAAGGCAACCGAGTCCTCTAAGATATTGAGCTCAATATCCTCGCCCTGCTTACTAAACATCAACATCTGAGCGTCTTTTGCTGCTACCCCCTCACCAGCCTCAACAGAACCCTTGAGAACTACAAGGGAAGTATTCCAACCCTCAGGCGCTGGAATGATTGCCACGCCCCTCTTCAACCTCAGATCTATGACATTTATTGGGGTGAGGGTATTGGCGGGGCCTCTATGACCATCAAACTCTCCAGCAATGATGCGTGCGACTCCAGCACCATGCTTTAGCTCAATCGCAGGAATTTGTTTATCCAGAATGCCTTGGTAGCCTGGCTTGACCATTTTCAGTTTTGCAGGCAAGTTCACCCAGAGCTGCACCATATCTAGAGTTCCACCATTCTTGGCAAAGCCTTCTGAATGAAACTCTTCATGCAAGATGCCTGAGCCGGCAGTCATCCACTGCACATCACCTGGGCCAATCACACCGCCTTGTCCCGTGGAATCCTGATGTGCCACTTCTCCCTCATAGACAATTGTGACTGTTTCAAAACCACGATGAGGATGTGAGCCCACACCCTTGCGCTCAGTCGTTGGGGGAAACTCTGCCGGACCTGCGTAATCGAGCATCAAGAACGGGCTCATTTGTTTTCCTAGGTCTTGATAGAAAAACAAGGTGCGCACTGGGAAGCCATCGCCTACCCAGTGACCTTGATCATTACCTTGGATGCCAATTACTTTTTTCATAATTTCCCCAATATATC
>CANBPJ010000039.1 GCA_947371415.1 Burkholderiaceae bacterium | reverse complement strand
GTCCCCCTCCTCGCACCACAAGATAGCTACTTGGCTTGGGCTTCATATATTCTGATTTTCAATTAAGAGACGAGAATGGCTGTGCAGATAGAAAATTTAGGTCAGTTAGACCGCAAAGTGACCTTAGAGTTCGCTCGTGCCGATTTGGCCAAGGCAAGAGAAGCCCAATTGGCTAAGCTAGGCAAGACCATGAAAGCCGCTGGCTTCCGTCCAGGCAAAGTACCCAAGGCCATGGTTGAAAAGCAATACGGCATGCAAGTAGATTTCGAGCTTCAGTTCGACAAAGCTTCGGAGCTGTTCTATGCCCTAGCTCAAAATGAAAAAATCTTGTTGGCTGGTCAGCCACGCCTCGATCCCAAGTCTGAATTAGATGCGGACAAGATTGTTTTTGATGCTTACTTTGAAGTCTTGCCAGAAGTAAAAATTGGCGACTTCAGCAAAGCAGAAGTAACCAAATACACAACGGATATTTCTGATGCAGAGATTGATCGTGCATTGGATGTATTGCGCAAGCAGCAAGTTCATTACCATCCACGCGGCGAAGCTGGTGCCCATGGTGATGGCGGTACAAACACAGCAGCTCAAGCTGGCGACCAGGTAGTCATCGACTTCGTGGGTAAGATTGACGGCGTTGAGTTCACTGGCGGCAAAGCAGAAAATTTTGAATATGTTCTAGGTGAAGGCCGCATGCTCCCAGAATTTGAAACCGCTACATTGGGCCTCAAAGCGGGTGAGAGCAAGACCTTCCCATTGAGCTTCCCAGCTGACTACCACGGTAAAGATGTTGCAGGAAAGACCGCTGATTTCACGATTACTGTTAAGTCAGTGAACTGGGCACATCTCCCTGCTATCGATGATGCATTTGCATTGTCTTTAGGTGTTACTGAAGGCGGCGTTGCAAAGATGCGCGCAGAAGTAAAAGAGAATCTTGATCGCGAAACAAAACGTCGTATTACTTCCTTGTTAAAAGGTGAGGTAATGGACAAGCTCAATAGCATTTGCGAGCTTGATGCACCAAAGTCTTTGGTTGCTCAAGAGCAAGAGCGTTTAGTTGAGTCTGCACGTCAAGACTTGATGCAACGCGGCATTCCGAATGCTAAAGATGCACCCATCCCTGCGGAGATGTTTGCTGAGCAAGCTCTCAAACGCGTTCGCCTTGGTTTGATTTTGAGTGACCTGGTTAAACAACAGAATTTAGCTGCAACGGCCGATCAAATCAAAGCTGAAATTGATGAGCAAGCTGCTACTTACGAAGATCCAAAAGAAGTAGTTCGTTGGTTCTACAGCAATCCTAGCCGCCTCAAAGATATTGAGAATTTAGTTCTAGAAGATAACGTAATTCAGTATTTCACTTCGCAGGCCAAAGTGATTGATAAAGCGGTTACCTTCGAAGAACTCAGCAAACTTAACTAAGCTTAAGAATTTATTAAATAAAGGTCTGATCACATGAACCAGAATCATTTCCACACTGAGAATTTAGAGCCCAAAGGTTTGGGTTTAGTTCCAATGGTCATTGAAACCTCTGGTCGAGGTGAGAGGGCTTATGATATTTACTCTCGCTTACTCAGGGAGCGTGTTGTTTTCTTGGTTGGCGAAGTAAATGATCAAACTGCAAACTTAGTTATTGCTCAGCTGCTTTTTCTCGAGAGCGAAAACCCAGATAAAGAAATTTCTCTGTACATCAACTCTCCTGGTGGCTCGGTATCCGCTGGCTTGGCAATCTACGACACCATGCAATTCATCAAGCCCCATGTCAGCACCTTGTGCATGGGTATGGCTGCTAGCATGGGCGCATTCTTATTGTGCGCCGGTGAAAAGGGTAAGCGTTATGCCTTACCTAATTCACGCGTAATGATTCATCAGCCATTAGGCGGTGCGCGCGGACAGGCCTCTGACATTGAAATCCAGGCACGTGAAATTCTTTACTTGCGCGAACGCTTGAACACAATTTTGGCTGACCGTACCGGTCAATCTATTGAAGCTATTGCTAAAGATACTGATCGAGATAACTTCATGTCTGCTGAGCAAGCTCAGCAGTATGGCTTGATCGATAAAGTGATCGACAAGCGCCCTTAATACATCACCAATACCTAGAAGCTACCTTGAGCGATACAAACAATTCCAATAGCGCAGACAAAGTTCTGTATTGCTCCTTTTGCGGCAAAAGCCAGCATGAAGTTAAGAAACTCATTGCTGGACCATCTGTATTTATTTGTGATGAGTGCATCGACTTATGTACGGACATCATTCAAGAAGAGCTAGCAAAGCTCCCTAAAGGCGAGGGCGACGATTCTTTGCCAACGCCACATCAGATACGTGAGAACCTCGATCAGTATGTGATTGGACAAGATCACGCGAAGAAAACTTTAGCTGTTGCGGTCTATAACCACTACAAGCGCTTACAGTATTTGCCAAAACCAAAAAAAGAGAAGCTCGACAAAGACGGTAAGGCTGTCGAGGCTTCGGATAAGAGGGAATCCAAGGTTCCGGCTAAAGCAATGGTTGATGGTGTCGAATTGGCGAAGAGCAATATCTTGCTCATCGGTCCAACAGGCTCTGGTAAAACATTATTGGCTCAGACCTTGGCGCGCATGTTGGATGTGCCTTTCGTGATGGCTGACGCAACCACCTTAACTGAAGCCGGTTATGTTGGCGAGGACGTCGAAAATATTATTCAAAAATTGCTGCAAGCTTGTGACTACAACGTAGAAAAAGCGCAGCGCGGAATTGTCTATATCGATGAGATCGATAAAATCTCTCGCAAGTCAGATAACCCATCAATCACTCGCGATGTATCGGGCGAGGGTGTCCAACAGGCTTTATTAAAGTTAGTTGAAGGTACGATGGCATCAGTGCCGCCACAAGGTGGTCGTAAGCATCCAAATCAAGATTTCTTGCAAGTGGACACAACAAACATCCTGTTCATCTGTGGCGGGGCATTTGATGGCCTCGAGAAGGTGATTCAACAGCGTACTGCTAAGACCGGCATTGGATTTAATGCATCCGTTCCTGGCAAAGATGATCGTGGTGTAAGCGACCTCTTGATTGAAGTAGAGCCTGAAGATTTAATTAAGTTTGGTCTTATTCCGGAGTTGATCGGCCGTTTACCGGTTGTCACTACATTGGCGCAACTGGATGAGCCCGCATTAATTCAGATCTTGACTGAGCCTAAGAACGCCTTGGTTAAGCAATATCAAGCGCTATTGACCATGGAAGGTTCTGAGCTGGAAGTTCGCCCAGCGGCCTTATCAGCTATCGCTAAAAAGGCCATTGCACGAAAGACTGGTGCACGCGGTCTACGCTCCATTCTGGAAGGTTCCCTCATGGATGTCATGTATGACTTACCGTCCTTGAAGAATGTTCAAAAGGTGGTTATCGATGAAAGCACGATTGCTGAGGGTGGAAAGCCAATTTTGGTCTACAAACAAGGTGACGAATCTACGGAAATCAGTAAAAAAGCCTAATATTTGGTGTTTTTTGCTGTTTTAGCTAGTTTTTTGCTTACTTTTGGCATATTTCCCCCTTGTTTTTCACAAGTTGGCATCCATATAGGTAGTATCCTATTCATTAAATATGTCCGTATGTAGTAGTACGACATTTTTTTGAAGATATTTACGGAACGACTATTTTGGAGGAATTGCCCCATGCCTGGCCACTTATTACTACCCTCTGAACCAATTCAACTTCCACTTCTCCCATTAAGGGACGTCGTGGTGTTTCCGCATATGGTGATTCCTTTGTTTGTGGGACGCCCTAAATCGATTAAAGCCTTAGAAGCCGCCATGGAAACTGGCAAAAATGTACTTTTGGTAGCCCAAAAGACAGCTGCTAAGGATGAGCCCAGCGTGGAAGACCTCTATGAGGTCGGCTGTATTGCCAATATTTTGCAAATGCTCAAGCTCCCAGATGGCACTGTCAAAGTCTTGGTTGAGGGTGTTCAACGCGCTGAAGTGAGTCAGGTTGAGGATAGCCAAGGCTATTTCGGCTGCGAAGCGACCCCTACATCGATGTCATCTCTGGATGCTCATGAGACCGAAGCATTGCGTCGCGCCATCATGGCGCAGTTTGATCAGTATGTAAAACTAAACAAAAAAGTTCCCCAAGAAATTCTGTCATCTTTGGGTGGCATTGATGATCCAAGCCGTTTGGCGGACACAATCTGCGCTCATCTGCCAGTCAAGCTTGAGCAAAAGCAACGTTTACTCGAAATGACCGACGTAGTTCAGCGCTTAGAGAGCCTCTTGGCTGATCTTGAAAGTGAAATCGATATCTTGCAAGTAGAGAAGCGTATTCGCGGACGCGTGAAGCGCCAGATGGAAAAGAGTCAGCGCGAGTACTACCTTAACGAGCAAGTTAAAGCGATTCAAAAAGAATTGGGTGAGGGCGAAGAGGGTGCTGATCTCGAGGAACTTGAGAAGCGCATCAAGGCAGCTCGCATGCCTAAGGAAGCATTGAAAAAGGCTGAGTCTGAGTTAAAGAAACTGAAACTCATGTCGCCGATGTCTGCAGAAGCGACTGTGATTCGTAACTTTATTGACACCTTAGTCAATCTTCCGTGGAAGAAAAAAACCAAAATCAATAATGATTTGGCTAATGCTGAAAAAGTATTGGATGAGGATCATTATGGTCTTGATAAGGTTAAAGAGCGCATCTTGGAGTATCTCGCAGTTCAACAGCGCGTTGACCGTGTGAAGGCTCCGATCCTTTGCTTGGTTGGGCCTCCGGGGGTTGGTAAAACTTCTTTGGGCCAATCCATTGCGCGTGCAACGAACCGTAAGTTTGTTCGCATGGCTTTGGGAGGCGTTCGTGATGAGTCAGAAATCCGCGGGCATCGTCGTACTTACATCGGCTCAATGCCTGGCAAGATTCTTTCTAGCTTGACTAAAGTTGGCGTGCGCAATCCTTTATTCCTCTTGGACGAAGTAGATAAGATGGGCATGGATTTCCGTGGCGATCCTGCTAGCGCCTTACTTGAGGTGTTGGATCCAGAGCAAAACCATACCTTCCAAGATCACTATGTCGAAGTTGACTTTGATTTATCGGATGTGATGTTTGTTGCCACCTCAAATTCATTGAACATTCCTGGCCCGCTACTAGACCGGCTTGAAATCATTCGCCTCGCCGGTTATACGGAAGATGAGAAGACTAGCATTGCTACTAATTATTTAATTCCTAAGCAGATTAAAAATAATGGCCTCAAAAAGGATGAGTTAAAGATTGAGGAAAGTGCTGTTCGCAGCATGATTCGCTATTACACGCGTGAGGCTGGTGTTCGTTCCTTAGAGCGCGAAATCAGCAAGATTTGCCGTAAGGTAGTGAAATTACTCCTTCTCAAAAAGGAGGCGGCTCCAGTAACAGTTAATGCTGATAACTTAGAAAAGTTCCTATCCGTTCGAATGTATGACTTTGGACTTGCCGCCAAAGAGAATCAGGTTGGCCAGGTTACTGGCTTAGCTTGGACTGAAGTAGGTGGTGATTTGTTAACCATCGAGGCGGCGGTGATGCCCGGTAAGGGCGTTATTACACGTACTGGCTCTATTGGCGACGTGATGAAGGAATCTGTTGAGGCGGCTAAAACCGTCGTTCGTTCTAGGGCGAGATCGTTGGGCATTGCTGATGAGGCCTTCGAGAAAAAGGATATTCATATTCATTTCCCTGATGGCGCAACACCTAAGGATGGACCCTCTGCTGGTATTGCGATCACTACAGCATTAGTTTCAGTATTCACAGGCATTCCAATTCGTTCGGATGTCGCGATGACTGGTGAGATTACCTTGCGTGGTGAAGTGCTGCCAATCGGCGGCCTAAAAGAGAAGTTGCTTGCAGCGCATCGCGGAGGAATTAAGTTGGCATTAATTCCAGAGGAAAACGTTAAGGATTTGATCGATATTCCTGATAACGTCAAGAATGCTATTGAAATCGTACCGGTACGTTGGATTGATAAAGTGTTGGAGCTTGCCTTGGAGCGAAAACCAGTTGCTTTGCCCGATCTCACGCCTGAAGAGCTCGCTAAGAAGGCAACTGAAGCTAGCAAAGCCAGCGATAAGATTTCTTCCGGAGAGGCCTTGAAGCATTGATGTGTAGGGATATTTGAGGGGTTTTAATTCAAACCAGCTGGCTAATTTGAATTTTTTTAATGAAGAATCCCTCTTTTATTCCCGCACTAGGTTACAATCTCGTCTGTATTAATTTGGGGCGCTTAGCTCAGATGGTAGAGCGTCTGCCTTACACGCAGAATGTCGGCGGTTCGATCCCGTCAGCGCCCACCAGTTTCCCAAATAGCTTTTGCTTTTCTTCTTCAGGCTTTCTAGTTCCTCTAGACATCACGCCTTGTACACTCGCATCATTGACTTCATTTCATAGCGATTAATTCATGTTTGATTCCGTACGTAAGCACCAAAAAATTCTGCAGCTTGTTTTGATGCTGTTCATTGTTCCTTCATTTGCCATGTTTGGTATTTCTAGCTATTCCAGCTTCATGGATAAAGAAACAGACATTGTCAAGGTTAATGGCAAGCCTATTACCGCACAAGAGGTTGATATGGCAGCCAAGCGCCAGGCCGAGCGCGTTGGTGGCAATGTACAAATTGCTCAGAGCCTGCCGTTTCGTCAGGCCATCCTTAACGAGCTCCTTCAACAGCGAATTCTAGGTTTTGCAGTTAGCGACTTACGTTTGCAGGTAGGCAAACAAGAATTGGTGAATAGCTTACAAAAGATTCCGCAAATTCGTGCCTTGTATCGTCAAGATGGTAGCTTTGATGATGTGCGCTTCAAGCAATTACTTGCTAGCAATGGAATGAATGAAGAGCAGTTTTATGCTGGCCAAAGCTTCGACTTAAAAATCCAACAACTAGTCAATTCTGTTGCACGCACTGAATTAGCCAACCCAAAATTGGCTGAAATCGTTTCTTCTTTGTATGAAACTGAAAGACAGGTACAGACACTGCAATTTAATGCTAAGGACTATTTAGGCAAAGTGAACCCTAGCCCTGAAGAGTTGCAGGCATTTTATGATGCCAATGCCAAACTATTTGAGCGCCCTGAATATATCGACGTGGAATATATTGTTCTTAAGGCGGATCCTAAAGAAGACTCCAAAGCCTTTAATGAAAAAGCGGATCAGTTTGCAAATATGACCTACGACCAATCTGATAGTCTGAAGCCTGCTGCTGATAAATTAAAGATCAGCATTCAAACTCAGAAGGGCGTAACTCGTGGTGGTACGCCTGGCGTATCAAGGGATCACCCCTTGACCAACCCAAAGGTCCTGCAGTCCCTCTTCGGAGACGAGGCCCTTAAAAATAAACGTAATACCGAGGCCGTTCAAACCTCCCCGGGCGTATTTGTTTCTGCGCGTGTTGTAACTCTACACCCAGCTCAAATTTTGCCTTACCAAGAGGTTGCTGCAGAAGTGAAGCGTCAGGTAATTCAGCGCGCCGCCGAGAAACTAGCAATTGCTGCTGCTAGCGATAAATTATCTGCCTTAGAAAAAGATCCCAAGAACTCCACCGGGTTTAGCGGTGCAAGCTGGATTTCACGAAATAAGCCGGGTAACTTGGTTGGCCAATCAATGGATGAGGTCATGGCTATGAATGCTGATAAATTACCTGCGGTAGTTTCCGTCCCCAATCCCGGCGTTGGTACTACTATTTATCGTATAGACCAAGTACGCCAACCTGTGGCAGTTGATGCGAAGGTTCATAGGGCGCAGGCACAGCAGATTCAAGCTTTAGCGGCGCAATCAGAGTTTGCTGGGTTTATGGGCTACTGGCGTAACAGCGCTGGCGTTAAGGTAATCAACCCACTTAAACCTGTGGGCTCAGGAGCAGCGGGAAGCTAAGGACTAAGGCGATTTCTTGAGCAAGTTACTGTATGGGGCCATTGAGCCCCATACGTTTTTAAAGAGAATATTTTGCGCCTCTTCATTTGGGTGCAATCGGTCCGCTTGAAATAAGCCCGGTTTAGTTGCAACACCATCCAGAAAAAATGGCAGTAGCTCGATGTGCTCTTCATTAGCCAACTGGGGGTAGAGCTTCTTGAATTGTGTCGTGTAGCTCTGACCATAATTGGAGGGAATCTGTATTCCAAAGAGTAAAACGCGCGCACCTGACTTTTTACTCATCTGAATCATCTTGCGCAGGTTATCTTCAGTCTGCTTAATGGGAAGACCTCTCAAAGCATCATTCGCCCCCAGCTCGATCATAACGATCCCGGGTTTCTTCTGAGTTAGAAGCGGCTGCAATCGAGCAAGGCCGCCTGCACTAGTTTCCCCGCTAATGCTGGCATTAAATACCCCCCAAGGGCTTTTATCTTTATCAAGTTGCCTTGCGAGAAGGTTGACCCAGCCCGTGCTACGTGGCAGGCCATATTCCGCGGACAAGCTATCACCCAATACCAAGATCACTGGGTTTGATTGGCCCCAAGAACAAATGCTCATTAAGAGGCAAAATAGACCTGTAATTAATTTATTAACCATTAAGCACTGAATTTGCATTTTTCAATTCTAGAAAATTTCCCACATGAACACAGAGTCTAAATCTATTGTTGCCGACCGGGTGGGGAAGGTTGTAAACACGTCTGATGGTGAGCTAGTTATTTTGCACGACATTAGCTTTGCGATTGAGCGTGGTGAAAGCGTGGCGATTATCGGGGCTTCCGGCTCTGGCAAAAGCACTTTATTAAGTTTGTTGGCCGGCCTGGACATTCCCAGCTCTGGGCAGATTGACTTAATGGGTGAGAACCTTGGCCTCCTGGATGAGGATGGAAGGGCGCGTTTGCGCGGTAAGTCTGTAGGATTTGTTTTTCAGTCCTTCCAATTGCTAGCCCATTTAACAGCCCTAGAGAATGTGATGCTGCCCCTTGAGATAGTGGGGCTATCACAGACTGAGGCCCGACTATCTGCTCTGGAATGGCTTGAAAAGGTCGGTTTAGCTCACAGGGAAAATCATTTCCCCAGGACCCTCTCTGGGGGCGAGCAACAGCGTGTAGCCCTGGCTCGCGCCTTTATTAATCGACCTGCCATCCTTTTCGCAGATGAACCCACAGGGAGTCTTGATGAGGCGAGCGGAAACAGGGTGATTGAGCTCCTATTTGAGTTAAATGAAGGAAATTCCTCAACCTTAGTATTGGTTACCCATGATTCAGCCTTGGCGGCACGGTGCGGTCGTCAATTGAACCTTCAAGGTGGGCGCCTAGCCTGATCAAAACCTTATAATCTTGGGATGTCATCATTCTGTTGCTTGCCCGGGGCAAATGCCCTTTCAGCCTTCCGTCAACAGCGACTTTTAGCCTCGCTCGCTGCCGAAGGAATTCAACTTGAGTCCATAGAGGCTCAATATCTCCATTTCGCTTGGTCTGAGTCTGAACTCAATACCAAAGACAAAGAGGTTCTAGAAAGTCTGTTGACTTATGGTCAGCCATTTGTATCGCAGATCAAAAAAGGGAGCTCTTTGTTTAGCAAAGCTGCTGATAAGCAATCCGCTATTGCGATTCCCCGTTTTGGAACAGTTTCACCATGGGCCAGTAAGGCAACCGATATTGCCCGCCAGTGCGGCCTCCTTGTTTTGCGTATTGAGCGCGGAGTTCAATACAGATGGCAAACCAAAAAAACACTGACCACAGAGCAAGAGCAATTAGTGTTGGTAGCGCTACATGATCGGATGACTGAAGCGGTCATCACTGATGTCAATGAAGCGAGTGCTTTATATCAATCTCTTCCTGATCGACCTTTTGTTCGCATCCCAGTCCTCACCGAAGGCAGGGCGGCACTAGATAAGGCCAATCAGGAATTAGGTCTTGCGCTATCAGAAGATGAAGTGCTTTATTTAGTTGAGAATTTCATTCGCTTAGAGCGCAATCCTAGTGACGTTGAGTTGATCATGTTTGCTCAAGCCAATAGTGAGCATTGCCGTCATAAGATTTTTAATTCGAGCTGGACTATCGACGGCGATGATCAAGAAAAGTCCTTGTTTGCAATGATTCGCAATACGCATCAACTGCAACCAGAAGGCACGATTGTTGCTTACTCTGATAATTCTGCTGTCATGGTTGGATGCGAGTCAGAAACCTGGGTAGCAAAAGGTCAGGATCGTCTCTACGAAAAAGATACGCGTTTAGTCCATACCTTAATGAAGGTGGAGACGCACAATCATCCCACAGCCATAGCCCCCTTTCCTGGAGCCTCTACTGGTGCGGGCGGCGAAATTCGCGATGAGGGTGCCACCGGAGTCGGAGGTCGCCCTAAGGCAGGCTTAACTGGTTTCTCGGTTTCAAATCTGAATATCCCTGGCACTGATTTGCCATGGGAGACTGAGAAGTATGGAAAACCTGAGCGCATTGCTACACCGCTACAAATTATGATCGATGGTCCATTGGGCGGCGCTGCTTTTAATAATGAATTCGGTCGGCCAATCCTGGGTGGATATTTCCGCGTATTTGAGCAAACCCTTGAGGGTGTGCGTCGTGGATACCATAAGCCAATTATGATTGCAGGCGGTATCGGCAGCATTGATTCTATTCATACCGCCAAAAAGCAAATTAAAGCAGGTCACTTGTTTATTCAATTGGGCGGCCCTGGCATGCGCATTGGCATGGGTGGTGCAACTGGAAGTTCTGTTGCAACGGGTACGAATACGGCCGACTTAGACTTCGACTCTGTCCAGCGTGGTAATCCCGAAATGGAACGTCGTGCCCAAGAGGTGATTAATTCATGTATCGCCATGGGTCAAAATAACCCAATTGTCTCGATTCACGATGTCGGCGCTGGTGGCATATCGAATGCATTCCCAGAGCTGGCTGATGGAGCCGGCTTAGGCGCGCAATTTCAATTACGCAAAGTGCCGCTTGAAGAGAGCGGCATGAGTCCAGCAGAAATCTGGTGTAACGAGTCTCAGGAACGATATGTTCTCGCAATCGAAGTCAAAGATTTAGATTTATTCAAATCACTCTGCGAACGCGAACGTTGTCCTTTTGCAGTAGTAGGAGAGGCAACTACCGAGCGCCAATTACAGTTGAGCGATAACAAGGAAGTTACTGGCAGTGATGCTGCTATGCCAATTGATATGCCAATGGAGGTATTGCTCGGTAAGCCGCCACGCATGCACCGTGACGTTAAACGCATTGAACAACACTTTGATGAACTTAACGTAACGGACGCCGATTTAACTCAATGTATTGCATGGGTTCTCCAGCAGCCGACTGTTGCTAGCAAGTCTTTCTTGATTACCATTGGTGATCGCACTGTTGGCGGACTGAATGCTCGAGACCCATTTGTAGGGCCTTGGCAAGTGCCGGTTGCCGACTGCGCGGTCACGCTGATGGATTACAAAGGTTACCGTGGTGAAGTCATGTCCATGGGTGAGCGCACGCCATTAGCGGTAATCGATGCGCCAGCCGCTGCCAAAATGGCAGTTGGTGAAGCTATCACCAATTTATTGGCTGCTGATATTCGCCGTCTTGAGGACGTCAAACTTTCCGCTAACTGGATGGCTGCTTGTGGTGCGCCCGGTGAAGACGCTAAGCTCTATGACTCAGTCCAAGCAATTGGTATGGACTTATGTCCAGCACTGGGGATTTCCATACCGGTGGGTAAGGATTCTTTATCGATGGCAACTGCATGGCAGGAGGGTGGCCAGGCTAAGAAAGTTGTTTCCCCTGTGTCATTAATCATTTCTGCTTTTGCAGCAGTGCAAGACGTTCGTAAAACAACAACGCCTTTGCTCACACTCCGGGATACGTCTGGTGTAGCACTAGAAACAGAATTGATATTGATTGATTTAGGTCGGGGCAAAAATCGAATGGCTGGAAGCATTCTGGCGCAAGTGCTTAACCAATCTGGTAAATCCGCTCCAAATGTCGATCATCCAGAAGATCTCAAAGCTCTAGCTGCCGCCATTATTGAGTTGCGTAAAGATGGCGTATTGCTGGCCTATCACGATCGTTCGGATGGTGGGCTATTTGCCTGTATCGCTGAAATGGCTTTTGCATCCCATACTGGCATCTCCATTAATGTCGACATGATTGCGGTTGATATCGGCCAAGAGGCCGACTGGGGTGATGCTAAGAATTGGGCGCAACAAGTATCTGGTCGACGTCACGAGCAAACTTTGCGTGCTTTATTCAACGAAGAGTTAGGTGCAGTCATTCAGATTCGTAAATCAGAACGTGACGTGGTATTTGCAGTCCTTCGTAAATTAGGCCTGAGTGCCTCTAGCCATGTGATTGCAAAACCCAACAACAACGGCCGCATTGAAATTTGGCGCGACGCCAAGAATATCTTTGCGGAGCCACGTGAAGTACTGCAAAAGATGTGGGCTAATACCAGTTACCAAATAGCTCGCCTCCGAGATAATCCGGATTGCGCCGATAGCGAATATTCCTTGTTAGATGATGCTACCGATACTGGAATGTCGCCAAAGCTCACATTTGATATTGCCGAAGATATTGCAGCGCCATTCATCAATAAGAATGCCCGGCCTAAAGTCGCTATTCTGCGTGAGCAGGGCGTTAACTCCCACGTGGAGATGGCTTATGCCATGAACTGGGCTGGATTTGATAGCTACGATGTTCATATGTCCGATTTGTTATCTGGAAAATCCAAATTGGATGATTTCCGCGGTTTGGTTGCTTGTGGTGGCTTTAGCTATGGAGATGTATTGGGCGCTGGTGAAGGTTGGGCTAAGACCATTCTATTTAATGCTCAACTGCGTGATCAGTTTTCCTTATTCTTCAACCGTCAGGATAGCTTTGCCTTAGGCGTGTGTAATGGTTGCCAGATGATGAGCAATCTTGCCGGAATCATTCCTGGTGCCCAAGCCTGGCCCAAATTTACCCGTAACCAGTCAGAGCAATATGAGGCTCGTTTGGTCATGGCTGAAGTGCTTGCATCACCTTCCATCTTCACGCAAGGCATGACGGGTAGTCAATTGCCTATTGCCATTGCTCATGGGGAAGGTTTTGCCAACTTTAGTCAGCAAGGTAATTTAGATGCGCTACAGAAGCAAGGTTTAGCGTCTCTCCGTTTTGTAGACCATAAAGGTAATCCTACTGAAACCTATCCAATGAACCCCAATGGTTCTCCTGGCGGTTTAACAGGCGTAACCACCCCTGATGGTCGCTTCACAGTCATGATGCCTCACCCAGAACGTGTATTTAGGTCGGTGCAGATGAGTTGGGCTCCTAAGGAATGGTTGGACACGCCGGACGGAGCTAGCCCTTGGATGCGGCTATTCCGTAACGCTAGAGCCTGGGCTAAGTAATCGATGTCAGACTCATCATTGGCAATGGAGCCAGTAACATTTTCTGAGAGCGGCGGTATTCGCTACCTTCACTTTGGTAGCGAGCTGATTCAAGGTGCAATGCGCATTCGAGATCCTGATGAGATTTACCTCGAATACAACCAACAGATGATGGCCTGGCTTCTCTTTTTAGAAACCAGGCCAGGCATGCGTATTGCCCAGCTTGGTTTGGGGACCGGCGCTTTAACGAAGTTTGCTTATCGCTATTGCCCGGCGGTAAAAACTACCGTTGTTGAGTTAAATCCCTCAGTTATTGTTTCCGCGCGAAGCATGTTTTTCACCCCGGACGATGATCGTAGATTGGAAACTTTGCAGACGGATGCCAAAACTTTTGTCCAAAGTATTAAGTATGAAAATCATTTTGATGCTGTCCAGGTGGACCTGTATGACGCTATTTGCGATGGACCAGCCGCCAGCTCATTAGACTTTTATAAAGGTTGTTACAAAACCCTGAAGTCACCCGGTGTTCTAACGGTCAATCTATTTTCACGCCATAAAAGTTTTGACATCAACTTAAATAACATCTGCGAAGCTTTTGACAATAGGGTGCTCTTGTTTCCGGAATCACATGATTGCAATGTCGTGGCGGTTGCCTTTAAGGGTCCGCAACTCGAGGTGGAGTGGAGGGAAGTTTCCCAGCGTGCTAAATTAATTCTAGAGAAGACGGGTTTGCCAACAAATACTTGGACATCTGGACTTCATCGAGAGAATGCCCATCAAGAAAATAAACTCAGCATCTA
>CANBPJ010000038.1 GCA_947371415.1 Burkholderiaceae bacterium | reverse complement strand
CGTGCACCGCACTCAGGACAAGTCCAGTTCATAGGCACGTCTTTCCAAAGCGTACCGGGAGCAATGCCCTCTTCGGGCTGACCAGCAGCTTCGTCATAAACCCAGCCGCAAATTAAGCACATATATGTTTTAAATTCCATCACTGTCTTCCTTAATATTCTTTTATTTTAAATCTGCTGTGGTATCGCGTTTTTGATGCATCTCAAACTTAAAGAGACGACATTCTAGTGGCCCATTAAATAAAGGCGTGCGCTTAGATTCCTTAATGCGCAACTGTCCTGGTAAGGCCATATCTGCCGTCAGAACAAATACATTCCATCCGCCAAAAGCCTCTTTGAGGTGTTGGCCAAATTGCCGCAAGAACTCAACAAACTTGGGATCTTGCTCTTCTTGGGCTTGCAACTTCTTGAGGGACTCACGGCTAGAACGCTTAGCACTTTGGCGGCCTGTTTCCAAGTTATAAGCAAAGCGATCTTCTGGCTCCTCGGATTCTTCATAGGAATCCCCATCCACATCACCACCAGCAGTGCGATCTTGACCACGCCCACCTTTAATTACCAAACGCTCACCGTAAGGGGGATTGAGCAACATCACCCCATCTTTTGCATCTGCAGGGGGCTTGCTAGCCAAAGCATCAATCTGGCGAGTGACTGGCAAGCCAGGTAACTGAGCACGCTGCCAGTTACCCTTAAACATCGCCACCAAACGCTCGTTAATATCGCCACCACTAATTCCCAAGGACCCTGAATCCGGAAATTGCTGACGCTTTTCCATCATCTCAGCCTGCACTGCCTCTTTCAAAGCAATCCAACGCTTTTGCTCAGGCGCTTCATTAAAGGGCTTGAGTCTTTGGAAGCCAAAGCCATGCGCTGAAGTTACTAATGGGCGATAAGCAAGGCGCGAAGGTTTAACATCATCGCCGTACATCCCCGCCCGAATGGCGCCTGGTGGAATAGCTAAAGCCATTTGCGCCGCTTCAATCAGAAAGGTGCCACTACCGCACATCGGATCAAACAAGGTTTGCGAAGGCTTCCAGCCTGTAATGGATAAGATTCCTGCCGCCAGGTTTTCTTTCAAAGGTGCATCACCTTTTTCATCGCGCCAACCGCGTTTAAATAAAGCCTCACCAGAAGTATCCAAGTAAATCGTGACATGAGTCGCAGTGAGATGGGCCTGCACACGCACATCCGGAAACGCAGTATCAATACTTGGACGATCGCCAGTGACATCACGCAAGCGGTCGACAATCGCATCCTTGATCTTCAGAGTCGCAAAATTCAAACTCTTCAAGGGTGAGCGATGTGCAGTAACGTCAACACGTAAGGTTTGCTTTGAAGAAAACCATTCTTCCCACGCTAAGCCACTAGCCAACTTATACAAATCCTCCTCTTGGCGGTATGGGGCATCTGCCATTTGTAACAAGACTCGACTAGCAATACGAGAATGTAAGTTCAAAGCCATTGCCGCAGATAGCGGCGCTGCTAAACCCACTCCGCCTGTTGGGCTTGTAGGTGTGGGGTCAATAACCCAGGCACCCAAGGCTTTACAGTCGGGGCGCTGCGCAATGCTTGCCAGCTCTTGCGCCAGAGGCACTTCTAGTCCACCTGGACAAACAACAAAAAATCTCATGAGGCTAGCAATCTAAAAAAGTATGGATAAGGAATTACAAAAAACATTAAGGCTTGATCACAACCAACGCGGTCACGATCAATAAAAGGATTACAGGAACTTCGTTAAACCAACGGTACCAAATTCCTGAGCGGGCATTAACCCCATTGCGGAACTTTTTGAGCAAGCTCCAGCAAGCATGGTGATAGCCGATAACCAGAATGACGAAAAATACT
The DNA here is from genome assembly GCA_947371415.1 of Burkholderiaceae bacterium. Lineage (GTDB taxonomy): Bacteria > Pseudomonadota > Gammaproteobacteria > Burkholderiales > Burkholderiaceae > Polynucleobacter. The sequence continues at coordinate 12,639 of CANBPJ010000038.1, read as the reverse complement.
TTGGCATGCATCCAAGTTTCTCCAGAACCGATCTTGAAGTGCAACCAAAGAGTAAAACCCAGCAGTACTGCAGGAACCGCCAAGATAGTCATGAAACGAAATAAGCGATTAGCCATACCCAGAAGACGCGCATACGCCTCGGGATTTTTTTCATCTGCCAAGTTCACAAAAATTCTAGGGAGATAGAACAAGCCCGCAAACCAAGAGGCAATCAAGACAATATGAAAAGTCTTGGTCCAAAGATATGCATTGCCCATGATGAATAATTTCCGTTCTACAGTGATTGAATTAGGCTTAATGAATTAAGTACGAATCTCGCCATGACCCATGACGATATATTTAAGTGAAGTCAGGCCATCCAAGCCAACGGGGCCGCGCGCATGCAATTTGTCATTGGAGATGCCAATCTCCGCACCAAGACCATATTCAAAGCCATCTGCAAAGCGAGTACTGGCGTTGACCATCACACTAGCGCTATCTACCTCACGCAAAAAACGATTGGCTTGTACTTGATTGCTAGTGATGATGGCATCGGTATGCTTGCTACCGTATTGCTCAATATGACTCATCGCCTCATCCATATCTGCAACAGTCTTAATTGACAAAATCGGGGCCAAATATTCTGTTTGCCAATCTTCTTCAGTCGCATCGACTAAATTCTGGAATCCTGCCGCCTCTAGGGTGCTACGGGTGAGCGCATCCACGCGCAACTCAACACCTTTGTCTTGATAGATTTTGCACAAAGCAGGCAATACCTGTCCCGCGATCACCTTATTGACTAATAGAGTCTCCATCGCATTGCAAGGTGCGTAACGCTGGGTCTTGGCGTTATCACACACCTTGATTGCCATTGCGACATCCGCATCTGCGTCAATATAAGTGTGGCAAATACCATCTAGATGCTTAATCATTGGCACGCGCGCTTCCGCCATTAAACGGGCAATCAAACTTTTGCCACCACGAGGCACAATCACATCAATATATTCGGTCATCGTGATCATCTCACCAACAGCACTGCGATCTATTGTGGTCACAACCTGCACAGCATCCATTGGTAAATTAGCAGCGTCCAAACCCTCTTGAATGAACTGCGCCAATAAGGTGTTGGAATCAATCGCCTCTGAGCCCCCGCGCAAGATCACTGCATTGCCGGATTTCAGGCAAAGTGCAGCCGCATCAATGGTGACATTGGGGCGTGACTCGTAGATGATGCCAATCACCCCAAGTGGTACCCGCATTTGGCCAAGCTCAATACCGGAGGCCTGCTTTTGCAATGAGGTGATCTTGCCAATCGGATCATCCAAGGAAACAATCTGCTCCAAACCCAAAGCCATCGACTCAATCGTCTTTGGGGTCATGGTGAGGCGATCAATAAAGGCGGCGTCCTGACCATTTGTTTTTGCGCGTGCAACATCTAAGCTATTTACTCGCCCAATTTCCTCAGTCCGCTCACGAATCAACTTGGCAATATGCAATAAAGCTTGATTTTTTTGCTCGCTTGATGCCCGCGCCATCGCGCGCGATGCCTGACGCGCGCGTCGACCAATGTCTTGCATCATCTGCTTAATAGAATCACTCATTGGAATCGCTCATTTTTTACTATGTCTTAATTAATATTGTTTTATCTAAATTGAATCTTCACAGTAGATTCATCTAACGCAATAAGTTGCCTACCAAACGCAAACCATCCCAAGGATCAGCCGGCAACTCTGCCGCATGCAATCCTTTGGCCTGACGATCTAATCCAGCGGCAACCTGCATAGCCCTGCGTAACCTCAAAGGCTGCACCCGTTTTAGAGCCATAGGGTATAAACGCTCTTTGTTACCCCAAATTCGGTTTGTGCGCATTAAATTCTGGACCGACTCTCCAGCATCACTAGCAGCCTTCAGTTTTGATAGTATCCGAAGCTCTTCGGTCACGCTCCAGAGAATCAACACCAAAGGCTCGCCCTCCCCTTTGAGGCCATCTAGCATGCGATTTAGGCGCGCTAGATCACCGGCCAGCATTGCCTCAGTAAGCTCAAAAACGTTATAGCGGGCTACTTTTAAAATAGCGGATCGAATTTGCCCTTCAGTAAGCACGCCAGTCGGATGCAATAAACCCAGCTTCTGAATTTCTTGATGCGCCGCGATGAGGTTGCCCTCTACCTGCTCAGCAATAAAACTCAGTGCACGCTGCCCTTCAGGACCTGACTCAACTTCTTGACCCTGTTTTTTCAGGCGCCCCGCGATCCATTGCGGCAATTGAGCGCGATCCAGAGAATCCAGTTGAATCGCCATACCAGCCTCATCCAAGGCGCTAAACCAAGCAGAGGTCTTAGTCTTGCCATCCAACTTAGGCAGAATGATGCAGAAAATCGTATCAGGACCTTCGGGCCCAACTACTTGAGACTCGATTTGGGCGGAGAACTGTTTTAGCGCTTCAGCACCATCACGCCCTGGTTTTCCTGTTGGGATGCGCAACTCCACCCAGCGTTTATCTCCGAACAAAGACATTGTTTGACCAGCACTTAACAATGTACTCCAATCAAACCCACGCTCTTGCAACAAGACTTCGCGATCGGTGTAACCCATTTTTTTAGCGATGGCGCGCAACTGATCCATTGCCTCCATCATGAGTAGAGGCTCATCGCCACTAAATACATAAAGGGGTTTTAATGAAGCCGCGGAATTCAGCGACTTCAAATGAACTTGAAGTGCATCGCTCTTAACCATGCAATTGGGCCATCATTCTTTAAAAACTTCGAGCCTGAGGTGCTCGTGCAGATGCAGAAACACGACGCAAAATCTGTACCGCAAGATCTCGACGCATCAAAGACAGAAATTGCTGTATCTGGACATCAGTTGCCAATACGGTAGAGACGGAGAAGTCCATATCGCGTGTCATGTAAATTTCAGCCTCAGGCACAACATCTGCGCCAGTAATGTCATACGCTCTAAATCCAACACGAATATTTAAGCGATAGGCAGAGACTTGACCATTGGAGTTGTAAGCCAAGATCTCACGACCATTCAGATCGCTGGTGATATCCAGAATGAGATCGGCATCCTTGGGATTGATCGCGACCTTCGCATCCGTACCCGTCAAAATAGCTGCTTGTAAATCAGCGCGCAAAGGTGGGGATGGACTACCAGTAATCGCGATAACCTTGAATGGCAAATCTACCATCCCACGCAAGCGATAGCCGCAAGCGACTAAACCACTAATTGGCGCCAGAGCAAATAAACCAAGCACAGTACGTCGAAGGGTATTTACGCTCATGTCTTTAGTCTTGTATTTGATTTATTAAGCAACAATATTGATTAATCGACCAGGCACAACAATCACCTTTTTTGCTGCCGCACCATTTAAGGCTTTTATTGCTGGCTCGCTCTGTAATGCTAAAGCCTCAATCTGCTCTTTAGTGGCATCAGCAGGTACGCGAATATCCCCACGCAATTTGCCATTAATTTGCAGCATGATGGTTAATTCTGTTTGCACTAATGCAGCTTCATCCACCGCTGGCCAAGATGCATCCAAGAGGGAGCCGAAAGATTTGTCGTAACCCATTTCATTCCATAGCGTATGAGTCAAATGAGGCACCACTGGATACAGAACTCTAATCAGAATACTCAGACACTCACGCAATACCGCCGGGCGGACAAGACCAGCATCTAACTTGACAGGCTCTAAAACATTGAGCATCTTCATCGCAGCAGAAACAACCGTGTTGTACTGGCGACGCTGATAATCAAAATTAGCCTGCTTGAGAATAGTGTGCACTTCACGACGTAATTCTTTTTCAGCATCATTTAAATCGCCCGGCAACATTTCCTCGGCAGATCGGATTGCATCTGCCTGACTGCTGGAATATGTCCAGACACGGCGCAAGAAACGAGATGCGCCATCCACACCAGCGCTTGACCATTCAAGCTGTTGCTCTGGAGGGGCCGCAAACATGACAAAGAGACGCGCAGTATCGGCTCCATATTGATCAATCAATGCTTGAGGATCAACGCCATTGTTTTTACTCTTAGACATCTTCTCAATGCCGCCAATGATGACTGGCGTACCAGAAGTATCACCCTTCAACTTAGCACTCTGAGGGCGACCTTTTTCGTCGAGTTCGAGTTCTACATCCAATGGGTTTAACCAAGTCTTTTTACCGGAAGCTTCTTCAGAGTAATAGGTCTCGTTGAGCACCATACCTTGCGTGAGCAAGTTTTGGAAAGGCTCGTCAAACTGAATTAAATTGAGATCACGCATGACCTTGGTCCAGAAGCGCGCATAGAGTAAATGCAAAATCGCATGCTCGATACCGCCAATGTACTGGTCCATCGGCATCCAGTATTCATTGCGCTCATCAACCATCGTCTTCGCATCAGGTCCGGTATAGCGCATAAAGTACCAAGAGGAATCCACAAAGGTATCCATCGTGTCAGTTTCACGCCGCGCAGGCTTGCCGCACTTTGGACACTTCACATTCAGGAAGTCTGGGCGTTTATTGAGTGGATTACCACTACCATCTGGCACACAATCTTCTGGCAATACCACTGGCAAATCTGCCTCAGGCACTGGAACAGCACCGCAGCCTGGATTCTGATCATCGCCACAATGAATAATCGGGATTGGTGTGCCCCAATAGCGTTGACGAGAAATGCCCCAATCGCGTAAACGATAGGTGGTTTTAATTTCACCAATACCCATCTTCTCTAAATCAGTTGCAACAGCGCTCACCGCCTCCTCATGAGACATACCATCGTACTTACCGCTATTGAGGCATACGACATCCTCTTTTTGTGCATACCAATCCTGCCAATGGCTGGTATTGAACATGGATGATGGAGAGCGCAAGGCAATCACTTGCTTGATTGGTAAATCGTATTTGAGGGCAAATGCAAAGTCGCGCTCGTCGTGTGCAGGCACACCCATAACAGCGCCGTCACCATAAGACATTAATACATAGTTACCTACCCATACTGCTACAGGCTCATTGGTAAGGGGATGTTTCACATATAGACCCGTGAACATGCCTTCTTTTTCTTGGGTAGCCAGATCTGCCTCAATCACGCTACCGGTTTTGCACTTCTCAATAAACGTAGCGAGCTCGGGATTATTGCTAGCAGCCAGTGTTGCCAGTGGATGCTCGGCAGCGACAGCGCAAAAGGTAACACCCATGATGGTATCGGCACGTGTCGTAAACACATACAACCGACCATCTTGAACGAAATTACCATGCGCATCAGCAATCTCATGCTGAAAAGCAAAACGCACACCACGACTTTTACCTATCCAGTTTTGCTGCATGGTCTTCACGCGCTCAGGCCAACCCAAACCATCCAAACCAGAAAGTAGCTGCTCTGCATAAGCAGTAATGTTGAAGTAATAACCGGGTATCTCACGCTTTTCGACTAAAGCGCCAGAGCGCCAGCCGCGCCCATCAATGACCTGCTCATTTGCCAATACCGTTTGATCGATCGGATCCCAGTTCACCACTTGGGTCTTGCGATAAGCAACGCCTTTTTCAAGCATCTTCAAAAAGAGCCATTGATTCCAGCGATAGTAGTCGGGACTGCAAGTGGCAACTTCACGCGACCAGTCAATTGCTAGACCCATCGCAGACATTTGCTTTTTCATATAAGCAATGTTGTCGTAGGTCCATTGTGCTGGCGGCACTTTATTCTGAATCGCCGCATTTTCAGCGGGCATACCAAATGCATCCCAACCCATTGGCATCAACACGTTGTAACCTTGCATACGCAACTGCCTCGCCATCACATCATTGATGGTGTAGTTACGAACGTGGCCCATATGCAACTTACCCGATGGGTAAGGCAACATTGAACAGGCGTAATACTTTGGCCTTGGCTTACCGGATGCATCTACTGCGTTCTCCGTAACCTTGTACGCTTGCGCACTCTCCCAATCAGCTCGCGCTGCCGCTTCAATACTGCGGTGGTCGTAATCCTTACTCATTCAATACAACTCTTTTCTTCTATTTTTATGGGTTAATTACTTGCGTAAGCCAAGCACATCCTGCATATCGTGTAGACCGGAACTTTGGTTTTGCAAAAAACGTGCAGCACGCAAAGACCCTTGCGCATAAGACTGACGGCTGGAAGACTTATGACTAATCTCAATACGCTCACCCTCACCCGCAAACAAGACGGTGTGATCGCCGACAATATCTCCGCCACGAATCGTTGCAAAACCAATAGAGCCCGCTTTGCGCTCACCCGTATGGCCTTCTCTGGCATATACAGCGACATCGCCCAACTTCTCACCAAGCGCATCAGCAATAACTTCGCCCATTCTGAGTGCAGTACCCGATGGTGCGTCTACTTTATGGCGATGATGAGCCTCAATGATTTCAATGTCATAGCCTTCGTTGAGCATTTTGGCGGCAATCTCTAGCAACTTAAAAGTTGCATTGACACCCACACTCATATTTGGGGCAAAAACGATTGCCAAATCAGAAGAGGCTTTTTTCAAACTATCAATCTGCTCAGGGCTCAAGCCAGTTGTACCAATAATCATTTTGCTGCCGGTCTTTAGCGCTATCGCCAAATGCGCCATCGTGCCTTCTGGACGAGTGAAATCAATCAGAAATTCAGCGGCACTTAAGGCCTTGGTGACATCAGCTGTAATTGCTACGCCAGTTTTCTTACCCAAGAATGCACCAGCATCTTCTCCCAACTGGGGGCATGCATCGTGCTCGAGTGCACCGACCAACTGAGCATCAGGGCTATTGAGGACAGCCTCGATCAACATTTTTCCCATGCGCCCGGTTGCACCGGCAATTGCGATTCTCATCATTTGTATCTTCGTTTCTTATTAAAGGTTGCCGAAAGAAATCACTCGGCGTCACAACAAAAGTAATCTTTATTTAGCTTCACCGGCCTGCGGAACGTTAAGAGCCCCAGGGCCTAACTGTTGAGACTCAGCTTCTGGTGATTTTTTTGAAAAACTAAAAAAGTCCCAAAAAGAGCTGCTAGGAGCAACCGCAGGTACAGCGGCCCCAGCCGGTAAATTATCTGTTGGACTTGGCACTAGCAATTCGGGTTGCTGCAAGGGAGGTGTTACAGGTGGTTTATTAGACCCCGTCATCACATCCCAAAAAGATCTTTTGGTTTTGGCATAGCCATCAATCTCAGCGACTAACTCAATCTCAGTTGGCAAAGCATCACCCTGAAACTTCACCAACTTATCGCCCTCGAAAAATACAGTAACGCGGCGCTCTTTACCCATCACCTGATTTGAGCGCTTAAATTCAAAAACATAATCCCATCGATTGGCGTGGAAGTAACTGGCCAGCAATGGTGTACCCAAAATTTGGCGCACTTGCTCCCGACTCTGCCCCACTTGTAACTTAGCGTATTGCTCGCTAGAAATAAAGTTGCCCTGCACTACGTCAGGAACGTAAGGTCTAAAGACAGTATTCATCCAAGCGCGTTGCGTGTTATCCACAGCGCTCGTACAGCCAGCTACGACAAATACTCCGCCGATGACAGCAATCAACAAGCCAGAGCGGACATGGCGAAAAACCCCAGAAATGGAATAGAAAAAGCTCATAAAAAGTTGAAGGCAATTTTGCATGGCAGGCCGTATCATTAAGACATTGATTTTAGCTCGCAAACCCATGAATATGAACCAAAACCCCACTCCTGCAGATTTACGCGATATTGGTCTAAAAGCTACCGGTCCTCGCATGAAAATATTGGACTTTTTTCATCAAAATGGTGGGACCCACTTTAGCGCCGAAGACGTCTTTATGGCCTTAGCCAAGGATGACAAAGAGATTGGATTGGCAACGGTTTATCGTGTATTAACCCAGTTTGAACAGGCCGGACTCCTGCTGCGTAGCCATTTTGAATCCAGCAAAGGCGATGGCCGTGCTATTTATGAACTGAATGAAGGCCAGCATCATGACCATCTCGTATGCCTGGATTGCGGGCATGTGGAAGAGTTTGTCGATGAAGCGATAGAAAAAAGACAGCGTGATATCGCCAAAAACCTCGGATTTAAGCTCCAGGAGCACTCTTTAGCGATGTATGGCCACTGCCAAAAGAAAAATTGCCGTAATAAGCAGAAAATTTAATCCATTTGATTGAATTTTTTGGATCTTTCCCAAAGATGTCGATGGAATTCAATAAAGATAAGTACAAATAATGAAAAAAGACCTCAATTGAGGTCTTTTTTACATATAAAACTAGTTTTTAACAACTTTTATCGTAAAACCCTATTAAATATCTACTTTACAGCCATTAAAGCTTCAGCCGCATTGAGCATCTGCACTGAATAGCCCCATTCATTGTCATACCAAGCCAAAACCTTAACAAGCTTGCCATCAGCTGAAACACGAGTCTGGGAAGCGTCATAAATACTTGGACGTGGATCATGATTAAAGTCGATGGAAACCAGTGGCAAAGTATTGAAGCCCAAAATACCCTTCAACTCACCCTCGCTCGCAGCTTTGAGTATTGAATTGACCTCATCCACACTGGTAGCGCGGCTAGCAGCAAAGGTTAAATCCACTACAGAAACGTTAATCACTGGAACGCGCATCGCAAAACCATCAAAACGACCGGCCAAGGCTGGCAAGACCAATCCCACTGCTTTTGCAGCACCGGTCTTGGTCGGAATCATGCTGGTCACAGCAGAACGCGCACGACGCATATCCTTGTGATAAACGTCAGTGAGAACCTGGTCATTGGTAAATGCATGAATCGTGGTCATCAAGCCAGACTCAATGCCAATCTTTTCTAGTAATGGCTTAACCAGTGGTGCCAAACAGTTTGTTGTGCAACTGGCATTGGAAACCACGATGTCGCTTGGCTTGAGAACCTGTTGATTAACGCCGTACACAATTGTGGCATCCACATCTTTTTCACCTGGAGCAGAGATCAATACCTTCTTCGCGCCTTGGGAAATGTGCACCATAGCTTTTTCTTTTGAAGTGAATTTACCTGAGCACTCCAACACTAAATCGACACCTAATTCACCCCACGGGGTTTCCAAAGGATTGCGGGTGGAAAACATTTTGATGCGATCACCATTGACCACCATGCAATCGCCGTCTACTTTTACTTCAGCGGGAAAGCGACCATGCGCAGAATCATATTGCGTGAGGTGTGCATTGATGTCGATATCGCCCATGGCATTAATAGCCACAATCTTGATATCGCGTCTTGGCTTGCCATTAACTTGATCTTCATACAAAGCACGCAAGACCATGCGACCAATACGGCCATAACCATTAATTGCGACACGAATTGTCATTCCATTCCCCTTGCTAATATTAAATTCTTAAACAGATAAATTATTTTTTCTTTGCAATACATTGCTTCACTGTTTTAGCGATCTGATCAACCGTTAAACCAAAGTATTCATAGAGCACTGGTGCTGGTGCTGATTCACCAAAGGTATCAACCCCATGTACAGCTGCACAACCATACTTCCACCAGAAATCACTTACGCCCGCTTCAACCGCAATGCGTGGAACATCTACAGGCAATACTTTTGCCTTGTATGCAGAATCTTGTTGGTCAAAGACTGTAGTTGATGGAATCGATACGACGCGAATACCAAAACCTTCTGCCTCTAAACGCTCAGCGGTTTGTAAAGCCAAAGCAATTTCAGAGCCAGTCGCAATGATGACGGCATTGATTTTTGCTTTCTTCGGATCACGCAATACATATCCACCACGTGCAATATCTTTCACTTGCTGACTATTACGTGAAACAAATGGACAATTTTGACGACTGAAGATCAACGCGCTTGGACCATGCTTGCGTTCAATCGCAGAGCCCCAAGCTACCGCACTTTCAGTGGTGTCACATGGACGCCAAACCATCAAATTCGGAATGAGGCGCAAGCTAGCTACATGCTCAACAGATTGATGTGTTGGGCCGTCTTCACCCAAGCCAATAGAGTCATGCGTGAACACAAAAATACTACGCAGCTTCATCAATGCAGCCATGCGCAATGCATTGCGGCTGTAATCGGAGAAGGTTAAGAATGTGCCGCCAAATGGAATGTACCCACCGTGCAAAGCAATGCCGTTCATGATGGCGCTCATACCAAACTCACGCACACCGTAATTGATATGGTTACCCCATTGATCAGCACGCACTGGTTTGCATGAGGACCAATTGGTTAAGTTAGAGCCCGTTAAGTCGGCAGAACCGCCCATGAATTCTGGAAGGGCTGGGGCCAATGCTTCAATCGCATTTTGACTGGCTTTGCGAGTGGCGATTGTTTCTGCTTTTGTTTCACATGTCTTGAGATAAGTATCCAAGGTGGATGAGAAATCTTTAGACAAGTCACCTTGCATACGACGCTGTAATTCAGAAGCAAGCTCTGGATATTTATTTTTGTAGGCCTGAAATTCTTTATTCCACTCGTGCTCAGCTGCTTGACCGCGTTTCTTAAAATCCCATGCCTCGTAAATATCTTGCGGAATTTCAAACGGCGCATAAGGCCAGTTCAATGCAACACGGGTTGCAGCAATTTCGGTAGCACCCAATGGGGAGCCATGAACCTTATCACTACCCGCCATATTGGGTGAGCCTTGACCAATCGCAGTCTTACAGCAAATCAAGGTAGGCTTATCGCTCTTCTTCGCTTTTGCAATGGCGGTAGATACAGCCTCTGCATTATGACCATCGACATCGCGCAGAACATTCCAACCGTACGCCTCAAAACGCTTTGGCGTATCTTCGTTAAACCAAGAAACGACCTTGCCATCAATCGAGATGCCGTTGTCATCCCACAAAGCAATCAACTTGTTTAACTTGAGCGTGCCAGCCAATGAACAGACTTCATGACTAATGCCCTCCATCAAACAACCATCCCCCAAAAACACATAGGTGTGGTGATCAACAATATTGTGACCAGGGCGATTAAATTCTTCTGCTAATAATTTTTCCGCAAGTGCCATGCCCACCGCATTTGAAATTCCCTGGCCCAAAGGACCGGTAGTCGTTTCTACGCCGGGAGTAATTCCATACTCTGGATGACCCGCAGTTTTACTATGCAACTGACGGAAATTTTTCAACTCGCTCATAGGCAAGTCGTAACCCGTGAGATGCAATAGGGAATACAACAACATCGATCCATGACCATTTGATAAAACAAAGCGATCACGGTTCATCCAATGCGGATCTGTTGGATTGTGTTGCATATGCTCATTCCAAAGGCCGACAGCAATATCAGCCATGCCCATCGGCATCCCTGGATGACCTGAATTGGCTTGTTGAACTGCATCCATGGATAAAGCGCGAATGGCGTTGGCCATACGAATTTGAAGATTTGACATCGTAAATTTGGTCTCGAGGAAAATAAATTAGCTATATTTCAGTAATGCCTCAATTTTATCTTCCCGGGCCGTGGGAAACCGAAAAGCCAAACACCCTCACTCCTGAGCTTGCTCATCACTTGCGCGTTCGCCGCATTCAGCCTGGAGAATTCTTCCCCATCTTTGATGGCAAAGGTCTTATTGCTCAGGCAAAACTGCTTTCCCTGAGCAATAAGACTGGCGAAGCGGAATTAAGCGACATTCGCCTCGATACGCATCGTGAGAGCCCATATGCCATCACCCTAGCCCAAGGGCTTGCTGGTGGCGACAAAATGGATTGGATCGTAGAAAAGGCTATAGAGACCGGTGCCCAGGTCATTGCGCCACTGCAATGCGAGCGCTCAGTCATTAAATTAGCACGCTCCAGTGATGCCGAAAGGGCTCAGAAGCGTCTTTTACATTGGGAGGGCATTGTTCAGGCAGCCTGCGAGCAATGTGACAGGACCGTACTTGCAACAGTCGAACCCGTGCAAACTTTTGATAGTTACCTACAGAAGCCGAAAAAAGCAGAACTTAAACTACTTTTAAGTCCAGATGCTGACAAAAGCTTGTATTCAGTACTGATCAATACCCTGCCTCAAGATGTTGTTCTGATGATTGGGCCTGAAGGTGGTCATTCACCAGAAGAGGAGGCGCAAGCGAAGGCTTCTGGCTATGAACTCGTCTCGTTGGGAGACCGCGTCTTGCGCACAGAGACTGCCGGCATCGTAGCAATCACAGCCGTTCACAGCATTTGGGGCCCAGAAATGCAAAATCGCCTCAAATAGAGGCGATTGTTGCTGCTTTCTTACTTTACTTCTTAGCTAGTTAAACCCAGTTGATTAGGCAAAAGAGTAGAACACGCGATATGGTGTGCGACGCTCAGACCAGAAATCTACTGCATCACGGAAAACATCCAATAGCGTCTCGCGAGCTTCTTTATCAAACTTCTGAGTACAAGGAAGCCCTTCCAGAACCACAACAAAACCGGGCTGTGGACCAGACTTATCAACAGTAGTCGTTAAAGCATCGAGCAAAGGATCGAAATTCTTCGCTTGTTGTTTAGTAAATGTGTAGGCAATTGCAATCGCTTCCAACACTTCGCCTTTAGTCATTGCATTCGCGCAATTAGCGTAAATGAAATGCTGGCCAAGCTCAGTAGCCGCTTCCTGTAAGTCAGGAGTGCGGAAAGCACGAATAGATTGCACGATATTAGGGCGCACACTGCGCAACATTGCCGGCGGTCCGGCATCGCGAACGGCCAAAGCGGCACGCCAAGAAGCTGTCACTTTTTTCCCCGAAACTTGATTTGCTGCATAGGTTT
>CANBPJ010000037.1 GCA_947371415.1 Burkholderiaceae bacterium | reverse complement strand
GTAATTGCCTCACTAATTTCGGTTTATTGCTACCAGCAAAAAAAGGACCCAGACTTTTCCTTGAGGCTGGATAAGGTGTCCCTTAGATATATTGGGGCTGGATTTATAGCGGTTAATATCCTTTTGCCTATCTGTGCCTTTTATTAAGGTAGACAAAGGACCGCAGCTCTTCAGACTTGGTCGATTCCGCCCCGGATCACCAAGAAACACCAAAACCACCCTCGGGTGGTTTTTGTTTGATAGCGTCTAGAATGGCCAATGTTATATTTCATATTAAGGCTCTTTAGCTCACTTCCATTGGCAGTCATTCAAATTATTGGGGCTGGCACCGGTGTATTGGTTTACTTGTCTTCTCCCAGGTACCGACGACGCCTCTATCAAAATCATCAGACCGCAGCCCAGTATTCTGGATTCAAATCAACCCCGTGGAGGGTGGCCGCTGAATCTGGAATGATGTTTGCTGACACATTATGGATTTGGAGACATCCAAAATCCTCCATTGCTAAAGCTGCCATAGAAAACTTGGATCAAGTTATTGAGCTATCCAACAATGGAAAAGGCTTAATTGTTCTTGCTTCACATTTTGGAGGATTTGAAATAGTGCCTCGTATTTTTGCTGAGCATACAAGAGCAACAGTGATGTATAGGTCAGCCCGAAAAAAATGGGTGAATGAGCTTATGCTCAAATCACGTAAACATACCGATATTGAGTTTGTTGAAGCAAATATTGGCGGGGTTCGTCAGATTAAACGGGCTTTAGTAAAAGGTGATGTAGTTGGCCTATTGGCGGATCAGGTGCCTAGCATTGGCGATGGAGTCTGGGCTAAATTTTTTAATCAATATGCTTACACAACATCATTTCCAATTAAATTGGCTCGCCAAGCTAACGTGGCAATCCTTTTTGTTGGGGCAGAAAGACTGGGATTGGGTAAGGGCTGGCTAATTAAGGGTCGATTGATGACAGACGCATTTCCAGATTGTCTAGTTGATGCCTGTACAGAAATGAATCATTATTTTGAAGAGATGATACTTTCAAAGCCACATCAATATATGTGGTCTTACAACCGCTACAAAAGACCAGCTGGAGCGGAGATGGCCCCCGCAGAGTAAGCATCCTAGGCCCTAGGCTACCAAGAATCCACATAGCCCACTTGTTTGGCAGAGTTAGATGCCATTTCTTTCTGATGCCCCCATCAAGAGCTGCCCTTTAAAAGGCTGAATCAAATTCACATCCCTGCGTCGATTTAATTAATACTTATTGCCGACCAGTACTCGCAATGTCGTTTTAAACGACAATAGAAATTCATAATAAAAAGTAGGAGACAGGGCATGTATAAGCTCATCGCTTTTGATGCCTATGGAACATTATTTGATGTGTATTCCATGGGTCAGTTGGCAGAAGAAGTATTTCCAGGGCATGGCCAAGCCTTTGCTTTAATGTGGCGCGATCGCCAAATTGAATACACCCGCCTTGTCACTATGAGTGATCCTAACCCCAATGGCAGTAAACACTATCTGCCTTTTTGGGAATTAACGATTCGTTCTTTACGCTATGTTTGTAAGCGGATGAATTTGAGTCTCTCGCCAGAATATGAGAAGAGACTAATGGATCAGTATGCCAAGCTCACTGGTTTTGAAGATAGCGTGAGTGTTCTCAAAGCTATTAAAGAAAAAGGTTTATCTACGGCCATACTGTCTAACGGCAGTAAAGAGATGCTTGCTATTGTAGTGGAGAGCAATGGAGTAAAGCCCTATCTAGATAAAGTTGTGACAATTGAAGATGTGCGTTTATTTAAAACCGCTCCTCAAGCCTATGAGCTTTTACTAAAAGCATTTCCCGTTAAGAAAGAAGAAATTCTATTTGTATCGAGTAACGCATGGGATGCTCTAGCGGCCAAGTGGTATGGCTTTGATGTGTTCTGGGTCAATCGCTTGGGTCACCCCTTTGAGGAGATTGGCGAAAAGCCAAACTATGAAGGCTCTTCACTAACCAAAGTTTTAGAAGTCATTTAATAAGTCAATCAGGGGTATATTATGCTTAAGCTCTACTATCACCCATCACCCAATCCAGCAAAAGTAGCTCTGTATTTAGAGGAGACCAATACACCTTACGAAGTTATTGTGACTGATACTCGCAAGGGCAATCAACACACCCCAGAATTTAGGGCAATCAATCCCAATGGAAAGACGCCTGCTTTAGTCGATGGCGATATTAAGGTGTTTGATAGCAATGCCATCTTGCTCTACTTAGGCGAGAAGATTGGCAAGTTCATGCCAGCAAATACCCCACAAGCACATGCTGAACTGTATTCATGGCTTATGTTTGTTGCTACTGGTATTGGCCCCTATTGTGGACAGGCCGTTCACTTCAAACACTTTGCTCCAGAGCCAAAGGAATATGCGGTCAATCGTTATGACTTTGAAGCATGGCGTCATTGGTTATTAATTGAAGAGCGTCTATCTAAACAGCCCTATATGCTCAGTGAATACAGCATTGTTGATATGTCTGTTTGGGGCTGGGCTAGGGTGATTCCTTTTGTATTGGGCGAAGGTGCCTGGGAAAAGTTGCCTAGTGTGAAACGCCTATTAGATGAAATCAATGCCAAGCCAAGTGCTCAGGCTGTTGAAGCCATTAAGACGAAGTACACCTTCAAAACTGAGGTAGATGAAGACTCCCGTAAGAATCTCTTTCCAAGCAACGAACGACTCAAGAAATAAGGCGAGTACATGATTGATCTTTACTACTGAACTACGCCTAATGGCCACAAGATTACGATGTTTTTGGAAGAGGCAAATATTCCGTATGAGATTTTTCCAGTCAATATCAGCAAGGGCGAACAGTTTGAACCGAGATTTTTGGTCATTGCTCCCAATAATCGTATTCCAGCAATCGTAGATAAAGATCCAATCGATGGCGGCGAGCCTATTGCCATCTTTGAGTCAGGCGCCACCCTTTTGTATTTGGCAGATAAGCTCAAGCAATTTATTCCACAAGATTTAAGAGGTCGTAACTTGGCTCTTGAGTGGCTCTTTTGGCAAATGGGTGGTTTGGGTCCGATGGCAGGTCAGAATCATCACTTTGTTCAATATGCTCCTGAGAAGATTCAATACGCTATGGATCGCTATGTCAAAGAAACTTCCCGCCTTTATGGGGTGCTGAACAAACAGCTGTCGGATGGCAGGGGTTTTATCGCTGGCGACTATTCCATTGCGGATATGGCTTGTTACCCATGGGTGGTTCCCCATGTGCGTCAGCAACAAAACATTAAAGAGTTTCCATTTCTCTATGCTTGGTTTGAAAGAATCCGCTACAGGCCAGCAACCCTCAAGGCTTATGAGATAGCAAATACTATCAATACTGCCCCTACAGTGAGTGAAGAGGCTAAGAAGCTATTGTTTGGACAAGATGCCAAGACAGTGAAGTAAGTTGTTCCTTAAAAAATAGCCTAGAAATAGAGTCAGGTATTCTCGGGTCTAGTCGATTCTGCCATAGGCCATCAACAAACACCAAAACCACCTTCAGGTGGTTTTTTTTATTTGTTTTGATTGCGCAATCAGAGTAAGCTTTAATCGGCAATTTTGCTAATTCCATAATCATGTTATGGACTACAACAATTGGAGAAGTTATATGACAAGTATTCACAGGATCCTTTCCTTTATGATTTTGGCATTAGCTATTTTTAGTTTTGGCGCTAGTGCGGCAGATGCCCCTAAAAAGCCATCGGGTACAGTAAGTATTAATGAAACCCAATTTGCTTTAATTATTGGCGGCAGCACTGGTGGTGGTGTACTCACATATCAAGGGAAGAAGTACCCATTTAAGATTGGTGGAATGAGTCTTGGTGCCAATGTGGGAGTATCTAAGCTATCCGCAAGTGGTGAGGTGTACGACTTAAGCAATATATCTAAGTTTCCTGGTACCTTTACCAAATTAGAGAGCAGCATCACATTGGGCGGCGGCGTTGGTGGAACCGTCCTTAAAAATGAAAATGGTGTCATCATGCGCCTAACTAGCACTTCTGAAGGCCTTCAGCTTAATCTCAGCGCTAGTGGAGTTACCGTAAAGCTTGATAAGTAATTAAGTTAATTATTTTGAGCTCTGGTCGATTCCAACCTGAGCCACCAAGAAGCACTAAAACCACCTTTGGGTGGTTTTAACTATTCAAATTTATATAAATCAACTACTGGTGATACATATGAAAAATTTGTTTATAGCATTCAGTTCGGTTTTACTCACTCTGGCATTGAGTGGCTGTCTTGCGAGTACAACATCGCCCGTAGGCGTGAATTGTGACTATGGCCAAGGTAAGCCTTTATGGGAAATGCCGCTTGATTGTCAGGGCCGATAATCCTTATATCGGCGGTTCTATTCTGCCCCGAGCCACCAAAACCACCCCCTTATTTGCTAGTATCGGTTAATGGACAAAGAAATAGAAGATCACGAATCACAAACTCCTGCTAAGCAACTGGCCGCGAAGAAGAGTACATTGGTTAGTGTTGTTGTGAATATCGGCTTGACCGTTTCTCAAGTGTTTGCGGGCATTGTGTCTGGCTCACAGGGCCTGATTGCAGATGGTATTCACTCCGCGACAGATTTAGTTGCTGACTTTGTGGTGCTCTTTGCCAATCACCATAGCACCAAAGATGCGGATGAAGATCACCGCTATGGCCATCAACGATATGAAACTGCCGCCTCCCTATTTTTGGGAATTTCATTATTAGCTGTTGGTGCGGGCATGCTTTTTAAGGCTGGCGAAAAGATCATTGATCCAGTGCCGGCCGGACAAATTCAAATCCTAGCTTTGTATGTTGCTTTGGCCTCTTTGGTTGCAAAGGAGATGCTTTTTAGGTACATGTTGGCAGTAGCTAAGCGTGTGCGATCTTCCATGCTGGTGGCCAATGCTTGGCACGCTAGATCTGATGCGGCTTCTTCATTGGTGGTATCCATTGGTATTGTAGGCGCCTTATTCGGGCACCCAATCTTTGACGCTATTGGCGCCTTAGTGGTCGGTTTAATGGTGGCAAAGATGGGCTGGAAGTTTGGCTGGGACGCCCTGCATGATTTGATGGACAGGGCAGTTTCAGAAGAAGAGCATCGTCAGATAGAGGAGATTATTAAATCTACTGATGGCGTTAGAGGCTTCCATGATTTAAGAACTCGCAAGATGGGCGACATGATTTTGGTAGACGTCCATATTGATGTGGATGCAAATGCCACTGTCAAGGTTGGGCATGATATTGCTTTAAACGCCGGCAATCAAATCAAAAAACAATTACCGGTACTGAATGTCATGACGCATATCGATCCTGTATGAGTATGTCGTTTTGAACGACATTGCGATTAACTGCGGCCTTTCCGGCTTAAGATGGCAGCATGCTCTACTTAGTTAAGACTCTGATTGCCGCCCTGGTGATTGTTGCTGTAGGTGAAATTAGTAAGCGCAGCTCTGCTCTAGCCGCATTTCTGTTGGCTTTGCCTATCGTTTCAATTACAGCGTTTGTGTGGATATACCTTGAGTCTAAAGACAAGATCAAAGTCGCTGACATTAGCCAAGAGACGTTTTGGTATGTGATCCCGACTCTACCGATGTTCTGGTTGCTAAGCTGGATGCTCAGAAATGATTACAACTTCTATTTGTCCTTGTTGCTATGTTGTGCTCTAACGGCAGGATTATTTGCTATTACGCAATATCTGTTAGCAAGGTAGGGAGACATCCTCCGCCTCGGTCGATCATGTTCTGGATCACTAAGAAATAGTGAAACCACCTTCGGGTGGTTTTTCATTTGGGAAGATTGTGTTTGAAAATGAAGTTCCAGATGTAATTGGCCGCTTCATCGAGTGACCCTTGATACATATGGTGGCCACTGGTGGACGGATCGCCGCCAGCTTCCCCACCATGAACGGCTAAGAATTGTGTGGAGCCTTGATTTAAGGCTTTAACTTTCTTGTAAAGACTTTCAGCATTGGAGTAAGAGGTCCACCTGCCGTTCGCATCATCCTCATGATGTAAAAATAAGATTGGAATATTTAGGGGGCCATCAATGCTGGTCTCGTTGCGACTGCCGCTAAAAATAATTCCTGCCAAAAGTTTTTGGTTATCAGGCGATTGATTTAAAAATTCCGCCTCGCTGATAGCGCCGTTGCTATGCCCAATAAGATAAAGCGGTTTTTTAGTTTTTTCTTTATAGAATTGAATTACGCTCAACATCCGAGACAAATGATCTTTTGAATATCTGGGGGCAATATTTCCGCCGCGCATGCCAAGAGAGTGGGGGCTATCAACAAATACAAGATCTAGTCCAGGGCCCTTTTGGCTAGCATCATATAGCGTGGATAAAACCCAAGAAGGTCTCGCTGGATTTTTTGAGGCAATATTAAAGCTTCCGTCGCCGCCGGGTATAAAAATCAAAACTGCTTTTGAATTTGGGCTTGACCAATAAGCAGTTGTGGTTTCACCATCAGACCCTGGAACTGAAATAATTTCAGCTATCGATAGGCTGGAAATGAGCATTGTTACAACTGCAATAACTAGTTTTCTCATAATCAATTCTTTTTGCAAGACTAGGCCATAGAATAAAACATCCTTGTTTTGCTGGTTCGATTCCGCCCCGGGCCACTAAGAAATACTAAAACCACCTTCGGGTAGTTTTTCATTTGATCTGGTGGACGAGACTTCGTTGCCTAGAATGGCTTAGCTAAGACTAGCGTTTAGTTGCGTGACGCTTGACCACTGAAGTTTTTTGCGATTGATCTAAAAACAATTTGAATGATGACCTGAGTAGCAATGGCCGTCGTAATGGAGGATAGAGTCGCTATCAAAATAGATGTTTTGGCTAGCAAGAGCGTTAGGGTTAAAAAGAATGTCGCAAATGAATAGAGGCCTTTGACCATTCCACGGTAAACCTGTGTGACATGAGTGGGCCCTAAAGTGTTGTGAGTAAATACAGCGAGCACCAAGCCAATGACTGGAAAAACCGCAAGGATCCCGCTCCAAACCTCACCTAAAGCCGCGGCTAGAGTGGTAACCGAGAAAGTCAATAAAGCACCAACCAACATGCGCCAAGGAAGGTCATGTAATTTAATCTTAGGAGGTGCAGTCGGTTTTGTGCGAGGAAGTAGAAATGGCGTAATTATCAGAGAGCAAATGGCGATCAGCAGCGAAATACTCAGATTTGGAGAGGTCATCGCCAAGGCTAGCGCCAAAATAAACCATGCTACTAAAGCAGAAAGTAGTGCTAAGGGCCAACTTAAACGAATGCACGCCCAAGAATAGACAAGCCCAAAAATAAGTAGGCAAGCTGTAGCTGATATTGCCGATATGGAAGTTAACGAAGCAAAGTCAGAGCCTTGTTCAAGTGCAATAAAAATAATGATGGGTCCTGCCACCACTGGAAAAGCACCCATTAAGCCCGCAACGCTAGAACCCCACTTACGACCTGCTAAGGTAATTAAGCCAATAAACAGGGGGACTATGGTGAGTTTGAGAATAAGCAACACTGGTTGATTATAGGTAGAAAATCTTCAGATTTATCATCCCCGCGTCGATCAGGTCTCAGCTTAAGTTGCGCTCATCAAGGGTATCCATGCTTTTATTTAATACGCCATGCTGATAGCAAGACTATTAAATCAGGCTTAGCAGGCTAGGATGGTAAAGAGCATAATAAAAAAGTACATAAAAAGTAAGAGGTAACAAAATGATTGATACGCTTATTTTGAGCAGAATTCAGTTTGCTTCGAATATGACTTTTCATATTCTTTTCCCGACGATATCTATTGCTTTGGGGTGGGTACTTTTTTATTTCAAAGTTAAATTTAATAAAACTGGTGACTCAGCGTGGAGTGAGGCTTATCAATTCTGGGTCAAGATATTTGCCTTAACCTTTGCCCTTGGTGTTGTTAGTGGCATTACGATGAGCTTTCAGTTTGGAACCAATTGGCCTGGATATATGCAAACGGTAGGCAATATTGCAGGACCTTTGCTTGGCTACGAAGTATTGTCGGCATTCTTTCTCGAGGCAACTTTTTTGGGAATTATGTTGTTTGGCTCCAAGAGAGTTTCTCAAAGAGCTCATACTGTCGCCACATTTTTAGTTGCCTTTGGCACATCCCTTTCGGCATTTTGGATCATTGCATTAGATTCTTGGATGCAAACGCCACAAGGCTTTGAGATGATCAATGGTCAAGCACATGCGACCAATTGGATTGAGATTGTCTTTAATCCCTCCATGCCTTACCGCTTCTTTCATATGATGACGGCATCATTCTTGACGGTCACGTTTTTAATTGCAGGTATTTCTTCCTATCGATATTTGAAGGGTATAAATCCTCCTGGAAATCGAGCGCTGATCAAGTTGGCGATGACTGTAGCGCTAGTATTAACGCCATTGCAAATTGTTCTTGGCGATTTACATGGCCTCAATACTCTGGAGTATCAGCCTGCAAAGGTAGCGGCAATGGAGGGAATTTGGGAGACAACAAAAGGTGCCCCTGCCGTTTTGTTCGCTATACCCGATGAAAGCCTTAAGGCAAATCAGTACGAAATAGCCATTCCAAAGCTCGCATCTTTATATTTGACGCATTCATTGGAGGGGGAAGTAAAAGGCCTAGATGCTTTCCCTGGTAAGACTCCTCCAGTCAAGCCCATCTTCTTTGCGTTCCGCATTATGGTGGGCATTGGGATGCTCATGCTCTTAACAGCATTCGTTGGTTTTTATCTGACAAGAAAAAGCAAAGAACTACCAGCTTGGCTCTTAAGGGCTCTATGCCTCATGACTTTTTCTGGTTGGGTCGGGGTGGTTGCAGGGTGGTATGTGACTGAAATAGGCAGACAGCCTTACCTTGTTAGTGGCGTTCTAAAAACTGCTGATGCAGTTACTAAAGTTCCCGCCAATATGGTTTTGGGCACGCTGGTGATGTACCTTGCGCTTTATTTTGGACTCATTGTTTCTTATATTTGGGTTGTCTTTTATTTGGCAAGACAAACAAATCTAGTGACGGCTATTGATGAGAAGAAGCCGGGTCTTACTAACAGTATTGCGGGAGCATAAGCATGATTCCTAATTTATATGAACCATCTGGTTGGTTACCACTTTTCTTTTTGGTTGCAATGGGCATTGCGATGGTTGCTTACGTTGTTCTAGATGGATATGACCTGGGCGTGGGCATCTTATTGAATCAGGCAAGTGACTCAGAAAAAGACATCATGATTTCATCAATCGGCCCTTTTTGGGATGCGAATGAAACATGGTTAGTGCTTGGAGTTGGCGTACTCTTGATTGCCTTTCCAATGGCACATGGGATTATTTTGACTGAGCTCTATTTGCCTGTAGGAGTCATGCTGGCAGGCTTAATCTTGCGAGGTGTCTCTTTTGACTTTCGTGCTAAAGCACATCTGAGTCAGAAGGCGGCCTGGAATTTCTTATTCTTTTTTGGTAGCTTTTTGGCTGCGGCATCTCAAGGGGTGATGGTTGGAAGAGAGGTTATTGGTTTTGACTCTGGCTACTTAGGCTGGATATTTGCCTTTATCGTGGCTCTCTGTCTGCCTGCTGGATATGCTCTATTGGGGGCAAGCTGGCTGATCATGAAGACTTCTGGTGAATTACAGCGAAAGGCTGTGAGGTGGGCAAGAAAATGCCTGTTATTAACAGCGCTAGGTGTTGGAATTATTTCTGTGGCCACGCCATTCTTTAGTTCGGAGATTGCAGCTAAGTGGTTTACCTTCCCCAATGTCTATTTCCTGCTGCCTTTTCCAGTTCTGACCTTAGCCTGCTTTATCTTCATCGATTTGAACTTGTTAAAAATACAGAGAGATAAGCCAGCCCCTGTTTGGGTTCCCTTTGCGCTCAGCGTAGCCATCTTTGTCCTGGCTTTTTTAGGGATTGCTTACAGCATGTTTCCTTATATCGTCGTGGATAAAATGACGATTTGGGAAGCGGCTTCAGCTACAGAGTCATTGTGGGTAATATTTTGGGGGACTGTAGTGGTGCTGCCAACCATCATTGGCTACACGATTTATTCTTACAAAATATTTTGGGGCAAAACTGAACCATTAAGCTATTACTAAGGTAATGTTGTCATGCCATAAACATCAATTAGGCGTAAAGTAATTAAGTAACCTTAAAAGGAGATCTAAATGAACCAGATTAAAAGTGTATTAATTGGCTTGATCGCTACAGTTACATTAGCCGCATGTGCGTCGATGATGGGCGGGGCAATGGCTCCGTATACAAAAGTTAGCGATGGCATGTTAGTGGGCAGTAACAATATGACCTTGTATACCTTTGCTAAAGATCCTGCCGGCTCCGGCAAGTCTGTGTGTAACGGACCATGTGCCGTAAATTGGCCGCCATTGCTAGTTGATGCTAGCCCGGTGGTATCCGGCGATTATTCTGTCATCACACGTGATGATGGCAAGAAGCAGTTGGCTTATAAAGGTATGCCCCTGTACTTCTGGGCTAAAGATACTAAGCCTGGAGATAAAACTGGAGACGGATTCTTAGATGGTGCTTGGCGTATTGTGAAGATGTAACATTCCACCCCGTGCTACTAAGAAACACCAAAACCACCTTCGGGTGGTTTTTTCATTTTTGGCGCCTAACTTTATTCGCGAATAAATCTGAGTCGTAGAATGTAGCTTCGATGCCAATTAAGTTTATTCAGCTTTTAACTAGTACTCAGCGCTCTCATAAGACTAATGTTCAGCTGGGCGCCTATATGGCATTTGTAGCTGGCGCAGTAAATGCGGGTGGATTCTTAGCCATTGCTCGCTACACATCCCATATGAGCGGCATCATTTCAGCGATTGGTGATGATCTAGCGCTGAATAACTTTATTTCGGTTTTAGGGGGCATCTCTCTTTTGCTCTCGTTTTTATTGGGCGCTGCTACGACCGCCATCATTGTTAATTGGGGGCATAGAAGAAAAATTCATAGTGAGTTCGCCATGCCCTTATTAGTTGAGGCGATCTTGCTGTTGGCATTCGGCTTGGTTGGCGCCAATCTGAATTTGTACTTACCTTTAACCGTTCCAGCAATTGCCCTTCTTCTATGTTTTGTTATGGGCCTGCAAAACGCCATAGTGACAAAAGCCTCTAGAGCGGAGATTAGAACCACACACATGACGGGTGTAATTACCGATATTGGTATAGAGCTGGGCAAATTGATTTATTGGAATAAGTCGCAAGCGGCTAATGAGAGTGGCTTTGTCAAAGCCAACAGAGAGAAGCTAAAAACACATTTATTCATTTTTGGAATGTTCCTAATTGGCGGGATTATTGGGGCGGTTAGCTTCAAGAAGGTTGGCTATATTTCGGTGATCCCCTTATCCCTTTCCCTCGCCTTGATTGCTGGTTTTCAGATTTATCGGGATATTAGGGCGGCGGTGAAGGAGCGGGCATCCTAGATTCCGCTCCGGGCTGCCAAAACTCCCTTCGGGTATTTTGATTGTTTGACACCACCTAAAGCGCGATTGAGGAAATGGGTTTATAAATGAGGGATTGCTAATGGGAGCCGCTTATATGAGAAAAATAGCCGCAGCACTTTTACTAACCCTCTCTTTGCTTGAGTCATCTCAGGCTGCAGACACTCCCCCCGCCAAGCAAGATCCCGCTTGGTTAACCGAATCAAGAGCAAGTATTAAATCTGATAAATACGATCAGGCTATCAAGCAATTGCAGGGCGCCAACGAAACAAGTTCGGCCGATTGGAATAACTTGATGGGCTATAGCTTGCGCAAAAAACAGCCGCCCGATTTAGTTGGGGCTGAAAAATATTATCAAGCTGCATTGAAAATAGATCCGGAACATCGTGGGGCTCTGGAGTACTACGGAAAACTGAAGTTGATCAATAACGACCTACCGGGGGCGGAGGCTTTATTGGCGAAGCTGGATAAGGCGTGCACCTTTGGATGTGAGGAATATACCGACCTCAAAGAAGCCATAAAAAAATACAAATCCAAAAAG
This sequence comes from Burkholderiaceae bacterium, assembly GCA_947371415.1. Taxonomy (GTDB): domain Bacteria; phylum Pseudomonadota; class Gammaproteobacteria; order Burkholderiales; family Burkholderiaceae; genus Polynucleobacter. The sequence continues at coordinate 2,731 of CANBPJ010000037.1, read as the reverse complement.
TAGACCTAAGATCAATAAGACTACTTTGAATGAGGTCTTTCCTTTACCTGGATATTATTTATGTGAGAATGAGTAGAGAAAATTTTTCTTGGTACAGATAAGGAGTAGGGGCAATGATTAAACAGATTTCTCTAGTATTTGGCGCTTTGGCTGCCATATCCTTAGTTGCGTGTCAGTCCATGGAGGACGGCAATGGACAAAAAGCATCGGCAAGCTTGGATTCCCGGTCAGGATCAAATGCCAAAGGCACTGTGAATTTTGTATGGCAAGGGCATGATGTTCTGGTCACCGGAAACTTTTCTGGTTTGAAGCCAAATGCTGAGCAAGGATTCCATGTCCACGAAAAAGGAGATTGCTCCGCGCCTGATGCCATGAGCGCAGGTGGACACTTTAATCCAGATACAAAATCACACGGTATGCCAGGAAGCGGATCAAATCATGCTGGTGATATGCCGAATATTAAGTCGGATGCGAATGGTAATGCCAGCTATTCAGCGAAGCTCATTGGTTTTGCGGTGAATAGCGGCCCGAATGGAATATTGGGAAGATCCGTTGTTGTTCATCGCGACCCCGATGATTACAAATCGCAGCCAGCTGGCAATTCTGGCCCTAGAATTGCCTGTGGATTAATTAAATAAGAGTCCGCATTCCACGCTCTAGCGAGCGTTAGCATAGGGCGCTAAATAATGAAAAACCACCTTCGGGTGGTTTTTCATTTGTGAGACGGCCACCTACCAGAATATGAAGGCAAGCAATATAGGTAATGCGTGTGACTGCTGATTAAGTTGCACTCCTGTTTAATAGGCGTAGAGTGCTTATATAAGGAAGAGGACTATGGCTGCAATAACACCCACCACTGAAGAGCTGCAAGTGCTAGAGGCCCTTCGGGCCCATCGAAGAGACCATCGCCAAGGTCTTCCCACTAAGATCTCGGGCCACATCCAAGATTTAGCTCCAGGGCTAACAAGGGGCCAGAAGATTTCTGATGTAGTTGCTAAAACGGTGGGCTCCTGGAAGTTCATCATCATTCAGAGCGCATGCATCTTTGCTTGGATTGGCTATAACTCCATCAATAATTCGAGCGCATGGGATCCATACCCATTTATTTTGCTCAATCTGATGCTTTCTTTTCAGGCGGCATACACAGCCCCAGCAATTATGATGAGCCAAATCGACTTTCAGAAATGGATCGCCAACAGGCTAGCAATGACTTCGAAGTAAATGTAAAAGCAGAGCTAGAAATAGAGCTACTTCATCAAAAAATTGATTTGATGAAAGAGAGAGAATTGTTTGCATTAACGAAAGCGGTTGAAGCCTTAAGTGAAAAACTAGACAACATCCGAAAATAGTTCGTCATAATAATTCCTTAAACTATTGTCATGAAGCAAATCATTTGCATTCTCCTTTTTGCATCTTTTGGTATTGCCCTTGCGCAAGATGCATCTAATCCTTATGACTTAAAGCTAGCTATTGCTAGAACTGGAGATCGCTTTCAGGTGAATGCGAGCTATGAGGTTCCCATTACGCTATGCGATGCTTTTGCATTTATTACAGACTATGAGGGAGCTAAAGGTTTTCCAGGGGTAGTGGACTCAAAAGTGCTCTCAAGATCGGGCAACAAGGTGAGGGTGGCGCGTTTGCTCGAGGAGCGTATTTTGTTTATTCCGATCGAGATGCGCTCAGAGCTTGAGTACGTTGAAGTTCCCAATAAGGTACTGCTCTTTGAGCAATTGAGCGGGGACACTAAATATTACAAAGGCAGTTGGCGGCTATTGCCTGACAAGGGCTTCACTACATTTAAGTACGATGCACAAGTTGAGCCCAATTCATCGCTGCCATCAACGGTAATTGAGTTCTTCATAAAAAATATTGTGCGCCGACAGTTTGAGGCAATGGCTGAGATGGCCTCACTAAAGGGCTCATCCTCAGTAAAGGCATGCAAGTAGAGTAGATGAAATTAAGATAAAGTTAAATACATGTCCAATCTCAATCAGCTTCCCACAGACCTCCCCATTCCCCAAGATGATGGAGCGGCTAATCACCTGCTAGGCATGCGTGTGCCCAATATTTTATTGAGCGCAACTTCAGGTAAAGAGCTCAACTTAGGTGACATCAAAGGCCGCCTAGTAATCTACTGTTACCCCATGACAGGTCAGCCTAATGTTGCGTTGCCAGACGGATGGGATCAGATACCAGGGGCAAGAGGATGTACGCCACAAAGCTGCTCGTTCAGGGATCACTACCAAGAGCTTCAGTCTCTTGGTGCAGAGATCGTGGGATTGAGCGTGCAATCTACCCAATACCAACAAGAGATGGCGGATCGCTTGCATTTGCCATTTCCGGTAGTTAGCGATGCAGGCTATCAATTTCAGCAGGCGCTACGATTGCCCACGTTTGTTGCGGCTGGAATGACTTTATTAAAGCGCATCACCTTAATTGCTAATGAAGGCGTGATTGAGGCTATTCATTACCCTATATTTCCGAGTGACAGCGACCCAGCTTGGGTGATCAAGCACTTAAAAAACGCCCCTATCTAATATTTTGGCGGGTTGCAGGGGGGCAAAGCATCCTCTGAGGAGCTGTCAAAGCGACTATTGGCAATCAATCCCTCAATGCTGCGAGGGCAAATGTTGCTTTGCAGCAATATTTGCTTGCTAAGCCCTAAATAAACTATTAATATGGTGCAGTGCAACAAATAAACCCATAAAGGAAATATCATGTTCAAAAATCA
>CANBPJ010000036.1 GCA_947371415.1 Burkholderiaceae bacterium | reverse complement strand
CTTCTCTGCACTGATGATGGCTGGTTTAGATGGTGTTCAGAACAAGATTCACCCAGGTGAAGCTGCTGATAAGAACCTGTATGACTTGCCACCAGAAGAAGATGCAAAGATCCCAACCGTATGTGCAAGCTTAGAAGAAGCATTAGAAGCCTTGAACAAAGATCGTGAGTTCTTGACTCGCGGCGGTGTCTTTACAGACTCTATGCTCGACGCATATATCGCATTGAAGATGGAAGATGTCACACGTTTCCGCATGACAACTCATCCGATCGAATTCGATATGTACTACTCCCTGTAAGCGAAGGAGAAATGTTGAGCGCAGGTCTATTGCGCAATTCGTTCAAAGGGGCAGCTTCGGCTGCTCCTTTTTTTCCGACATTGCTTGACCAAATGCCAAACGCCATCGTGGTGTTCGAGGCTGAGAACCAGCAATTGGTTTATGTGAACCCAGCTGCAGAGTCAGCATTGGACCTTTCCCGTAAATCTCTTGAGGGTCAGTCTTTGCACAACTTATTTGGTGATAATGAGTTGATTAAGCGCATGATTGAAGAGATTAAGGCGGGACATGCATCTGCTCAACGCCAAGAGATGGTGTTGCATTCCTTGCCCGGAAGCATTCATCAAGAATCTATTCCTGCGCACGTAGTTGTGGCAAGCCTGGAGGATCCCTCACTCATTATGATGGAGTGGTTTCCTATTGATCAGCAGTTGCGAAGTGAGCGCGATGAGCGCGTGACACAGCAAGTTGAAGCAAATAAACAGTTGATGCGTAACTTGGCGCATGAAATTAAAAATCCTTTGGGCGGCATTCGTGGTGCCGCTCAATTGCTGGAGTTTGAGCTCCCAGAAAAAGGCTTGCGGGAATATACCCAAGTCATTATTAAAGAATCAGATCGCCTGCAGAACCTGGTGGATCGACTGCTGGCACCGCATCGCAAAGCACATTCGATGGAATTATTTAACGTTCACGAGGCTTTGGAGCGGGTTCGTAGCCTCGTGTTGGCGGAGTTTCCTAAAGGCCTGCGGATTATTCGCAACTATGACACTAGTCTTCCGGACCTACTGGGTGATCGCGAGCAGTTAATCCAAGCGGTTTTGAATATTGCCCACAATGCAGCCCAAGCTCTTTCCGAGGAAATCGCCCAGGGTATCGCTCAAATTGAGTTAAGGACCCGAGTGGCTCGGTCGGTCACCATTTCCAAGCAAAGATATAAGATGGCGATGGATCTGCATGTCATTGATAACGGACCCGGAATCCCGGAAGATATTCGTGAGCGTATTTTCTTTCCATTGGTCTCTGGTCGGGACGGTGGCAGTGGCCTAGGCCTTACCTTGGCTCAAACTTTTGTTCAGCAACATCAGGGCTTTATCGCTTGTGACAGCCGTCCTGGACGGACTGACTTCCAAATTCAAATTCCTTACCGTAGGCAGGAGAAAGCATTATGAAACCCGTTTGGATCGTGGACGATGATCAATCAATTCGCTGGGTGCTAGAAAAAGCACTCACTCGTGAGAACATCCCGCATAAAAGTTTTTCCAATCCCAATGACGTGCTCAATGCATTAGAAAAAGATGCCCCTCAGGTATTGATTTCGGATATTCGCATGCCCCGTGGCAATGGTTTGGATCTTTTGCAGAATGTAAAAGAAACGCATCCAATGCTCCCCGTCATCATCATGACCGCTTACTCAGATTTAGATTCTGCCGTATCGTCTTTTCAGGGCGGTGCATTTGAATATCTCACCAAGCCATTTGATATTGATAAAGCAGTAGAGCTGATCCGTCGCGCGATGGAACAAAGTGAGCGCAATCAATCGGGTAATAAAGAGATTAATGGCTGGAGACAAGACTCTACTGAAATCATTGGCCAAGCTCCTGCTATGCAGGAAGTCTTTAGGGCAATCGGCCGTCTTGCGCAGTCTCATTCAACAGTATTAATTACCGGTGAATCTGGAACTGGCAAAGAGTTGGTAGCTCAAGCTTTACATAAACACAGTCCGCGCGCCAAAGGGCCATTCGTTGCCTTTAGTACGGCTGCAGTTCCCAAAGATTTGTTGGAATCAGAATTATTTGGCCATGAGCGCGGTGCATTTCAAGGGGCGTTAACTTTGCGTCGTGGTCGTTTTGAGCAGGCAGATGGTGGCACCTTATTTTTAGATGAAATTGGTGAAATCCCATTTGATTTGCAAACCCGCTTATTGCGCGCACTAACAGACGGTCATTTTTACCGAGTTGGTGGCCAAGATCCCATTAAGGCAAATGTCCGCATTATTGCGTCTACGCATCAAAATCTCGAGGCACGTGTTGCTGCCGGCGTTTTCCGTGAAGATTTATTGCATCGCTTAAATGTTATTCGCTTGCGTATGCCTGCCTTGCGCGAACGTGCAGAAGACATCCCAGTATTGGCTCGTCACTTCATGTTGTCCTGTGCAAAGTCTTTAGGTGTGGAGGCAAAAAAACTCTCGGATGAGGTTCTAAAAGAGATTAGCGCAATGCCTTTCCCAGGCAATGTTCGGCAATTGGAAAATCTCTGCCATTGGTTGACTGTAATGACGCCATCCAATCTGATTGGTAGTGCCGATTTACCGGCAGATATCTTGGCTGAAGCTGGCGAGCAGCCTGTTGTATTGCCAGGAGAGTCTAATCCTGCTAATCCAATAGTTGCCCGTGGTGGGGCTGTCGATTGGGAGGGTGGATTAGGGCGCTTAGCAGTCAAAATGCTTCAAGATGGAGATACGGGCGTCTATGACGTCCTGTGCTCTAAATTTGAAAAGGCGGTTTTACAGGCTGCACTCGAGGTTACTCGTGGTCGGCGCGTAGAAGCAGCACAACGCCTTGGAATCGGTCGCAACACGATTACTCGTAAGCTGCAGGAGTTGGGAATAGATGACTGACTCGGTGCGCATAGCCGCTTGGAATGTAAATTCACTGAAGGTGCGTTTACCCCAAGTTCTGAAGTGGTTGCAAGATCAAGAAAAGGCAAAGAAGCCGATCGATGCATTATGTCTTCAGGAGCTAAAGTTAACTGACGATAAATACCCGCACCGTGAGTTAGAAGAAGCTGGTTACCTCAGTCTAGCTGCTGGACAAAAGACTTATAACGGCGTTGCGATTATTGTGCGTAAAGCGGCCTTGGCACCCATTGCATCGGATGCTAGCACTACCTTTTTAAAGGCCACCAGAAATATTCCAGGGAATGCAGATGAGCAGCAGCGCATTCTAGCTGCAACCATTCCTTTTGCAGGAATGCAGCCCATGAGACTCATCTCAGCATATTTTCCCAATGGTCAATCACCCGATAGTGACAAGTTTGTGTACAAGTTAGGGTGGCTTAAGGCGCTTGAGGCTTGGTTAAGGGATGAGCTGAGCCAGAATAGTCGTCTCGCATTATTGGGCGACTTCAATATTGCACCTACTGATGTCGATGTACATGACCCATCCAAATGGATTGGACAAAACCTTGTTTCTCCAGAAGAACGTAATGCCTTTCAAGGGCTCATTAATTTGGGGCTCACGGATTCTTTCAGAATATTTGAGCAAGCGCCAAAATCATTTAGCTGGTGGGATTACCGCATGATGGGCTTTAGGCGTAATGCCGGAATGCGGATTGATCACATACTACTAAGCGATGCCTTAAGGGATAAGTGCACGGCAAGTATTATCGATAAAGAGCCGCGCACTTGGGAGCAGCCCTCAGATCACGCTCCGGTTATCGCAGAAATCAAGGTCTAGAGAGTCAATCCACCATGACGTAGTAGAGCATCAATGCTAGGCTCCCGACCTCTAAAAGCCTTGAAGGACTCAGCAGCGGGGCGACTGCCGCCAACTTCTAGAATTTCAGCGCGGTACCGCTTGCCAGTTGCAGCATCCAGAACGCTTCCAGTGAGTTTGGCCGCCTCTTCAAATGCTGCATAAACATCTGCAGATAGAACTTCGGCCCACTTATAGCTGTAGTAACCGGCCGCATATCCACCTGCAAAGATGTGACTAAAGGTATTAATCCAGCGAGAGATTTCGGGCTGGGGGATCACATTAAACTCATCTGCTATCTTTCGAGTCAAATCAAGAATGGGTTGACTGCTCGCATCCTTGGTATCAAATTGAGAGTGCAGTCTCCAGTCGGTTAATGACATCACAATTTGTCTCAAAGTCATTAAGCCATTTTGGAAGTTCTTTGCTGCGAGAATCTTTTCAAATAACTCCCGGGGCAATGGTTTTCCAGTTTCCACATGCGCAGTCATGCTTACTAATACTTCCCATTCCCAGCAGAAGTTCTCCATAAATTGACTTGGTAATTCAACTGCATCCCATTCAACACCATTGATACCAGAAACACCTAAGGCGCCGACTTGGGTAAGGAGGTGATGTAGGCCATGACCACTTTCATGAAAGAGGGTGATCACATCATCATGGGTAATTGTTGGTTGGCGTAATACGCCATCCACCTTTACAGGCGGTGCAAAGTTGCATACTAAGTAGGCCACAGGTATTTGGATTTCCCCATTCGGCAGTTCTCTACGACCGCGAGCGTCATCCATCCAGGCGCCACCTCGCTTACCGGGACGCGCATAGGGATCCAAATAAAAGTAGGCAACGATGACGCCTTTAGTATTTTTTACTGAAAAAGATTGCACATCGGCATGCCAAGTGGGTAAGTTAGCGGATTCAATTTTGACGCCAAATAGCGTCTGAATCACTCCGAATAACCCATTCAGTACTTTAGGCAAGGGGAAGAACTGCTTTAGTTCATTCTCAGAAAATGAGTAACGCGCTTGCTTTAAGCGTTCAGCAGCAAACGGAACATCCCAAGGCTCTAGCCCATCATCCAGTGCAAGCTCTGCTTTAGCAAATTCACACAGTTCTCGCCAATCTTTCTGGGCAAATGGTTTTGCCTTAACTGCGAAGTTTGTCAGAAAAAGATCTACCTCATCAACGCCGTTTGCCATTTTTGGCGCCAAACTCAATGCTGCGAAATTCTCAAAGCCTAGCATTTTGGCCTCTTCATCGCGTAAGCGTAATTGATCGAGCATGTTCTGCGTGTTATCCCAATCGAGCTTACCCTTTGCATATTTCGGAGCCAGCTCTGATGAGCGCGTGACATAGGCCTGATACATCAGGCGTCGTAACTCTCGATTCTCTGAATATTGCATGGCTGGGTAATAGGAGGGGAAGTGCAATGTAAATGCCCAGCCCTGGAGATTCTTTTGCGTCGCCAGATCAGCGGCGGCAGCGATTGCATCTTCTGGAAGCCCAGTTAAATCAGAAATATCTTGAACCACATGCACGAATTCATCTGTTGCATCTAACACATGATCAGAAAAAGCTTTACCTAATAAAGCCTGCTCATCCTGAATTGCTGAAAATCGGGGTTTTTGTGAATCCGAAAGTTCTGCTCCACCCAGACGAAAATCCCTCAAGGAGTTCTCGATCACTTTTTTCTGGGCAAGATTTAATGTTGCAAAGTCATTACTTTGACTCAACTCTTTGAACTTTTGATAAAGCGCGAGATTCTGTCCCAAGCTTGAGAAGAAGGCGGTGACTTTAGGCATCATATCGCCGTATGCAGTCCGAAGTTCTGGCGTATCTGCCACGCTATTAAGATGGGAGATCACACCCCAAGATCTACTCAATGATTCAGTAGCGTCCTCAAGGGGCTCGACCAAATCATTCCACTTCGCTGGTGTGTTCGAGCTAACTGCCTGGTCTACCGCATATTGAGCTTGCTCCAGTAGAAATTCAATTGCAGGTGCAATATCGCTTGGCTTAATTTCAGGGTAGTCGGTAAGACCTCTACCAAATGAAATTAATGGATTCTTTTGAAGTTCAGCAGAAGGCTTTGGGGGTAAGGATTTAGTCATACCCTCTAGCTTAATGGATCTAGTGTTTTGCTGCTTTTTCTGCAGCCTCAAGCGTGTTCATCAAGAGCATGGTGATGGTCATTGGACCTACGCCACCAGGAACGGGCGTAATCCAGCCAGCAATATATTTGGCGGTATCAAAGTCAACATCGCCGCAAAGCTTTCCATCCGGCAGGCGATTAATGCCAACATCAATCACGACAGCACCAGTTTTAACCATGTCACCAGTAATCATTTTTGGCTTGCCGGTAGCTACCACTAAAATATCTGCATCTTTAGTATGGTGCGCCAGGTCACGGGTCTTGCTATTGCAGATCGTGACTGTTGCGCCAGCTTGAAGTAATAACATTGCCATAGGTTTACCAACAATATTGGATGCACCTACGATCACGGCACGTGCGCCACGAATAGGGTAATCAATACTTTCTAAAATCTTCATGCATCCATAGGGTGTACAAGGCTTGAATTCTGGTTGACCCACCATCAAAGCGCCGGCATTGGCCACATGAAAGCCATCTACATCCTTATCAGGAGCAATGGCTTCGAGAACGCGCTCAGCTGCAATATGCTCAGGAAGCGGTAGTTGAACCAAGATGCCATGTATTGCTGGATCGGCATTGAGCGTTGCAATGCGGGCCAGCAACTCTTCTTCTCCAAGCTCTACGGAGTAGCGTTCCAGCACAGAATGAAAGCCAACATCCTCGCAGGCTTTCACTTTATTCCTGACATAAACTTGGCTGGCAGGATTTTCACCTACAACAATCACTGCCAATCCTGGCCTGACGCCTTTGGCTGTAACGATTGCTCCACGCGCAGCGATTTCAGCGCGAATTTTTTTAGATAGGGCAACACCATCGAGTAACTGTGCAGGCATAAGAGTTTTATAAGCGTTTAATTCGGTTGTGGATCTGATAGGGCCAAGCGAAGCAGGTCGGCAACGGTATTGACATTGAGCTTTTCCATGATGTTCGCCCGGTGTGCCTCTACTGTTTTGATAGAGATACCAAGATCATCTGCAATCTGCTTATTCAAACGACCGGCCACAATGCGTTCAAGCACTTGGCGCTCGCGGCCTGTTAATTTGCTTAAGAGGCTTTGGGTAATTTTTCGTTGGCTAGCTTGTGAATAGTCTATACGTGCTTTTGCGAGCATGCGATCTACTAAACCGCAGAGATCATTTTCTTTAAATGGTTTTTCAATGAAATCAACCGCACCACGTTTCATGGTGGAAACCGCCATAGAAACATCTCCGTGACCGGTGATAAAGGCAACCGGCATTGGTAGATTTTCGCTAATCAAGCGTTCTTGTAATTCAAGACCAGACATGCCTGACATGCGGACATCCAAGATGGCGCAAGAGATGGTGGATTTATCAGTGCTTTGCAAAGATTGCAAAAATCGTTCGGCGCTTGCGTGACAGCGAACTACATAACCATTGCTTTCCAATAGCCAGGTTAGGGAGTCGCGAACGGCTTCGTCATCATCTACAACATAAACCACTTCAGCTTGATTGGGTTTGGTAGTGGCACTGATATTCATATTCGCTTTCACAGATAAATCTAAAAAATTGCATAAATTAAATATTGGCCTTAGAGCCCGGGGATTCTATGGGTAATAGTATTGTAAAGGTGCAGCCAGATAGCTTTGTATGTTCTGCATCCATTCGATTCTTCGCCCAAAGACGACCTTGGTGTGACTCAATGACGGATCGGCAAATATTTAATCCCATGCCCATTCCATCAATTTTGGTGCTAAAAAAGGGTTCAAACATGCGCTCAATGACCGATTGTGCGATTCCACCACCACTATCAGTCACTTGGATGCGCAACATAGCGGGAAAGGTGCTGGTATCGAGATCTGCTGAAATCTGGACTGGAGGGGCTGACCAGCGTGATGATAGAGGGTAAACCTCCCTCAAGCTATCTAGAGAATTTTTGAGGAGGTTGACCAGCACTTGCAGAATTAAGACTGGATCTAAGTCAACCTTGGGTAGATTTTCCGCTATCTCGGTGCTGATGCTGAGACGATGTCGATGCGCTTCAATCTCCACCAAACCAACTGCATCATTGATGATTTCACTGATTTCGCAGGATTTACGTTGTGGTTCACTGCGCTTCACAAAGCCCTTGATGCGCTGAATAATGGTTCCAGCGCGATGTGCTTGATCAGATGCTTTTTCTAGCGCAGGAAGAATGTCTTTTTGTAGAGTTGGGTCTATATGCCCTTGTAGGCGTTTTGCCACACCCATGCAGTAGTTTGAGATCGCAGCAAGAGGTTGGTTTAACTCATGGGCTAATGAGGAAGCCATCTCACCCATGGTGGTTAAACGGCTAGTAAATTGCATGCGCTCCTCTTGTTGGCGAGATAAATCATCCGCCTCAATACGAATCGTAATGTCAGTCGCAATCAGAAGTTGCGCCAAATGCCCATCTACCCAAGGGACAAAACGTCTGCGAACCTCATACCACCTTGAAGTTCCTTTAGCCTCATCAAGTAGTTGAATTTCCTCTGACTCGGATTCCTGGTAAAGGGAGGGCGGTGACATGTCGATAGACAAGGTACCACTAGATTTTTCGGTCTGAGCTTGCGTTGTATTTTGGATGGTGTCACCACCCGCCAACTCAAAATGACCCTTAGAGGTGTTGCCAAAACGTTCGCGGTAAAAGCGATTGGCAAATAATAGCTCTCCAGTTTCATTGGATACCACTGAAACTGCAGCATCTAAGCTCTCCAATACGGTCACGAAGCGCTCTTGTGAGGCGGCTAATTCCTCGCGAATTTTCTTCGGTTCAGAAATATCAATTAAAGAGGTGACCCAGCCGGCTTGAATTCCTTTTTCATTAATTAATGGAGCGATAAAGGTGCGCGTTTGAATGATATTGCCATTGCGATGCAAAATTGAACCCTCAATACCAATGTTCTTTTCTTGGCTTAAGGCAAGCGTGAGGGCTTTATTCATTTTCTCGGTGAGCTCTCCTTTTTGATCTTCAGGCCAAAAGGCAAAGGGTGGGTTTTGTCCAATCAGCTCTTTGGCAGACCAGCCTGTCATATCGCAAAATGCCGGGTTTACATAAGTGATTGTTTTATTCATGTCGTGAGCGCGAATACCCACTGGAGTTGAGTTTTCCATGGCGCTACGAAAATTAGTCTCTGCACGAAGATTGGCTTCTGCTTCTTGGCGAACCTGCATTTGCTTTAATACAGACCACAGACTCCAAATAACGAACGCACTCAAACCCAGCACTACGCCAATCAGCATTCTAAAAGTAAGATTTGTAGGCGGTGGATAGGTATCGATGCGCAGACTAAGGTTTGGGCTAAGTACGCCAATATCAAGACTGGTTTGGTTGCTAAAAGCACGCTTTGGCGTATTTTTATCGGATGAAATCGCAAGAACTTTTTCACCATCCGTAATCAGGGTGAATCGGTATAGTCCTTTAAGCTCCCCGGGGATCATCTCGAGTAGTCCTTGCGTTGTATAGAGGACTGCAACCATGCCCTTGATTTCACCCCCAGACATCTGAGGAACTGCTTGCCAAAAAACATTGCGGATTTCTTTGGAGATAATTTCATCGCTTGGAACTTCCAGCGAGATAAATTGACTAAAAGCTGGTCTATTGGTTGCAGCACTTAACTCAATGGTTTTTTTCAGGGCTTGGTTTAGGCTTCCGGCATTTTCAACCTTGTTGAACCAATCCGTCTTGAGGTTGTCTGGTGGGATTTTCCACTGACGCTGCCCAGCTTCATTGATCCACATTATTTGAGCAATCTCATGATTGCTCTGCAGTAGATTTTCGGCCTGAACAATGACGTTATCTTTTGATTTAGCCGACTCCCCCGAGCTAACATAGTCCCTCCCGACGGATTGCAAAATATCGGTGTTGTTTGCAAAGCGCAATTGAATGCGCTGCTTAGCAAATGAGAGCTCTCTAAATAGGGCGGCTTCCTGCTGACTCTTTTCTTGCAGCTGCAGGGTGCCCATGATGACCCCCATGACTACGGTAAAAAGCACAATCGCGATTAATGGGGTGTAGACAAGCTTAAAACCCCGTATACGTCGGAGCCACTTCACAGGCTTGAGTTGCCAGATTGAAAATGCAAATTTTTTCATGTAATCCGCTTATTTTGCCTGATTCACATCGTTATCCGCTGTATTTGCAAGTATTTTGGAGTCTATTTGCATTGCAACAAATTACCACATTGTGAGAAATACTATCATTATGTGGAAAATTGCTTGTTTACACCCATAGACCTTCCTAGAATATTGCCTATAGAGTGAGTGAATAACACCGATGTAACTAATGGAGGCAGTTTATGGCAGCAGTTCCAGATCAAATTTTGGGTAGCGCAGGCAAGCAGGATGCGGATCCAGATGAAACCCAAGAGTGGTTGCAGGCGCTAGATGGCGTTATTCGGAATGAGGGGCCAGAAAGAGCTGCCTATCTCATTGATCAACAAATTTCTCATGCACGAGTTAATGGTGTAAATCAGCCATTCCATGCAGAAACACCCTACATCAATACGATTCCTGTAGAGCAGCAAGCGCGCCTACCTGGTGATCAAAATGTAGAGCACAGAATTCGTTCATATACACGTTGGAATGCTATGGCTATGGTCCTGCGCGCCAACAAAGATACTAACGTTGGTGGACATATTTCATCGTTCCAGTCTGCAGCCACCCTGTATGACGTTGGCTTTAATCATTTCTGGCATGCTCCATCCCCAGACCATGGTGGCGATCTCATATTTGTTCAAGGACATTCCGCTCCTGGAGTTTATGCCCGCGCTTATATGTTGGGTCGCTTAGCTGAAGAGCAGCTCAATAATTTCCGTCAAGAAGTCGGCGGCAAAGGTATTTCAAGCTATCCACATCCTTGGTTGATGCCAGATTTCTGGCAGTTCCCAACCGTGTCTATGGGACTTGGCCCGATCATGGCTATTTATCAAGCGCGTTTTATGCGCTATATGCAGGACCGAGGATTTATTAAGGCCGAAGGTCGAAAAGTATGGGCCTTCTTGGGTGATGGTGAGACTGATGAGCCAGAATCACTTGGTGCAATCGGCATGGCCGGGCGTGAAAAATTAGATAACCTCATCTTTGTGGTGAACTGTAACTTGCAGCGTCTTGACGGTCCGGTTCGAGGCAACGGCAAGATTATTCAAGAACTCGAAGGCGAGTTCCGTGGCGCAGGTTGGAATGTCATCAAAGTAGTTTGGGGTGGTCATTGGGATGCTTTATTTGCACGTGACAAAAAAGGCATCTTGATGCAGCGTCTCGGCGAAATCGTTGATGGTCAATATCAAACCATGAAGGCTAAGAATGGCGCCTATGTTCGTGAGATTGTATTTAATACACCTGAGTTAAAAGCGTTGGTGAGCGACTGGAGTGATGATGAGATTTGGCAGCTGAATCGTGGCGGACATGATCCCCATAAAGTATTTGCAGCTTTTCATTCGGCTGTAAATCACAAAGATCAACCTACCGTTATTTTGGCTCACACCATTAAGGGTTATGGTATGGGTGGTTCTGGTGAGGCGATGAATATTGCCCACCAAGCAAAAAAGATGAATTCAGATGACGTGCGTCGTTTCCGTGATCGCTTTGAGATTCCCGTCAAGGATGAGCAATTGGAAGAAATGCCTTTAGTGAAGTTTGCTGAAGGTAGTCCAGAGCTTGAGTACATGAAAGCTCGCCGTCAAGAGCTTGGTGGCTACTTACCGCAGCGTCGTATGAAGGCTGAGAGTCTGCCTGTTCCAGCCTTAGAAGTATTCGCTCCTTTACTAGAAGCCACTTCCGAAGGTCGCGAGATCTCCACCACCATGGCATTTGTTCGCATGCTTAATACGATTGTGCGTGACAAGGTTCTTGGTAAGCGCGTGGTTCCTATTGTTCCTGATGAGTCACGTACATTTGGTATGGAGGGTATGTTTCGCCAGCTAGGTATTTGGAGTCAATTGGGTCAGCTCTACACCCCAGAAGATCATGATCAATTGATGTTCTACAAAGAAGACAAGACTGGCCAGATTTTGCAAGAAGGTATTAACGAGGCTGGCGGTATGTGCGATTGGATTGCTGCGGCAACTTCTTACTCAACGCATGGTGTGCCGATGCTGCCGTTCTACATCTTCTATTCCATGTTTGGCTTCCAGCGCATTGGCGATTTAGCTTGGGCTGCTGGCGATATGCGTAGCCGCGGCTTCTTGCTGGGAGGCACTGCTGGTAGGACCACTCTCAATGGTGAAGGTTTGCAGCATGAAGATGGCCATAGCCAAGTTTGGAGCGCTGCCGTTCCAAACTGCATCAGCTACGACCCCTCATTCTCGTTTGAAGTGGCGGTTGTGATTCAGGATGGCATGCGTCGCATGCTAGCCGAGCAAGAGGATGTCTATTACTACATCACCTTGATGAATGAAAACTATGCTCACCCTGCTATGCCAAAAGGCGCAGAGCAAGACATCATCAAAGGCATGTACAAACTTAAATCTGTTGGTGACACCAATGCAAAATTACGCGTACAGCTCTTAGGTTCTGGCACGATCTTCCGTGAAGTTATTGAAGCGGCAGAAATCTTGCATAAAGATTGGGGCATTGCCTCTGATTTGTGGGGTTGTCCAAGCTTTACTGAGTTGGGTCGTGACTGGACTGGGGTTCATCGCAACAATCTTCTCAACCCAACCACTGCACCAGTGTTATCCCACGTAGAGAAGTGCCTGAAAGATACCGTCGGACCAGTGATTGCTGCAACTGACTATGTGCGTTTATTTGCTGAGCAAATTCGTCCAGCTATTCAGCATATGGGTCGCCGCTTTGAGGTATTAGGTACGGATGGTTTTGGGCGCTCGGACACTCGTGAAAAATTGCGCGACTTCTTTGAGGTGGATCGCCGTTGGGTTGTTCTCACAGCATTACGTTCTTTGGTAGATGCTGGACAGCTTGATCGCCAAAAGCTTGCCGAGGCAATTCAGAAATACGAGATCGATACCACCAAACCAAACCCAATGACGGTTTGATAAGAGATAGATACTATGAGCCAACTAATTGATATTAAAGTCCCGGATATTGGGGATTACACAGATGTGCCTGTCATCGAGGTATTGGTAAAAGCCGGTGATCGCGTTGAGAAAGAGCAGTCTATTGTTGTTTTAGAGTCTGACAAGGCCACAATGGATGTTCCATCATCGCACTCTGGTGTGGTGAAAGAGGTGAAGGTTAAGGTGGGTGACTCTATCTCCGAGGGCGCCATTGTTCTAGTGCTCGAAGAGAGTGGGGATGCGATGGCTCCAGCCGCTGCTCAAGCCACTCCCGCTCCTGCAGCAGTAAAAGTTGAGTCAGTAGCAGCACCCGCTCCTAAAGTAGAGCCACCAATTGTTCGCGCTCCAGCACCACCGCCTGTGAGCAGCACTCCAGTAGAGATTGATCCGACCGCAAGTCACGCAAGTCCTTCAGTGCGTAAGTTTGCTCGTGAGCTTGGTGTTGCAGTTCATCAAGTAAAAGGCTCTGGCCCTAAGGGAAGAATTACTCAAGAAGACGTGCAGGCTTTTATAAAGGCTGCCATGAGTGGTGGTGCCGGAACTAGCCCTGCTGCATTAGGTGGAAGCTTGGGCGGTCTGAATTTAATTCCATGGCCTAAGGTAGATTTCTCCAAATTTGGTGATACAGAGCGTCAACCCTTAAATCGTATTAAGAAGCTCACTGCCGCAAATTTGGGCCGCAACTGGGTCATGATTCCTGCAGTGACTTATCACGAAGATGCAGATATTACTGATCTAGAGGCATTTAGAGTTCTCACCAATAAAGAGAATGAAAAGCAGGGTCTTAAAATTACCATGTTGGCTTTCCTGATGAAGGCTGCTGTAGCGGCGCTCAAGAAATATCCTGAGTTCAATAGCTCTATTGACGGCGATGACCTGGTATTGAAGAAGTATTTTAATATCGCATTTGCTGCCGATACGCCCAATGGTCTAGTGGTGCCAGTAATTCGTGATGCCGATAAAAAAGGTATTTTCGAGCTTGCTCGTGAAACCTCAGAGTTGGCTGCGTTAGCCCGTGATGGAAAATTAAAGCCTGAACAAATGCAGGGTGCTAGTTTTACTATTTCCTCTTTAGGCGGCATTGGTGGCACTTACTTTTCACCTATCGTAAATGCACCTGAGGTGGCGATTTTGGGTGTGAGTAAAGCTGCCATTAAACCGGTTTGGGATGGCAAACAATTTGTACCACGCTTAATTTGCCCATTGTCATTAAGTGCTGACCACCGTGTGATTGATGGCGCATTGGCAACGCGTTTCAATGTCTATATCGCCCAGCTGATGTCCGACTTCCGTCGCGCAGCGCTATAAGGAGAAGATATGGCTAAGCAAATTATTCTTGTTCCAGATATTGGCGATTACTCAGATGTACCGGTGATCGAGGTGCTTATTAAAGTAGGCGATGTCATTGAAAAGGAGCAGCCTTTGCTTGTTCTGGAATCTGATAAAGCAACCATGGAAGTTCCAGCGGATGCAGCGGGAACTATTCTGAGTATTTCTGTTAAGGCTGGCGACAAGGTCAGTAAGGGCAGCATCGTTGCTGAAATTGAAGCAGGAGCTGCGGTAGTAGCAGCATCATCTGTTGCGTCTTCGGCATCGCCTTCAACCCCCGCTCCTTCACCAGTGGCTGCTGCCGCCATTAGCGCTCCTATTGCTGGTCAATATAGTGGCAAAGTGGATCATGAGTGTGAGGTGCTTGTATTAGGCGCTGGCCCCGGTGGCTACAGCGCTGCATTTCGAAGTGCAGACTTGGGAGTCAAGACGATTTTGGTAGAGCGTTATTCCACATTGGGCGGTGTTTGCTTAAATGTAGGCTGCATTCCTTCTAAGGCATTACTTCATACCACTGCAGTAATGGATGAAGTAAAAACGATGTCAAAGCATGGCATTAGCTATGGCGCACCGAAAATTGAAATTGATCAACTTCGTGGCTACAAAGATTCTGTTATTGCAAAACTTACTGGCGGCCTGGCTGGCATGGCAAAAGCACGCAAGGTCACGGTAGTGCGTGGACTGGGTCGCTTCTTGGATGCTAATCACGTTGAGGTTGAGCTTACCAAAGGTGAGGGCCAGGATCTAGCAGGCGAAAAAGAAGTCATTCGTTTTCAGAAGGCGATCATTGCAGCGGGAAGTCAGCCAGTAAAACTTCCATTTTTGCCTGAAGATCCTCGTATTGTAGATAGCACTGGCGCTTTATTGCTCAAGAGCATTCCAAAGCGTATGTTGGTTATCGG
>CANBPJ010000035.1 GCA_947371415.1 Burkholderiaceae bacterium | reverse complement strand
GAACTTCTGACATATCTCGATGATATCGAAACCAGCCCCTTTACAATACGGCTATGTCTTTGAAATGTGGCATCGTCGGCCTGCCTAACGTCGGCAAATCTACCCTCTTTAACGCGCTTACCAAGGCCGGGATCGCGGCGGAAAACTATCCTTTCTGCACGATCGAGCCTAATGTGGGTGTGGTTGAGGTTCCTGACCCCCGTCTTGCCGCTTTGGCTGAGATAGTGAAGCCTGAGCGCATCCTGCCCGCAGCCGTCGAATTTGTCGATATTGCTGGTCTGGTAGCTGGAGCCTCTAAAGGCGAGGGCCTGGGAAATCAATTTTTAGCGAATATTCGGGAAACTGACGCCATTACCCATGTGGTGCGTTGTTTTGAGGATGCTAACGTGATTCACGTAGCTGGAAAAATTGACCCAATCTCCGATATTGGGGTGATTGACACTGAACTGGCTTTATCTGACTTAACGACTGTTGAAAAAACACTCCAGCGCTCCAGTAAAGCGGCTAAGTCAGGCAATGACAAAGATGCAGCGGCCTTGGTGGCCGTGCTGACTAAGGTGCAGGCGCACCTAGACCAAGCGCAACCAGTACGCAGCATGAAGCTCACTGAAGATGAGCATCTGCTCTTAAAGCCGCTTTGCTTAATTACAGCAAAGCCAGCGATGTATATCGCCAACGTCAAAGAAGACGGCTTTACAAATAATCCCCATTTAGACGCTGTTATCGAGCATGCGGCTAAGGAAGGCGCCCCAGTAGTAGCTGTTTGTGCTGCGATCGAGGCAGAAATTGCTGATTTAGATGATGCTGACAAAATCGAATTTTTGGCCGATCTGGGTATGGAAGAGTCGGGATTAGATCGCGTGATTCGTGCGGGCTATAAATTATTGGGCTTACAAACCTACTTTACAGCGGGTGTTAAGGAGGTTCGCGCCTGGACAATTCACCAAGGCGATACCGCTCCTCAGGCTGCCGGGGTGATTCATACTGATTTTGAGCGCGGCTTTATTCGTGCGCAAACAATTGCTTATGAAGACTTTGTGCAATTCAAGGGTGAGGCGGGCGCAAAAGAGGCTGGCAAGATGCGTGCCGAGGGCAAAGAGTACGTCGTTAAAGACGGGGATGTATTGAACTTCTTGTTTAACGTCTAAATCCGATCTTCAAAATGATAAAAGCCCTTAGTTCATAAGGGCTTTTTGTTTTTCTGCCTATCAAACAGGCATAAGAGCTTGGTAAAGAAGTCGAATTAGCTCGCTTTAACGGCCTTTTCTAAACATTTTGAAATTTCCTCATAGCGCTTGATGGCACTCTTGGTAGGAACAACTTCTTTTTTGCGGCCATCTTCATTGGCTGCCATTTTGACATAACCCATAGCGCTGAGGTTCTTGAGGCGACCGTGTAGAGTCGCCTGGGAGCCAAGTTTCGCCATGGAAATCAGATCCCCAACCAATATGGATTGTTTTTCATGAAAGCTCAGAACAATTTTGTCTAGCAAGCTTTCTTCAACAGAATCCAGTCTTTTGCCGGGATTAATGCGATCAAGGACATCCATCAAATTTAAAAAACGGATATAAGAGGGGGATTTAATCGTGGACATTTAGCGGGGGTAATTAGCAGTGATTAGCCTAAGGGTTTACGAGATTGTAGCGCCATTCACCTTGTATGCAAGTTGTATGCAACATGTATGCATCTAGAAAATCAACCATACTGACAGTAATGAATAAAACAAGCTTCGAATGGATGAATGGTTTTTTAATCAGTGCCTTAACTTATGCGGCTCTGTTCTATCTGAATGCTTGGCTTACAAGTCACTTAGCCTATAGCTTTGGGGTGAGCTGGATTTATCTTCCCGCTGGTTTGCGCTTATTTTTAACGCTCATCTTTGGCCTATCGGGCGCTATTGGTATTGCAATTGCTTCATTCTTAACTTGTTATCTTGGAGATTTCACGCCAGATCTGATTGCTTGTATTGGGATTGGGTTGATTTCTGGATTTGCGCCGTATTTAGCAAGGATATTTGCTGCATCCAACATCAAGATTGCATCCAATCTCAGTGATTTGAGTTTGCCCAAGCTAGCAATTTGTATTTTGATTTATGCGGCTTTGAGTGCTGGCTTGCATCAGTGGTGGTTTGTTGTGCGAGACCTTGATGAGTCAGGAGCCGTCAATCACTTCCTGGTCATGTTTACTGGAGATGTACTTGGAACAGTGGTGCTGATTGGTCTGATTAAATACAGCTTAGATTTGCTTAAGCCTTTTAGGCGACTTAATTAAATAGCTGACTTAAAGCCGCACCCGGGTTATCTGCCCGCATAAAGGCTTCACCCACTAAAAATGCATTAATCTGATGATCACGCATGAGTTGCACATCAGCACGAGTCATGATGCCCGATTCAGTAACCAAGGTTTTCCCAGGGGGAACCATAGATAGCAAGGACAAGGTTGTTTGAAGCGTCACTTCAAACGTTTTGAGATTGCGATTGTTGATTCCAAGTAAAGGTGTTTTGAGATTTAAGGCCTGCTCTAGTTCGGGGGCGTTATGCACTTCAACCAACACATCCAAACCAAGCTCATGGGCGCAGGCCTCAAGCTCTTTCATTTGATTGAGATCTAAACAGGCTACGATCAACAAAATGGCATCAGCGCCAATGGCTCTTGCTTCGTAGATTTGGTAGGGATCAATCGTAAAATCCTTGCGTAATACTGGAATATTGCAAGCAGCTCTTGCGGCCTGAAGATAGGTATTTGCACCCTGGAAATAGTCTTTGTCTGTCAGTACGGATAGGCAGGCAGCACCATTCTCCTCGTAGGATTGAGCAATCTCCGCAGGCTGAAAGTTTTCCCGCAAGATACCTTTGCTTGGGCTGGCCTTCTTAATCTCGGTAATAACACCAGCTTTGCCAGCCACAATCTTCTGTTCTATAGATTGAATAAAGCCACGTGGCTTTAACGCGGCATGACGATTATTTTCTTCCGCCTGATCACGCTGATTGCCTAAAGATATTTTTTTTGAATCTGAGGCGACCTCAATCTTTTTGGTAGCAACAATTTTATCTAGGATATCGCTCATGAAGGTCTTAATTAATTTTGGGTTGCAGCAATAAATTGATCTAGCTTTTGGCGGGCTGCGCCAGAGGCAATTGCTGCCTGAGCCATCTGAATACCACTAGCGATGCTCGGCGCCACATCTGCCACATAAAGCACTGCGCCAGCATTGAGGCAAACAATATCACTCGCTGGACCGGGTATTTTATTGAGGACATCTAAAACAATGGCTTTGGATTCTTCGGCATCAGCTACCTTAAAACTATTGGTTGGTGCGGTGTTCAGGCCAAAGTCTTTTGGATGAATTTCATATTCACGCACTACACCATCCTTGAGCTCACCCACTAAGGTCGGGCCTTCAAGAGATATTTCATCTAGGCCATCTCGACCATAAACCACTAGCGCATGATCCATTCCCATTGCTTGCAATACACGCGCCTGGATGCCCACTAAATCTGGATGGAAGACGCCCATCAGAATGCGTTTAGCATCTGCTGGATTAGTCAGTGGGCCTAAGATGTTGAAAATAGTGCGCACACCCAAATCTTTTCGAATGGGCACGACATTCTTCATGGCAGGGTGATGGTTGGGGGCAAACATAAAGCCGGCGCCCACCTTTGAGATGCATTGCGCTACTTGCTCTGGAGAGAGTGACAGATTCACACCCAGAGACTCCAAAATATCAGCACTGCCTGATTTACTGCTGACGCTGCGATTGCCATGTTTGGCAATTTTTGCGCCTGCAGCTGCTGCAACAAACATCGCTGCTGTAGAAATATTAAAAGTATGGGCACCATCACCACCTGTACCAACTACATCTACTAGATTAGTCCTATCTTCCACATGAACCGGCGTTGCAAATTCACGCATCACTTGAGCAGCCGCAGCGATTTCGCCAACAGTTTCCTTTTTGGTACGCAGGGCAACTAATAGGCCGGCAACTAATGCTGGGGGCATCTCACCACTCATGATGAGGCGCATCATCGCCGCCATTTCATCATGAAATAGTTCGCGATGTTCAATGCAGCGTTGCAAAGCTTGTTGGGGAGTAATTGGCATAGTACTTATTTAGCTTGCAGAAAATTCTTCAGGAGCGCATGGCCATGCTCGGAAAGAATTGACTCTGGATGAAATTGGACGCCCTCTACAGCGAGTTCTTTATGTCGAACGCCCATGATCTCGCCATCAGATGATGTAGCTGTAATCTCTAAAACTGCTGGTAACGAATTCTTTTCAATGGCTAGAGAGTGGTAGCGCGTGACTTTAAATGGGCTTGGTAAATCCTTGAAAACGCCAACACCAGTATGGTGAATATCATCTGTTTTGCCGTGCATCACCTTTTGCGCGCGAATAATTTTTCCGCCAAAAGCTTCGCCGATGGCTTGGTGTCCAAGGCAAACCCCGAGAATCGGAATCTGTCCAGCGTAGCGTTGAATTGTGGCTACTGAAATGCCTGCTTCAGCTGGGCTACAAGGCCCAGGGGAAATACAGATGCGCGCAGGGTTGATTTGGGCAATCTCTTCTACTGAAATCTCATCATTACGAAAGACTTTGACCTCTTCGCCTAGTTCTGCAAAATACTGAACCAGGTTGTAGGTAAATGAATCGTAGTTATCAATCATGAGGAGCATCGAGTCCTCCTTGTACTAAATCAGCCGCCATTAAAACTGCACGGGCTTTGGCTTCGGTTTCTTTCCATTCGGCAGTAGGGTCAGAATCTGCAACGACACCAGCGCCAGCTTGAGAGTGCAATACGCCATCACGAATGACGCCGGTACGAATCGCAATCGCCACATCCATGTCTCCCGAGAAGGAGAGGTAGCCAACCGCGCCACCATAAACACCGCGTTTCACAATTTCCATCTCATCAATAATTTCCATCGCCCGAATTTTTGGTGCGCCAGATAAGGTGCCCGCAGGGAAAGTTGCCCTTAAGACATCCATATTGCTCATATTGTCCAGCAACTCACCTTCTACAGAGCTCACAATGTGCTGCACATGGGAGTACTTTTCGATGGACATCGAATCGGTCACCTTGACGGTACCTGTTTTAGCAATTCTACCTACATCGTTGCGGGCGAGATCGATGAGCATCACATGCTCTGCAATTTCTTTTGGGTCAGCAAGCAATTCTGTAGCAAGGCGCTCATCCTCTTCAGGTGTTGCACCGCGTGGCCGTGTGCCAGCAAGCGGACGAATGGTGACAATTTTTTGAGTTTCGCGCTGTTCTTGACGTACCAAAATCTCAGGCGAGGAGCCCACGACTTGCAAGTCGCCAAAGTCATAGAAATACATGTAAGGCGAAGGATTGAGCGAGCGCAATGCTCTGTAGAGAGCAAGCGGTGAATCGGTGAATGGTTTGCTAATGCGTTGACCAATCACAACCTGCATGCAATCGCCAGCCAAAATATATTCTTTGGTTTTAAGTACGGCATTTTCAAAGTCCGCCGCCTTGAACTTGCGGATCAATTCTGTTTTGGTGCTGGGCAGCGATGCTGGCATGCTGACAGGCTTGCTTAAACAAGCTAACAACTCTTTTAGTCTGGCTTGACCCTTTTCAAAACTATCGGCAACGCTAGGGTCTGCATACACAATTAAATAAATACGCCCAGCAACGTTATCGATTACCGCCAATTCTTCCGTCAGCATCAACTGAATATCGGGCACTCCCAATTCATCTGGAAGATTATGTTGCGCTAAACGGGATTCGATATAACGAACCGTGTCATAGCCGAAATAGCCAGCAAGTCCGCCACAGAAGCGTGGGAGACCAGCTTGTACCGCAACTTTGAAGCGCTTGAAGTAGGCATCGACAAAATCGAGTGGATTGTCATGATTCGTCTCAATGACTTGGTCATTGAATAGCACTTCGGTAGTTGGCGTAGCTGGTGTCCCAATGGTTCTCAAAACGGTTTTCGCTGGTAAGCCAATAAATGAGAAGCGACCAAAGCGTTCGCCACCTAAAACAGACTCCAGTAGGTAGGTATTTTTTTGGCCAAAAGCTTGCGTCAGTTTGACGTAAAGCGAGAGAGGCGTCTCTAAGTCGGCTAAAACTTCTTTCACCAAGGGAATGCGATTGAAACCCTGTTTCGCTAGGGTTAGAAATTCTTCGTGCTGCATTACGCTTTTCCTGATCTCGCTAGTTCTGTACGCATCGCCTTAATGACGTCAGCATAATTTTCTTTGCCAAAGATTGCCGAGCCAGCAACAAAAGTATCCGCACCCGCTTTTGCAACTTCTGCAATATTGTCGACTTTAATTCCCCCATCCACCTCGAGGCGAATATGACGACCCGTCTCTTGTTGATAACGGTCTAAACGTGCGCGTACTTGAGCAATCTTATTGAGAGTGCTTGGAATGAATGACTGCCCACCAAAGCCTGGATTTACTGACATCAGCAAAACGAGGTCGAGCAATTCGAGGGTATGGTCTAAGTGATGCAGTGGAGTTGCAGGATTGAGCACCAAGCCGGCTTGACATCCTTGATCACGAATTAAGTTAATGGTGCGATCCACATGAGGACTTGCCTCTGGGTGAAAGCTAATGAGGTTTGCCCCTGCTTTTGCAAAATCAGGAATGAGGCGATCTACTGGCTCCACCATGAGATGCACATCGATCATTGCTGGCTTGCCGTCCTTTATTGCGTGAGGACGAATCGCCTCGCAAACCAAGGGGCCAATAGTCAGGTTGGGAACGTAATGGTTATCCATCACATCAAAGTGAATCCAGTCTGCGCCTGCCAAAAGAACCTCTTGAACTTCTTTACCAAGGCAGGCAAAGTCAGCCGACAAAATGGAGGGGGCAATGACAAATGGGCTATTTGAGGGTGATTTCTGGCTATCCATCCCTAGATTCTAGCTTGCAGTTGGCTCTAGGATGGAGCAGAATTCGAGCATGAATCCTCATGAAATCAGCATTACGGTCAAAACCCAGTATTTGCCCGACCAGTCTGACCCCGATAACCGCCAATTTGCGTTTGCCTATACGGTCACCATCAGAAATACCGGAACAGCCAGTATTCAGCTGATTGCTCGCCATTGGTTCATTACCGACGGGGACAATGATGTCCAGGAAGTCCGTGGTTTGGGCGTTGTGGGCCAACAACCACTGCTTCGCGCGGGAGAGCACTTTGAGTACACCAGTTGGGCAACTTTGCCGACGCCAGCCGGTACGATGCGTGGGGAGTACTTCTGCGTTACTGAAGAGGCACAGTTTTTTCAGACCCCAATCCCAGAATTTGCCTTAGTCATGCCTAGAACCTTGCATTAGGCTCTAGAAAAACTACTTTTTGCCCTTGCCAGTCCAAAGGACAATAAACAGAAGGAGGGCTAAAGCCAAGCCTCCCTCTAGGGCAAACAAGATCATGGGGTATTCATCGAGTAAATTGGCACGCATGATTTCTATATCTAAATTAATGAGTCGCGAGAAAGCCCCACGAATTCTTGTCTGCAGTGTATTCGCTATAGCCATTATTAGCCTATTGACTGCTTGCTCAACCCCTTCTACCCGAGGGTCTGGTTACCGCTCTGGCGGCGGCGCCCCAGCTGCATATACCTCCTCAATCGCCAGCTTTCGATCAGTAGCATGGCAAGACGTGCCTGGTTGGCAAGAGGATGATTTAACGCAGGCCTGGCCTGCGTGGCTCAAGAGTTGTGATGCATTGCGTAAGCGCAATAGCGAGATTAATTGGAGGCAGGTATGTGCACAGGCTTCTGGCATCTCAGGGAGCGATAAGCAAGCCATTCGCCAATATTTTGAAGGCAATTTTCAGGCATACGAAGTGCGAAATAGTGCTACTGGCAATGAATCTGGGCTGATTACAGGCTATTACGAGCCCGTAATGAATGGCTCGCAGACTCGTACCGCCAATTACACCGTTCCTCTATATGGTCTACCCAATGCTTGGAAGAACGCTAAGCCAAGTCCTGCGCCGACACGCGCGGAGTTAATGAGTTCTGGAGTTCTTCGAGGTTCTGAGCTTGCCTGGGTGCAAGACCCGGTTGCGGCGGCATTCATGCAAATTCAGGGTTCAGGGAAGATTCGTCTCGAGGATGGCCGTATCTTGCGCTTGGGTTATGCCGGTACCAACGATCAGCCATTTAAGTCTTTTGCCCAGTGGCTCTTAGATCGCAAAGAAATTACTCGTGGTGAAGCGAGCATGCAAGGTATTTCCGCATGGGCCAAGCGTAACCCTGGTCGCGTGGAGGAAATGCTAAACGCGAATCCTCGCTTTGTATTCTTTAAAGAGTTACCGGGCAATGTGAGCGCTGATCTCGGCCCCAATGGCGCTTTGGGGGTGCCCTTGACTGCCGAGCGAAGTATTGCAATTGATTTGAAAGCCATGCCTTTGGGTGCTCCAGTTTTTTTGAGTACCAGCAAGCCCTTAAGTAGTCAAACCTTGCAAAAATTGGTGATGGCCCAGGATACGGGCAAGGCCATTGTGGGTGGCGTGCGAGCCGATTACTATTGGGGATCAGGGGATTCTGCTGGAGAGCTAGCAGGACGTATGAAGCAAGATGGCAAGATGTGGTTATTGTTGCCGCGCTGAACGAATCAATTTTTGAAAGATATCGATGACTTACAACACCATATTGACTGAGGTAGATGGCAAGGTTGCCGTAATCACTCTCAATCGTCCTCAAGTTTTAAATGCTCTGAACGATGAGTTAATGGATGAGTTGGGCGCTGCTTTATTAGGTTTTGATGCTGATGACAATATCGGCTGCATCGTTGTTACAGGCAGTGAAAAAGCCTTTGCTGCTGGCGCTGATATTGCAACGATGGCCAAGTATGGATTTGGTGATGTGTATCGCGGTGACTTTATTTCCCGTAATTGGGAGGAGATGAAGAAGGTACGAAAGCCCGTAATTGCTGCGGTATCTGGTTACGCTCTTGGTGGTGGTTGTGAACTGGCCATGATGTGCGACACGATCATGGCGGCTGATAGTGCGAAGTTTGCACAACCGGAAGTGAAGCTGGGAATTATTCCTGGCGCCGGTGGCACGCAGCGTTTGCCACGTGCAGTCTCCAAAGCAAAAGCAATGGATTTGGCCTTAACTGGCCGCATGATGGATGCTGCTGAAGCGGAGCGCTCAGGCTTAGTCGCCCGAATTTTTCCTCAAGCGGACTTAATGAAAGAAGTGAAAGCCATTGCTAAAACGATTGCTGACATGCCACTGCTCACTGCAATGATGGTGAAAGAGGCAATCAATGCATCTTATGAGACTACGCTCTCAGAAGGTATGCATTTTGAGCGCCGTTTGTTCCATGCTTGCTTTGCGACCAATGATCAAAAAGAAGGCATGGCTGCGTTTATGGAAAAGCGCCCAGCCAAATTTACCAACTCTTAAGATGAATTAAGACTTTTCTAGATAGCGTTGAGCTAGCTTGACCCAGTAGCTCACGCCAACGGGGATCAACGAGTCATTGAAGTCATAAGACGGGTTATGTAGATGGCACGGGCCCATGCCGTGACCTACGGCGCGGTGATCACCATCACCGTTACCTAAGAAAACATAGCAACCTGGTTTCTCAAGCAACATAAATGCAAAGTCCTCAGCTCCCATGGTCGGATCTATTGAGGTGTTGACGTTTTGAGCTCCGACTAACTCACTCATGACTTCGCTCGCGAATTCCACTTCGCTCTCGTGATTAATGAGGGGTGGGTAGTTTCTATCAAAACTCACTTCTGCTTGACAGTCGAATGCGCTAGCCACGTTGTGCGAGATTTCTCGTAAGCGCTGCTCAATCAAATCCAGCACTTCTATCGTAAACGTGCGAACAGTTCCGCCAATAAAAGCGCTATCTGGAATCACGTTACTTGTCTCACCCGCATGAAATTGGGTCACCGATAAAACCGCTGCATCTACCGGACGTTTGTTGCGCGTGATGATGCTTTGTAGGGCTTGAACAACTTGAGCGCCTGCTAGCACGGGATCAGCACTATTGTGTGGCAGGGCAGCATGACCACCCTTGCCTCTGATGGTGATTTCAAAGGTATTGCTTGAAGCCATCATTGGACCTGAGGTTACGCCAAAATGGCCTTCGGCAAGACCGGGCCAGTTATGCAAACCAAAAATAGTATCACAAGGAAATTGCTTGAAGAGTCCATCGTTGATCATTTCTTGCGCGCCAGCACCACCTTCTTCCGCTGGTTGAAAAATGAAAATGACTGAACCTTTAAAGTCTCGATGATTCGATAAGTATTGAGCTGCACCTAAGAGCATTGCAGTATGACCGTCATGGCCGCAGGCATGCATCTTGCCTGGGTTCTTGGAGGTGTGCTCAAAGGTATTGTGTTCCTGTAATGGCAGGGCGTCCATATCGGCGCGCAGGCCGACCATTTTTCCTGGGCCTGACTCACCATCTAGCTTGCCAACGACGCCGGTTTTACCCATTCCGCGATAAACCGTGATTCCCCAGCTCGAAAGTGCCTCTGCTACGAGGTCGGAGGTGCGATTTTCTTCAAAGCGCAATTCGGGATGCGCATGAATATTGCGGCGAATCTCTTGTATTGCTGATGCGGAGTCGATGATTTCTGGAAGTAATCGCATAGCTTCATCTTATCTGAATTTACTCAGGCAGCCTTATATGCTCTGCAGCAAATCGTAAGGCCTCTATGGAGTAAGGGGCGTTCTCCTGCTTTTTGAGTTGCGCCGGAAGTCTGGGAATGATTCCTAGAAATGGTGCAAATATGCGGTCTTTCAGGGCCTGGATATTTTCATCTAATAGGGGCATTTCAGCGGAAAGTGTATTCGCAACCCAGCCCGCAATCATCAGTTGACGTGATTGAATTGCTTCACAGGTCAGCAGGGCATGATTAATGCAGCCCAAACGCATTCCGACTACCAGAATGACGGGCAAATCCATGGCCTGAGCCAAATCCGCCAAATCTTCCTGTTCATTCAGGGGAACTAAAAATCCACCCGCACCTTCCACAACGACGGCATTAAATTTTTGAGCCAATGCATTGAATGCATCTAGGATGAGGGTGGCATCAAGTGGCATTTCATTTCTCTTGGCGACAATATGCGGCGCTGCTGCTTCATCCAAAATATAAGGGCAAAGAGATTGTTCATGTGGGCTCAGTCCAGAAGCGATACGCAATGTTTCTAGATCTTCATTCAGTTCTTGATTGTTTGAGTCAGTGTAGGTTCCTGCGACGACTGGCTTAAAACCTGCTGCTTTGAAGCCAGCCTCTCTCAGTTTAAGAATAATCGCGCCACTGACTAAAGTCTTTCCAACTTCAGTATCAGTACCTGTTACAAAAAAACTAGTGGGTGTGTATGGGATCATGACGCACCTTGAATTTTTTGCTCAATCATTTTTAATGTCTTGATGAGTTCTCGCAAGTCGTCAACGCTGTGATTGGCGGAAAAAGTAATCCGTAGGCGAGAGCTGCCGACTGGAACTGTAGGCGGACGAATTGCCGGAATCCAGTAACCCGCATCATCTAATAACTTAGCTGCAGCTAATGCATTGGCATTGCTACCCAGAATCACTGGCTGAATTGGAGTGGATGAGGAAACTTTCTCCCAATTAATGAAGCTCATTTCTTCACGCCAAATCTGAATGAGTTGATTCAGTTGTTGTCGACGACGAATACCTTCATCATTTTCGATCAGTTCAAGACTGGTAAGTAGCGTGTGTGCTATCGCCGGTGGAGTTGCCGTGCTGTAGATATAGGGGCGACCCTTTTGGATCAGCCACTCGATAAAGGGGGCTGCTGCACAAATGAATGCGCCACTGACACCTGCAGCCTTACCCAGCGTGCCGATATAAATGATTCGTTCCGAATGCACATTTAATTGCTCCAGAATGCCGTGACCTTGTTTGCCAAGCACGCCAAATCCATGGGCATCATCCACCATGAGTAGCGCATCATACTGTTCTGCGATTTGAACTAATTTCTCTACAGGTGCGATGTCGCCATCCATGCTGAAGACGCCATCGATCACAATCAATTTGAGTGGATGAGCATCATTTCTCAATGCTTCCTCAAGCGAGTGAAGATCTTGGTGATCAAACAAAGCTACCTTAGCTTTTGTTTGTGCACTAGCTAAACGAACCCCATCAATCAAGGAGGCATGATTGAGTTTGGCTGAATAAATACTGGCTTCACCTTGTCCCGCAAGTCTGGCTAAACCTGTAATTGCATTCATATTGGCAAGATAGCCGGTGCTAAAAAATAACGCTCTCGCATTGGGAATGGATTCACTCTCAAAGGAGGCTAACTTTTTTTCTAGTAAGTCATGTGCAATGCTGTGGCCGCTAATGAGGTGGGATGCGCCGCTGCCAACCCCGTACAGCTTTGCGCCTTCTGCAATCGCAGTAACTAATTTGGGGTGGTTTGCTAGGCCCAAGTAATCATTGCTGCAAAAGGCTTTGAGTTCTCGCTGACCAACGCTGGCTTTGGTGTCACAGGGCGACTCCGTGATGCGTAGCTTGCGTCTAAGCAGCTGCTCATCTAAGTCAGTAATCTGCTGTTCTGCCATATTGAGCGCACTGAAGGTTGTACTCATGCAAGTACTCGCTCTAAAGCGCGCTGCACAGAGGCGCCCATTTGCATGGCCTCTTCAGGAGAAAGAATGTACGGCGGCATGACATAAATCGTATTGCCAATAGGTCTGATGAGCACACCTTCCTCAAGACTTGCAGAAAACATTTCTCGTGGGAATGTAGTTGGACGCTCAAGAGATGAAGGCTTGACATCAAAAGCCAGGATCATGCCTTGTTGTCGCCAATGCTCAATACGCGCATCTTTTTTTGCCCAAGAAAATGCTTTTGCAAGATCTTTGCTGCGTTCAATATTTTTTTCAAGAACGGATTCAGTTTCAAAAATCTCCAAACAGGCGATGGCAGCGGCACATGCCAGCGGATTGCCAGTGTAGGAATGGGAGTGTAAGAAACCTTGCTGCGTTTGATCGCCATAGAACGCACGATAAATGGCATCGGTCGTCATGGATAGTGAAAGCGGGAGATAGCCACCACTGATTCCCTTGGACAGGGTTAAGAAGTCTGGCCAAATATCTGCATGTTCACACGCAAAAAACTTTCCAGAGCGACCACATCCCACAGCAATTTCATCGGCGATGAGGTGAATGTCATAGCGATCGCAGAGTGCTCGCGCTAATCGTAGATACTCTGGTGAGTACATTGCCATCTGACCTGCACATTGAACTAGTGGCTCAATAATGATGGCGGCAATATTTTGATGCTCTGCTTCCAGCAACTCTTCTAATTTTTTAGCTGCGTGTTTCGCAACATCATCAGCACATTCACCCACTTGTGCTTTTCGTGCATCAGGTGAGGGTACGGTAAAAACATCTTGCAATAATGATCCATAGGCTTCACGGAAGATCGCAACATCAGTTACAGCGAGTGCGCCTAGGGTTTCGCCGTGGTAACCATTCTCTAGGCAAACAAATTTTTTCTTTTGCGGTTTGTTATTGAGCCGCCAAAAGTGGTGACTCATCTTCAATGCAATTTCTACTGCGGAGGCACCATCGGAGGCATAAAACACATGACCTAAATGTCCTTGAGTTAGGGCTGACAGTTTTTCTGAAAGCTCTACTACTGGAGGGTGGGTAAATCCAGCCAGCATGACATGCTCAATCTTTTCGAGCTGATTACTAATTGCTTGGTTGATGCGGGGGTTGGAGTGGCCAAATAGATTGGTCCACCAAGAGCTGATGCAATCGAGCAGTGCAGCTCCCTTGTCGTCATATAGCCAAGCACCCTTACCTTTGGTAATGGCAATCAAAGGTAATGACTCGTGATGCTTCATCTGAGTGCAGGGGTGCCAAACGGCATCTAGGCTGCGATCAACCAGGGTGGTTTGATTTGGATCAGAAATAAGCTTCATCTTTGGTATTTGACCACTAGTTTTTCCTAATTTAGGCGTGTATCTGTTATGTTTATGCCTTGAATTGATCTATTTTCTGGAATTCCACCATGCAGGCCACCCAAACTACCGAAAAACCCCTCACTCAAGTCAAGTCTCAAAAAGATTTGCACAAAGAGGTTGACGCATCAGGCGTTTGGTCAGTTGCCCAAATTGAGGCGCTTTTTTCACTTCCATTTAGCGAGTTGATGTTTAAGGCGCAAGAGACTCATCGTGCGAATTTCCCTGATGGGGATGTGGAATTGGCGACCCTCTTGTCGATCAAGACTGGTGGTTGCCCTGAGGATTGTGGCTATTGTCCGCAGGCAGCCCGCTATGACACCGACGTGAAAGCCAATAAATTAATGGATCTAGATGAGGTGCTTGAGGCGGCTAAAGCCGCTAAAGCCGCTGGATCTAATCGTTTTTGTATGGGTGCCGCTTGGCGGGAGCCTAAAGACCGCGATATTGAAAAAGTTACCGCCATGATTAAGGGCGTGAAAGCCTTGGGCTTAGAAACCTGTGCCACCCTGGGTATGTTGGAGGCCAGTCAGGCCCAAGCCTTGCAAGAGGCTGGTTTGGACTTCTATAACCACAACCTGGATACCAGCGAGGATTTCTATCGCTCAGTCATCTCCACTCGGGGCTATCAAGACCGTTTGGATACGATTTCCAACGTACGTGCTGCCGGCATGTCGGTCTGTTGTGGTGGGATTGTTGGGATGGGCGAGTCGCGCGAGCAGCGTGCGGCGTTCTTAGCCCGTTTAGCCAATTTAAGTCCGTATCCAGAATCAGTGCCAATTAACCATTTGGTTCCTGTGGCAGGCACCCCTTTGGCTGACCAGAAGCCTTTGGATCCACTGGAATTTGTAAGAACTATCGCTGTGGCCCGTATCACTATGCCACGTGCACGAGTACGCCTTTCAGCCGGTCGGCAGGAGCTCGGAAGGGCAGTTCAGGCCATGTGTTTTCAGGCCGGCGCAAACTCGATTTTTTATGGTGAGCAACTACTCACTACCGGTAATCCCGAGGCGGAGCAAGACCGTGAGCTTTTAGCCGAGCTGGGCCTCAAGACCAAGCAGAGTTGTAAAGCTGAGGTTTTAGTCTAAGGTTTGAGAGGTCAAATGGCTCTGATAGACCGCTTCATTATTGAGTTTGACACAGCACTTCGCTCGGTTGTCGGGGGTGCTCATGCCCATCGACCAACTCCAGGCTCAGAGGCTGAATCAACAGGTCTTTTGGATGCCAGAGAGCGAGAGCATGCTGCCGGATTAATGCGTGTGAATCATGTCGGCGAAGTATGCGCCCAAGCTCTATATCAAGCACAGAAATTGGTCGCACGTAACCCAGAAATTCGGCAGATGATGGATCACTCTGGCCGTGAAGAGATGGACCATTTGGCCTGGTGCGAAAAGCGACTTCAAGAGCTGGGTTCACATACCAGCTATCTCAACCCCATTTGGTATGCGGGATCCTTTGCAATCGGTTTAGTGGCAGGCTTGGCAGGCGATAAGTGGAGCTTGGGATTCGTTGCTGAAACCGAAAAACAGGTGGAAAATCACCTGGAGAGTCATCTCGAAAAATTACCTACAGCAGATCAGCGCTCTCGTGCCATTGTTGACCAAATGCGCATCGATGAAATTGAGCATGGTCAGGCGGCAATTTCAGCTGGCGGGGCAATATTGCCTGAGCCGATTAAACAGGTAATGCAGGCAATGTCCAAGGTGATGACAGGGACTGCTTACAAAATCTAGTTTTCAATTATTTTTTTGTATTTTTATTTAAAATACTGTTCATTAATACAGTGTATTTAGTCATTATTAGGCTAAATAGCTAAGATCTATTCTTAAGTATATTTTCCAAGCTGTTGTTTCAAGTAGCATTTTTATAGTGACCATTTTCTCAACACATCACGCTAAGTGTTTGTAATTGCTAGGGAATTTCCTAAAAAATTACCCAAAAACACTTGACCCTCTTATTGCGATCCTCTAAAGTGGGAGGAAGTGTGAAAAAGTGGGGTAAATGGTGTTTCAAGGTGCGT
>CANBPJ010000034.1 GCA_947371415.1 Burkholderiaceae bacterium | reverse complement strand
ATGTTGACATCAGTAGCTCCTAACTATTTTTATTAAATAAAAAACAACGGGTCGATTATGCTTTGAAAAAAATCAAAGAAATCCACTACTTAGGGTAATTCCTCATCAAATTGGCTCGGGGTTTTCCCGATAAATGTGGAATTGTTGCAACGCATTCGATGCATTCTCATGTAACGCACTTGCACCAAGATATTGCAGGCAGCCCAATTAAGGTGCAAATTAATTTACGCCCCAATTTGTATCCATTTGTAATAACTTTTGTAGTCCGTACTCGGCAGTGCACTAAAAAAATAACTAATTAAGGAGCAATACAAATGAAAAGACGTGACTTTTTAAGCAAAACTGCATTGGGTGCTGCTGCCGGTGTATTAGCAGCTCCGGCCATCGCCCAATCTATGCCTGAAGTAAAGTGGCGCTGTGCCTCTAGCTTCCCCAAAAGCTTAGATACGATTTATGGTGGTGGCGAATACATCTCCAAGCGAGTGGCGGCCCTGACCGATGGTAAGTTTCAGATTCGTATTTTTGGTGCTGGCGAGATTGTTCCTGCCTTTGGTACGGTTGATGCCGTTCAACAAGGCACTGTTGAGTGTACTCACACTGCTGGCTATTACTTTGTTGGCAAAAACAAAACTTTCGCTTTTGACACCACCGTACCTTTTGGTATGAATCAACGCCAACAAAATGCCTGGATGTATTGGGGCGGTGGTCTAAAGCTCCAACGTGAGTTTTTACGTGACTACAACATTGTTTCTTTCCCAGCAGGCAATACAGGAACCCAAATGGGGGGCTGGTTTAAAAAGCCGGTTAAGACTGTTGCTGATCTCAAGGGATTAAAAATGCGCATTGCTGGCTTGGGTGGAGAAGTGATGTCACGCCTTGGCGCAATTCCACAGCAAATTGCTGGTGGTGATATTTACCCTGCTCTTGAAAAAGGCGTTATCGACGCAGCCGAGTGGGTTGGGCCGTACGACGATGAGAAATTGGGCTTCTACAAAATCGCCCCTTACTACTACTATCCAGGTTGGTGGGAAGCGTGCTCTATGTACTCCATGTACGTCAACATTAAGGAGTGGGAAAAGTTACCGAAGCAGTATCAAGAGGCTTTCACTTCCGCTTGCGCAGAATGCAATATCGACATGATGGCGGAATATGACTACAAAAACCCAATCGCATTACAGAGCTTGATTAAGAACGGCGTCAAACTTCAGTCCTACTCAACAGAAATCATGAAAGCAGCATCCAATGCGGCCTTCGAGATGTATGAAGAAGAGGCTGCTAAGAATCCGTCCTTTAAGAAGATCTACGAGCCATGGAAGAAGTTCCGCAACGACCAAATGCTTTGGAACAAAGTTGCAGAACAGACACTCATGAGCTTTATGTTGACGAACCCAGTCAAATAGAAACCTACCGATAAGTTGATATGCCAAAACAATTATTAGTTTTTTCAAGTTTCGTTGATCGCCTAAATGACCGTTTTGGTGTGCTAGCGAGTTGGTTGGTGTTAATTGCCGTACTGGTCAGCACGGGAAATGCGCTGATCCGGTATGGCTTTAACGTCAGCTCAAATGGCTGGTTAGACGCGCAGTGGTATTTATTTGCCGGGATGGTAATGTTCGGCGCAGCTACTACGTTTCGCCTAAATGAACACGTTCGGGTAGATGTGCTCTATGCGATGTACCCGAACAAAGTTCGCCTCTGGCTGGATTTTATTGGGGGTATTGTTTTTTTCCTACCAGTGACCATCGTCATTGGGTATTACTCCTGGGAATTTTTTATTACCTCAGTGATTCAGAGTGAAACCTCAAGCAATCCCGGTGGACTCATTCGATGGCCAGTTCGTGGTGCCATTACCCTCGGCTTTTTCTTGCTGACCCTTCAAGGTCTCTCTGAAATCATCAAGCGATACGCAGCCATTATTGGTGTGATCAAAATCGATCCTAAGTACGAAAGACCTTTGCAATGATTAGTCATGATCTGATGGCCCCCATTATGTTTGGGGGTCTGATTCTATTTTTGTTAATTGGATATCCTGCGGCTTTTTCCCTTGGCGCTGTTGGCTTGTTCTTTTCCTTCATCGGCATCGAGATGGGGATGTTCCAACCCACCTTTTTGCAAGCTCTACCAGACAGGGTCTTTGGTATTCTTTCAAATGACCTTTTACTCTCCATTCCCTTCTTTACCTTCATGGGGGCCATTCTTGAAAAGTGCGGCCTAGCAGAGGACATGCTGGAGGGCTTAGGCCAGTTATTTGGACCAGTCCGCGGTGGCCTTGCTTATGCCGTCATTATTGTGGGCGCCATTCTAGGTGCGATTACAGGCACGGTAGCTGCCTCAGTGATCGCCATGGGCTTAATCTCCTTGCCCATTATGTTGCGCTATGGATATAACCCACGCGTAGCAACTGGTGTCATTGCAGCCTCAGGAACCATTACTCAACTGATTCCACCATCACTGGTTTTAATTGTGCTGGCTGATCAATTGGGTAAATCGGTTGGAGATATGTATGCCGGTGCTATTGGGCCATCGATTATTCAGGTGGTGCTCTTTTGCTTGTTTATTTTCTTCCTGTCCATTTTTAGACCACAAGATGTACCAGCCCTCCCACCAGAGGCACGCCCTAAAATTGACTGGAAATTACTCAAGAAAATTCTGTGGGGCATTGTTCCCTCGATCGCGCTGATCTTCTTGGTGCTTGGTACCATCTTGATGGGTCTTGCTACACCAACTGAAGGTGGTGCAATGGGCTCTGTTGGCGCTTTGGTTCTAGCAGCAATGAACAATCGCCTTAAAAAACCCTTAGTCTGGGAAGCCATGACTTCTACCATGCGCATTAATGCCATGGTGATCTTTATCCTGATTGGCTCCACCGTATTCGGCCTGGCCTTTAGGGGTGTGGATGGTGATCTCTGGATTGAAAATCTACTCTCCGGGCTTCCAGGTGGGCAGGTGGGGTTCTTGATAGCGGTGAACTTGTTTGTTTTCTTCTTGGCATTTTTCTTGGATTACTTCGAGATTGCCTTCATCATCATCCCATTATTGGCACCAGTTGCTGATAAGCTCGGCATTGACCTCATCTGGTTTGGTGTGCTTTTGGGCGCCAATATGCAAACCTCGTTCATGCATCCCCCATTTGGATTTGCCTTGTTCTATCTCCGAGGGGTCGCACCTAAATCTCTCAAGAGCTCGGACATTTACTATGGGGCACTCCCCTGGGTTGGCTTGCAGCTGATCCTGGTAGCCATCATTATTTTTATCCCAGAAACTGTGACTTATTTTGTTGACAAACCTACAGCCGCCTTTGATGCTAGCGGGCCATCTGTCGATCCATTAGCAGGGGTAGAGCAAAATGAGATTACGGTAGACTCTAGCTCTGACATCGAACGTCAGTTACGAGAGAATAAATAACAATAAATATTAAGACAGTAGTCAAAGGGGTTTTAGTAATGCAACAAAAATGGGGTATTCGAGGGATGGCGGTAGCGCCACACTCACTAGCATCTGAATCAGCTTTAGCAGTACTGCGCGAAGGTGGCAATGCATTAGAGGCAATGGTGGCTGCAGCAGCTACCATTGCAGTTGTTTACCCGCACATGAACTCCATTGGTGGCGACTCTTTTTGGGTCGTCCACTCACCAGGTAAAGCCATGGGTGGTATCGATGCCTGTGGTGCAGCAGCTGGCTTAGCCACTAAAAATTGGTATGCAGAGCGAGGCATTACCAAGGCCATTCCTTTTCGGGGTGCCATTGCAGCCAATACCGTAGCCGGAACTATTTCCGGCTGGGGTGCAGCCCAGAAACTTTCCCAACAAGGTCTTGGTGGCAAGCTGCCACTCTCCCGCCTGCTAGCGGATGCGATTCACTATGCGGAGGCTGGTGTACCGGTAACTCATAGTCAATCAAGCCTGACCGCAAAGAAACAACCTGAACTCGTTGACATCCCTGGATTTGCTGAAACATTCCTAGTGGACGGCAAGGCGCCTCTAACAGGCAGCATCTTTAAGCAAGAGCGCCTTGCCAAGACCTTGCGCCAAATTTCCCGAAAGGGCACTGAGGATTACTATCGCGGTGATTTGGCTGAGCTGCTGGCCAAGGAGCTCACAGAGATTGGTAGCCCCCTTCGACTTGGGGATCTGCATCGCCACCAAGCAAAACTCATTGATCCGCTTGAACTCAAGCATAGCTTGGGCAATGTCTACAACATGACCCCGCCAACTCAAGGTGTGGTGTCCTTGATGATCATTGGAATATTGGATCAACTCAATCTCAAGCGCTTCAAAGTCGACAGCGCGGAATATGTTCACCACTGCGTTGAAGCTACCAAGCAAGCCTTCAAGGTGCGCGATCAGTTCGTCACCGACCCAGCTTACATGACCAGAAATGCACAGTCATTTTTATCGCCCGCCTTTCTAAAAAAACTGGCCAAGAATATTGATCCTGAGAAAGCTTTGCCTTGGGGTCAGGGCAAAGGCCCTGCTGACACTATTTGGATGGGCGTCATTGATGGTGATGGGAATTGCGTATCCTTCATTCAAAGTATTTATCACGAGTTTGGTGCGGGCATTGTTCTGCCTAAATCGGGTGTGAATTGGCAAAACCGTGGCTGTAGCTTTTCTCTTGATCCAAAGACACTCAATCACCTTGAGCCTTATCGCAAACCATTCCATACATTAAACCCAGCGATGGCTTTATTTAAAGACGGTCGCTCAATGGTATATGGCACGATGGGTGGCGATGGCCAGCCACAAACACAATGCGCCGTCTTCACTCGCACGGCAACCTATGGACTTGATCCACAAGATGCCATCAGTCGCCCCCGTTGGTTGTTAGGGCGAACTTGGGGCCAGACTAGCGATAGCCTAAAACTGGAATCGCGTTTTAGCCCTTGGGTTGCTAAAGAACTTCATGCCCTAGGACATGAGATTGAAATGCTAGACGCCTTTGATGAAACCGTGGGTCATGCAGGCTGCATCATTCGTGATCCATCCGGGACTTTGCATGGTGGCTGGGATCCTCGCAGCGATGGCGCAGTTAGCGCGTTTTAGTAATAAACAATTTGGGTACGCGCAGATCCCAGTAAATGGCAGCTGCGCGTAATCCAAAAATGGCCAGCATGCAGACTACCGATCCTTCGAGCGTGTATTCGGGCAAGAAATTCAAAATCAAAATGTAGATACAGCAGCCCAAGGTGACGGGGATTGCATACAACTCATGCGACATCAGCAAGGTTTTTCTGCCGGCCAAGATATCGCGCAGTAAGCCACCACCAATGGCAGTCACTACCCCCAAAATCACCGGGGCCACCGGCAACCCAAATCCTAGGCTCCATGCCTTATCAACCCCTTGAATACCAAACAGGGCAGCCCCGAGACCATCGATATATAGCATCCAGCGATAAATCTGTGGCTGCGTAAAGAAGGATTCGGCTACGAAAGTCACCACGCAGGCACCCAATGCAACCCAAATATAAATTTGAGTGATCGACCAAAAGGCAGGTACATCCAAAATGATGTCACGCAAAGTTCCGCCACCAATAGCGGTAATTACACCCAATACCAGAACTCCAAAAAGATCGACCCCGCGATCGGCAATAGCAAGAACGCCGGTGATAGCAAATGCGATAGTGGCAACGATGCCAATCCAGAAATTAATTTGATCCATAGCGCTTAGTCTAAATCACTGGAAGTGGGCGATCAATCAAGCCTGAATATACTAAGGGTTATGCTCCATAAGGAATCTTGAATGAAAACTCAGCTTTATAGTTTCTGGCGTAGCTCGGCAGCCTTTCGAGTGCGCATTGCCCTGAATTTAAAAGGCTTAGATTACGAAGTAATTCCAGTGCATCTGGTAAAGCAGGGTGGCGAACAGATCTCCCCCGAATACACCAATAAAAATCCCAATCGCTTGGTGCCTCTCTATACCGATGGCAATCAGACCATTCATCAATCACTTGCCATCATTGAATACCTCGAGGAGATTCAGCCAAGCCCTCCCCTGCTTCCGAAAAGCGCAATCGATCGGGCTTGGGTGCGTTCAATAGCTATGGATATTGCTATTGAGATTCACCCCTTGGGTAATTTACGAGTCTTACGTTATCTAGTGAGGAATTTAGGAGTCAGCATAGAGGCGAAAGACCTCTGGTATCAACACTGGATGGCATTGGGACTTGAAAGCATTGAGAAACAATTAAGCACAGATTTACGTGTGGGTCGCTTTGCGTGCGGGGATCAACCTGGCTTAATCGATATCTGTTTGGTGCCACAACTATTTAATGCACTCAGTGCGAAGATGGATATGAAAGCCTACCCAACACTCATGAAAATTTTTCATGAGTGCATGACGCTACCGGCGTTTATTGATGC
Source organism: Burkholderiaceae bacterium (assembly GCA_947371415.1). Classification (GTDB taxonomy): domain Bacteria; phylum Pseudomonadota; class Gammaproteobacteria; order Burkholderiales; family Burkholderiaceae; genus Polynucleobacter. The sequence continues at coordinate 9,937 of CANBPJ010000034.1, read as the reverse complement.
CTCCTGGGAAAAACAAATCGATGCAGAAGGATCAAACCCCCTTGTTCCACCAAAGGAATAAAGATAGTGTTAGCAAAGATCCAATGGTCGTTAGTAGCACTACTCGAGAAATCATTCTGCCATCAGCCTGGTAATACTGGGCCAACATAAATGGGCCCGTACCGGTAGGGAGTGCTGCCAGTATCACGACTGCGCTTACCCACAAGTCTGGCAAGCCTAAAATTGGTCCGGCAATCAACCAAGCAATCAGTGGCTGAATAATTAGTTTTGCAAAACTAATTCCCCATGCTTGCTGAGGCGCGGACCTTTCTTTTTGCATTAAAAATAATCCGATAGAGACTAGTGCGCAAGGTGTTGCAGCAGCAGCCAAAAATACGATGACTTGCGCCAATGGATCATATAAAACCCAATCTGTAGAGGCCCACATCAAACCCGCCACCGGCGCAATCAATAATGGATTTGTGCAAAGCGACTTCAGGACACTCCAAAAAATTTCATGAGATTTTTTGTGCGACAGAATGCCAATTTCAATGAGCACTGTAGCTAACGCAAACATAACAAAGACAATAAAGGTAGAAATAATTGCTGGCGCCAAGCCATCTTGACCAAGAGCTAATACGCACAGTGGGATACCCATATACCCAGTATTCGAGTAGGACGCACTTAATCCAGAAAAGCTCGCTACCGCTAAATCTCGATTGCGCAACCAGCTCACTACCAACACAAGAATAAATACTAGCAAGCAACTCAGAAAAAAGGCGGTTATAAAACCTGGCTGCCACAGCGTTTGCCAAGTACTACTCGAGGCAAAATTAAATAGCTGCGCAGGTAGCGCAAGCCAAACGACAAAGCGATTTAACTCTGTTGATGCGCTTTCACCCAACTTACCTGTTCTGCCGCAAACGTAGCCAATCAGAATGAGGGCAAATACTGGAAAAACGACATTAAAGACGTAGAACAATTTAGGCGCGCTTTATTAGATTAAGCAATCTTCTTTAGAGTCTGCTGGTATCGCTGCGCATTTTTGACATAGCGTTGCGCAATGTCTTCGATACCCGCAATCTGCTCTGGCGTGAGTATTTTCACCGCCTTAGCAGGCGAACCCAAAATCATGGAACCATCGGGAAACTCTTTACCTTCAGTCACTAGAGCACCAGCACCCACTAAACAGTTCTTACCGATTTTGGCGCCGTTCAAAATTACAGCACCAATCCCAACTAAACTGCCATCGCCAATTTGGCAACCATGCAGCATGACTTGGTGGCCAATCGTGACTTGCTTACCAATAATGAGTGGATAGCCTGGATCGGTATGCAAGATGGAGGCATCTTGTACATTGCTGTCTTCGCCAATTTGAATGAGATCGTTATCGCCACGGATCACCACCTTGGGCCAGACACTGGCGTTGGCATGCAGCTCGACCCTCCCGATGACTTCTGCGCTCTCGGCAACCCAAGCTCCATTCGCTAAGCGGGGAGCATTTCCATCTAGTTCAAATATAGCCATGACTCATTATAAGTAATGACTATATTTAAGAAAGCCTACCAGTTAGGCTCACGATCTGGTGTCGATGAAATACGGTGAATACTCAAATCAGCACCGTCATACTCTTCTTCATGCGACATCCGGATACCTAAAACCAGCTTTAGCAGTCCATAGACTACAAAACCGCCGATGACTGCAATCGCAACCCCCATGCCACTACCAATTAACTGACCCAGAAAGGTAACTCCACCAATACCACCGAGCGCCTTTGCCCCGAAGATGCCAGCAGCCACGCCACCCCACAAACCGCACAAGCCATGCAGTGGCCAAACGCCTAAAACGTCATCAATCTTCCAGCGGTTTTGCACCAGGGTGAACATATATACGAACAGAGCGCCAGCAATTAATCCAACTACTAATGCGCCCATCGGGTGCATTAAATCTGAACCCGCACATACCGCAACTAAACCCGCTAAAGGTCCGTTGTAGGTAAAGCCAGGGTCATTGCGCCCAATGACCCAAGCAGCTAAAGTCCCACCAACCATAGCCATCAAGGAATTCATTGCTACTAAGCCACTCACCTTATCGATGGTTTGCGCACTCATCACATTAAATCCAAACCAACCCACCGCTAGAATCCACGCGCCCAATGCCAAGAATGGAATGCTTGAAGGGGGATGCGCTGCAACGTTTCCATCCTTTGTGTAACGGCCACGACGCGCACCCAGAAGAATGATGGCAGGCAAGGCAATCCAACCGCCTACCGCATGGACCACCACCGATCCAGCAAAGTCATGGAACTCTTCGCCAGTGAAGCCCTTAATCCAAGCCTGAATCCCATAGTGCTGATTCCAGGCAATGCCTTCGACGAAGGGGTAGATGAAACCAACCAAAACAAAGGTGGCAATTAATTGAGGATTGAACTTCGCACGCTCCGCAATACCGCCAGAAATGATGGCTGGAATAGCGGCCGCAAAAGTCAGCAAGAAAAAGAATTTGACTAACTCATAGCCATTCTTCTCGGCCAGCAATTCTGCGCCCGAGAAAAAGTCCACACCATAGGCAATGCTGTAACCAACAAAGAAATAAGCAATGGTCGAAACTGCAAAGTCGACCAAGATTTTGACCAAGGCGTTCACCTGGTTCTTTTTACGAACGGTACCTAGCTCTAAAAATGCAAACCCAGCATGCATGGCCAGAACCATGATGGCACCGAGCAAAATAAATAGAACATCACTACCTGATTTCAAAGTTTCCACTGAAATAACCCCTTTATGTTTTTTGCATCATTATGGGGAATATAAAGACCAATTTTGGGCATGATTGCACCGATATAGTGCAATTAGATGGTATTAATATGGTTTATTATGAAAATACATACACACAAGGGAGAACCCATGAAAAAAGTTTTAGTGCTATTGGCCGCTTTAGGCGCATTTTGTGGCTTAGCCCAAGCCCAAGAAAAAGTTCAAGTACTGAGCACACAAGAGCTTGTGACTGTTTGCAAATTACCGGCAAGTCCAGAATCTCGCAGTTTTTGCATAGGCTACACAACAGCTATATATGACACTTATTTAGCTACACGCCACCCACAGCGCGCAAAACCTTACATTTGCGTTAAACAACCAGCACCATCGCGCGATGAAGTCATTGGTGAATTTGTGAAATTCGGCCAAAGCAATCAACAGGTTTCCGATAAGCCTGCAGCAGGTGTTTTCTTGGGCTTCTTGGCCGCACGCTTTCCTTGCGCCAAAAAATAATCAAAGTTAATTAGCCAATTCAATATACAGATTTAAGGAACAGTGGATATGAAAAAAATTATCGCTATCACCGCAGCAACCCTAGCAATCGCTGGTTGCTCCAATATGAGCAACACTGAGCAACGCACCTTGTCCGGTGCCGGCATTGGTGCTGCAGCCGGTGCAGTTGGTACGGCCATTTTCCATGGCAACCCGATCTGGGGTGCAGTAGGTGGTGCCGCAGTTGGTGCAGCTTCTGGTTATGTTTACGATGCTTATAAAAAAGAGCAGGCTTCTGAATACAACTCTGGCTACAACGCTGGAAAAAACAATCAGCCAGCTAAGGCTCCGCAGTAAGCCCCCAGCAATATCTGGGCGCCTTTACAGGCTAGATTCATTTCCAGCCGCTGCAAAACAAAAAACCCGATTTGCTTCATTTGCAGGTCGGGTTTTTTTTGAGGTTGATTGAGCTTGAATCCACAAAGAGGATTAGCTTGCGTGGGGCCTTGGGTGCTTCTGGGCCACTGGTAATTCCGCCTTTTTCCAGGCGCTAAAACCGCCCTCTAAATGACAAATACCAGGAACCCCCATTTTTTGTAGGGTCTCAGTTGCTAAAGCAGATCGCCAAGCAGAGGCGCAATAGAGCACTAAACGCTTACCTTCGCCAAAAACTGGCTTGTAATACGGGCTATCTGGGTCGACCCAAAATTCCAGCATGCCTCGGGGTGCATGTAAGGCATTAGGGATCATCCCTTCGCGCTCCAACTCCCTCACATCCCGAATATCTACAAAAATTACATTTTCATCACCCAATAGATTGTGGGCCTGCTCCAAAGATAGGGTTTCAATTTGCGACATTGCTTGCGCAATTAATTCTTGATAGCCTAATTTCAATTTCATCAAAATCTCCTAAATTGCTAGCATTTTTATTTAGTAATTCCTCAAGGCGTTTTCACTGAGGATGTCCTGATAATATGTCTCTATGAACTTTACCCCCACAGAACTTGGCGCAAGCATCATTTTTGCCATTGCGGTACTGCACACCTTTTGTACTTCGTATTTCGAGGCGCTTGCTAAAAAATCTCCACGGCATGCTGGCTTATGGCATTTGCTGGGAGAAGTCGAAATCGTCTTTGGATTTTGGGCCGCCATCCTCATTATTTTCATGGGGCTTGCAAACGATTTAGCAGTAGCAAAAGAGTATGCCAACACGCGTAACTTTACAGAGCCCTTATTTGTCTTTGCCATCATGGTTGTCGCCGGCAGCAAGCCGATTCTGGAGTTTGCAACTCAACTCCTACAGAGACTAGGTAAGGCAACGCAATTGGTATTGCGTACCAAGCAAGCACCTACGCTGTATTTCTTAACACTCAGCATTACGCCACTCCTTGGCTCACTCATCACCGAGCCAGCAGCAATGACCCTTGCAGCCTTTTTATTGCGCGACCTGGTCTATCGCCACAAATGCTCAACCCCATTGCTCTACGGCACCCTGGGAGTTTTATTTGTCAACATTTCAATTGGTGGCACGCTCACCAACTTTGCCGCCCCACCCGTCTTAATGGTCGCATCAACATGGGGGTGGAGTACGCCATTCATGTTCGCTAACTTTGGGCTTGAGGCAACTATTGCCATTTTTATCAATGCGATTGCTGCAACCTTAATTTTTCATAAGCAATTAATCGAACCTACCAGTAAATCGGATCACGCTCGCACCCCACTGACCATCACAGCAATCCATCTTTTATTCCTAGCTGGCATGGTGGGTTTTGCTCATGACCCTGTTATTTTTATGTGGCTCTTGCTATTTTTCATTGGCTACATCACGGCTTATCCAAAACATCAAAGCCCACTTATTTTGCGCGAGGCTCTATTGGTCGGATTCTTCTTGGGCGGTCTCGTTGTGCTTGGTGGATTGCAGGGCTGGTGGTTGCAACCCATCCTAGAAGTCATGAGCCCTACAGTGGTGTTCTATGGAAGCTTGGCATTAACAGCCATTACAGACAATGCGGCATTAACCTATTTAGGATCGCTAGTGCAAGGAACCTCGCCAGAATTCAAATTAGCCTTAGTAGGTGGCGCAGTTGCCGGCGGCGGTCTTACTGTGATCGCAAATGCTCCAAACCCTGCAGGGCTGTCGATTTTACGTGGCTACTTCCCCAATGCAGCAGTTTCTGCTGGGTTACTGTTTGTAGCAGCCATTCCACCAACGATTGTTGCGATTCTTGCTCTGCGCCTGCTGTAAACGCTTTATCCCGTAAAATCTGAGCTTGGCCCCCAGCTATAAACCTGAGAACGGCATATGAAAAAGCTCTATATCAAAACCTTTGGCTGTCAAATGAACGAGTATGACTCGGGCAAGATGGCAGACCTACTCCATGCCGATGAAGGCATGGTCATGACTGACACGCCTGAAGATGCTGACGTCGTTCTGTTGAATACCTGCTCCATTCGCGAGAAGGCAGAAGACAAAGTGTTCTCTGACTTAGGCCGTCTGCGCGAGCTCAAAAAATTGAAGCCCGATTTATTGATCGGCGTAGGTGGTTGCGTTGCCAGTCAAGAAGGTCAGCAGATTATCAGCCGAGCACCCTATGTTGATGTAGTCTTCGGACCGCAAACATTGCATCGTCTATCGGATCTACTGACACAACGTCGCGAGACTGGAAGATCACAAGTAGATATCTCCTTCCCGGAAATTGAAAAGTTTGATCATCTTCCCTCATCACGTCAAACCCGTGGCTCCGCTTATGTTTCCATCATGGAAGGTTGCTCAAAATATTGCAGCTATTGCGTTGTGCCTTACACGCGTGGTGAAGAGGTTTCGCGCCCTTTTGATGATGTACTTACTGAAGTAGCTGGTCTTGCGGCTCAAGGTGTTAAAGAAATTGTCTTACTAGGACAGAATGTCAACGCCTACCTTGGGAAGATGGGTGATACCGAGGAAATAGCAGACTTTGCTTTACTCATTGAATATGTCGCAGAAATCCCCGGGGTAGAAAGAATTCGTTTTACGACTAGCCACCCAAAAGAATTCACGCAGCGCTTGGTTGACGTCTACGCCAAGGTTCCCAAACTCGTAAGTCACCTACACCTACCAGTTCAACATGCATCGGATTCAGTACTATCCGCCATGAAGCGGGGATATACCGCCCTGGAATACAAGAGCATTATTCGCAAGATGCGTGCTGTGCGCCCCGACCTGACACTTTCTAGCGATTTCATTGTGGGCTTTCCCGGTGAAACCGATGAAGACTTCGCAAAACTATTGAAGATGGTTGAGGAGCTGAATTTTGATAATAGCTTTTGCTTTATCTTCAGTGCCCGCCCAGGTACACCCGCAGCCAATTTAAGTGATGACACGCCTTACGAAGTGAAACTAAAGCGGCTGCAAACCCTACTTGCCCTTGTAGAGTCACAGGCAACTCAGATTAGCCAGAAAATGCTGGGCAACACTGAGCGAGTGCTCATTGAGGGCTTAGCAAAAGATGGAGTCAACCTGCAAGGTCGTGCCGCTAATAATCGCGTCATCCACTTTACTGCGCCAGAGGAAGATATTGAGTCTCTTATTGGGCAAATGGTGGATATCCATATTACTGAAGTTCTCAATTACACCCTCAGGGGTGAACTCATGAAGGCATACGCGAACTAAGATGCCAAACAAATCTATCCCTGCATCCAAGCTGGCAATTGATATTCAATTTGCCAGCACCGCCATTGAAGCCAAGGTGAGCGCAGTTGCATCTTCAGCTTTAATCAAAAAATGGGTGAAAGCGGCCACTCAATACGATGGCTCGATGACTCTTCGCTTTGTTAATCAAGCAGAAGGCAAAAAACTCAACTGTGCTTTTCGTCATAAAGATAAAGCAACCAATGTGCTCACCTTTCCCTATGAGCTCACCAAAAAAACTTTGGCTGCCGATATTATTTTTTGTCTTCCTGTTATTCAAAAAGAGGCATCCGAACAAGGCAAGACCGTCAAAGCGCATTTAGCCCACCTCATTATTCATGGCTGCTTGCATGCGCAAGGCCTCGATCATGAGAACGATAAAGAAGCCAAAAAAATGGAAAGTCGAGAAATAGTGCTTTTGAATACGCTAGGCTTCGCTAACCCCTACGCACCCATTTAAAGCATCTTTACTTTAGCCTTCATTGAATTTACTTATTTCTGCGATATTCTTGCTATATGCCTGACCCCAATAAATCCCTTTTAGAGCGCCTAGCTGATTTTTTAACGCCACAACCCACCAGCCCAGCAGAACGTCGTCAAGAACTCATCGATACCCTAAGGGAGGCCCAGACTGAGGGCTTAATTGATGCGGATGCCCTCTCAATGATCGAGGGTGTCTTTCAGGTAGGTCAATTGTCCGCTCGAGATATTTTGGTTCCCAGAGCTCAAATAGACTGGATCGACATTAACCTGCCTTTATCCGAAATTATTAAAAGCGTTATAACCGCCGCTCACTCGCGCTTCCCTGTTTTTGAGGGTGCGCGCGACAATGTCATTGGCACCTTGTTGGCAAAAGATTTATTGCGCCATTCCACTGAAAAAGATTTTCAGGTACGCGACTGGCTACGTCCCGCAGTATTTATTCCTGAATCAAAGCGCTTGAGTGTTTTGCTGCGTGACTTTAAAGACAACCGAAATCATTTAGCGATCGTGGTGGATGAATATAGTGGCGTCGCCGGAATCATTACGATTGAAGATGTACTGGAGCAAATTGTTGGCGACATTGAAGATGAGCATGACATTGATGAAGAAGCAGACAACCTCATCTCTTTAGACAATGGTGATATTAGAGTTAAAGGCATTACCGAACTCGAACAGTTTAATGAAACACTAGGCACTCAATTTGATGTCGAAGGCATTGAAACCGTCGCGGGCCTTGTGATTCAGCGTCTTGGTCGAGTTCCTAAAGTGGGTGAACTCATTAAGATCGACGGCGTTGAATTTGAGGTTCAGCGCGCTGATCCTAGGCAGATTCATATTCTGCTTGCACGCCAACTTCCTCAAAAGCCTGACTAAGGATTGCTTTGATTGATCGGCTACTGCCAAGGCTTAGCAATAGCATCGGCTTTCTGATGTTGTTCGCTCTTGGTGCAATTCTTGCGGCAGCTGCAGAATTACCTTTGGGGGGATGGATACAGATCCCGATCCTTAGCTTGATCTGGTGGCAAATCAGAAAACATTCATCCCCATCTTTTAAAAGTACCTTTTTACTCGGGCTGTCATTTGGCCTGGGCTACTTTGTCCTAGGACTCTGGTGGATCTTCATTAGCCTGCATGACATCGGCGGGATGAACGTCATACTCTCCTGCATTGCAGTCTTCTTACTTTCCGGTCTGTTGGCCATCTTTTTCTCTTGCGCCACACTGTCACTAAAGACCTCAAGAGGAAAATTTTTTCCAGGGCTAGTGCTGGCAGCTAGTTGGGTGGTAACCGAATATTTTCGGGGCATAGTTTTCACGGGCTTTCCGTGGATGGGTCTGGGAGAAACCCAGGTCTACGGTCCATTCGCGCCCGTCGCTCCCTACCTTGGTGGATTGGGATGCACGTTTTTTGTTGTGCTAGCCTCATGGCAATTACTCTCTTTAAGGGTGCACTTCAAAACCACTACCTTGTTTTTAGTCTGCGCCATTGGGCTGAGTCAAGTCTTGAGCCTTTGGTCCTTCACAAAACCAAGAGGAGAGCCCCTCACTGTAGAACTCATACAAGGTAATTTTGCTCAAAGCTTAGTTTTTAAACCAGAGGGTATGCTGCAACAAATTGCATTTTATAAATCGGTCATGATCGATTCGAAAGCAGACTTGGTTGTATCCCCAGAAACAGCACTACCTTGGCCTGAGACCAATTTACCTACAGGCACTCTGGAAGACCTCCAGGACTTTGCAAGCAAGAACAGCCGCTTTCTTTTATTTGGGGTCTTGGGGCGACATTTCAATCCGGCAGATGGCAGAGAATTCTCCAATCGAGCTATTGGCCTGAGTTCAGGCAACCCACCCTATCGCTATGACAAATCTCACCTAGTCCCCTTTGGAGAATTTATTCCTCCAGGATTTCGCTGGTTTGTAAATGCATTTAGCGTGCCCTTGAGTGACTTTTCTCGGGGATCTCAAAATCAACCCCTATTCCTCATTAATAGAGAGGGGCAGCTGCCACTCTATGCAGCGATCACCATTTGCTATGAAGATGTCTTTGGTAATGAGTTGGCTGCACGTTTACGCAATAGCGAAGAATCTGCCAACCTCTTTATTAACATGACCAATCTCGCCTGGTTTGGAGATTCTCAAGCGCCAGCGCAACAATTAAGACTATCTCAATTGCGCTCACTTGAAACGGGCCTTCCTGCACTTCGCGCCACCAATACCGGGATCACGGCTGTGTTGGGTCCAGATGGCACAGTATTGGCGGAGCTCCCCAAGTTCACTCAGGGTGTTCTAAAGACTACCGTTCAATCCTATTCCGGCAAAACACCTTATGTGATCTGGGGAAATATCCCCATTTTGAGTCTTTCTTGCCTTCTCCTGATCCTAGGCTTCGTTCGCCAAAGACGGATTTAATCGTTATTTCATGGTTTGCTCGCTTAGCCATGTAAAATCAAAGGCTTAGCTAGGTTAATCATGCTTACTTTTCAGCAAATCATTCTCAAACTCCAAGATTACTGGGACCAACAAGGTTGCGCCCTATTGCAACCTATTGACCTTGAGGTCGGTGC
>CANBPJ010000033.1 GCA_947371415.1 Burkholderiaceae bacterium | reverse complement strand
CGTAATCTAATTATGAGTACATCGAATTCTCTCTCTCAATCAGATACTCTTTTGATTGAGGTATTTACTGAAGAGCTTCCACCAAAATCATTACGTCGCTTAGGCGATGCTTTTAGTGATGGTATTTTCACCACCTTAAAATCAGCGGGTCTACTCAGCGAGAGCTCGGTCGCAACCGGCTACGCCACCCCGCGTCGACTTGCCGTTCAGATTACTAGCGTATTGAGCCAGGCTCCCGACTATCCTGTTCGTGAAAAATTGCTGCCCATCAGTATTGCGTTTGATGCTGATGGAAAACCAACTGCACCCCTGCAAAAAAAATTGACCGCCCTTGGTTACGCCGACATCGACCTCTCCACCCTAGAAAAATCCGGTGAAGGAAAAAATGAGGCGCTCTATCTCAATGTCATCGCTAAAGGTGCAGCATTAGAGCAGACCGCTCAAGCAGCACTGGGGCACACATTAAATAAATTACCTATCGCCAAAATGATGCACTACCAAGTGCTACAGAAAAATGGTGAATTGGCAGATGTTGAGTTTGCGCGTCCTGCGCACCGCATCGTTGCCCTCCATGGCAAAAACACACTCAGTATCAGCGCCCTTGGGATTGACGCTAGCAATCAAACTGAAGGTCACCGCTTTCTTGCTCCAGGCGTCATTACTCTTACCTCTGCAGAACAGTACGAATCTGATCTCAGCAATCAAGCAAAGGTCATGGCTAGCTTTAATCAGCGCCGTGAATTTATCCAATCGGCTTTGTTAAAAGCCGCTGGAGATGATTTAGTACTGATGCCAGAAAGCCTGCTGGATGAAGTAACAGCCTTGGTTGAGTGGCCAGCAATTTATGAGTGCCATTTTGATCCAGAGTTCTTGGAGGTTCCACAAGAATGTTTGATTCTGACAATGCAAACCAATCAAAAATACTTTGCATTGACGGATCAGCAGGGTAAGTTACGTAACCGTTTTTTAATCGTTTCGAATATTGAAACTGATAAGCCAGAGGCTATTATTTCCGGTAATGAGCGTGTAGTTCGCCCACGCCTTTCTGACGCGCGCTTCTTCTTCCAACAAGATCAAAAGCGTCCATTAGCCTCACGTGTAGCCGATCTTGGAAAAGTGGTTTATCACAATCAACTTGGCAATCAACTAGACCGCACAAAGCGTGTGCAAGGGATTGCTGTTGGTATTGCTAAAGCCCTATCTGCTGACGAAGCATTGGCCAGCCGTGCTGCTGAAATTGCTAAAACAGACTTGCTGACCGATATGGTTGGTGAGTTCCCGGAGCTCCAAGGCATCATGGGCCGCTATTATGCAACGCATGATGGTGAGCACGTAGACGTCGCTTCTGCCTGTAGCGAACATTACATGCCACGCTTTGCTGGTGATGCATTGCCACAGACTCAAACCGGCACTATTTTAGCGATCGCCGATAAGCTAGAAACCTTGGTTGGTATTTGGGGTGTTGGTCTGGCGCCTACCGGCGACAAAGACCCTTATGCCCTCCGTCGTCATGCCTTAGGAATATGTCGTCTCTTGCTAGAGAAAAATCTCGCTTTAAGTCTGCCAGATTTAATTGAGCTCGCTCGCAAACAATTCCCACAGCAAGACGTTCAAGAAAAAGCAAAAGCTGAAGATATCTACGGCTTCATCATTGATCGTCTCCGCGCTTACTTGCGCGATCAAGCGGTTGCCGGAAAGCCGTTCACCACCGAAGAGATTGATGCAGTATTAAGCCAGTCTCCAGCTCAACTAAATGATTTAATTGATCGCTTAACCGCCCTACGTGAATTCAATGCCTTGGCGGAAGCTGCTCAGTTAGCCGCTGCCAATAAGCGCATTAGCAATATTCTGAAAAAGAATGCAAGCGCCATTCCAGCGACCTGCTCAAGCAAGCTACTGCAAGTTCCGGCTGAAGTTGCGTTGTATCAAGCGCTAGAAAGTATTACCCCAGCACTGACTTCCGCTTATGAGAAACGTCAGTTTGTCGATCTATTGAAAGCGCTGGTAGCCCTCAGCACCCCCATTGATCAATTCTTTGCCGATGTAATGGTGATGGATCCAAATCCAGAGTTGCGCGATAACCGCCTAGCTCTCCTGCAACAACTTCACCAGAAAATGAATCTCATTGCCGACCTTGGCAAATTAGCATGAGCACCAGCTCTTCTAAACTCATCATCCTTGATCGCGATGGCGTGATCAATGAAGATCGAGATGATTATGTGAAGTCGAGCGAAGAATGGATTCCCTTGCCTGGGAGTCTAGAGGCAATTGCCTTGCTCAATCAAGCAGGCTACCAAATCGCTGTGGCCACGAATCAATCTGGCTTAGCTCGCGGGTATTTCAACATCAATGATTTGCACGCGATGCATAGCAAGATGGCTAAATTACTCAAGCCCTTAGGTGGTCATATTGACAGTGTTTTTTTCTGCCCCCACACGGATGCTAATGCTTGTGATTGCCGCAAGCCCCTGCCAGGTATGATGAAAGAAATTGCACTGCGCTATAAAAAAAATCAGAGTACAACCCCCTTGTTGGGCGTTCCAATCGTTGGCGACTCTTTGCGCGATCTCCAGGCGGGAATCGCTCTTGGTGCAAGCCCCCATTTAGTGCTAACAGGTAAGGGTAGAAAAACCCTTGAAAAGGGCGGCTTACCAGAGGGTACGCAGATTCATGCAGATTTGATGGCATTTGCAAATACATTCTTACAAGATCAGGTTTAATGCAAATATGACTTTTATCCGCTCAGCTCTGTTTACCCTGTTTCTCCTCATCTTTACGCCGATCTGGTCAGTACTGTGCATATTGGTTTTTCCATTCCTTAATCCTGAGAATCGATATCGCTTTATCGGCCTTTGGAATAAAGTGGTCATCTGGATATTGCAGCCCCTCTGTGGAATTCGTTACGAGATTCGCGGGATGGAAAACATGATGGCGGTTTTGGATAAACCCGTTGTCGTTCTTAGCAAGCATCAATCGGCTTACGAAACTATTTTTTATATCGCCTTACTCCCCAAGCAAGTCTGCTTCGTTTTCAAAAGAGAATTACTCTGGATCCCATTCTTTGGCTGGGCCCTGGCTTTACTCAAAATGATTCATATCAATCGTAATAGCAAAGAAACTGCGGCCCTGTCTGTTGTTAGCCAAGGGAAAAAGCGTTTAAGCGAAGGTAAATGGATTTTATTGTTCCCAGAGGGCACTAGAACACCTACTGGATCGCATAAACCTTATAGCAAAGGCGGCGCCAGGCTTGCGAGTGCTACTGAAGCACTGGTGATTCCGATTGCCCACAATGCGGGTCGCTGCTGGCCAAAGAATAGCTTTCTAAAGCAACCAGGAACAGTCATTTTCTCAATTGGCCCTGCCATAGCCTCTGCTGGCAAAACTGGCGGTCAACTTCATCAAGAAGTAGAAAAGTGGATTGAAGCTGAAATGCGAGTGATAGATCCAGCTGCATATCAGTAGCCGATATCGATTTGTAAATTTAAGCGGCCAAGATCTTGGCCCATTCAATATAGCGCTCTACTGGAATATCTTGAGCGCGCGCTTTTAATTCAGACTCCGATAAAGCCAGCCTATCGGCGAAAGCCGATAAGTTAGTGCGCAACATCTTTCTTCTCTGAGAGAAAGCGGCCGCTACCAATTTTTCCAAGGTATGCCACTGAGCATCACTTAGGCTGAAATCTTGCCGGGGAATCATGCGAACTACTGCTGAGTTCACTTTAGGCTGTGGATCGAATGCCTCCGGCGGAACCTCGAGTACGAGCTCCATGTCATAGCGAGCTTGCAGCATGACCGAAAGCCTGCTGAACTCAGAACCACCAGCCTTAGAAACCATCCGCTCTACTACTTCAGCCTGCAACATAAATACTTGTTCATCAATCACGTGCGCGGCAGAAACTAGATGAAAGAGTAATGGTGAGGAGATGTTGTAAGGCAGGTTACCTACAACCTTACATAAACCACCATTGTCCGGTCGTGCTGTTGCCCACTCCAGAAAATCAAACTTGAGTGCATCTCCCTCGATGACATTCAGCCCCTTAAGATTTTCTTGATTCCAATAAGCAACTAAATCTCGATCAATCTCGAGAAGATCTAATTGGTCAAGATTGCTCAGCAAGGGTCTAGTGAGCGCACCAAGGCCTGGGCCGATTTCAATCACATGCATATTTTCACTAGGATTGATCGCGGCGACTATGGCGTAGATGACTCCCGAGTCCTGCAAAAAGTTTTGGCCAAATCGCTTACGAGCACGATGCATCATGTATTTACATTCTGAGAATTTACCGCTAATTGATAAGCCAAACTTAAGGCTTCAAACATGCTGCCGGAATCTGCAATACCTTTGCCAGCGATATCTAGCGCAGTGCCATGATCCACTGAGGTACGAATAATCGGCAAACCTAAAGTGACATTCACGCCACCACCAAAGCTGACAAACTTGAATGGCGCTAAGCCTTGATCGTGATACATCGCAATAAATGCATCTACAGTCTCTAAGCAGCCAGCATCAAACATCGTATCCCCTGGATAGGGTCCACTCACTTGAATACCGAGATTCTTAGCCGTCTCGATAGCCGGAGCAATCACATCAATTTCTTCCCGCCCGAGGTAGCCTGATTCACCCGCGTGCGGATTGAGACCAGCAACACGAATCACAGGCTTAGTGATAGCAAATTTTGTACGCAAGTCCGCCTCAACAATGCGGATGGTTTCTAGAACATGCTCACGGTTCAATGCAGACGGCACATCCCGTAATGGGAGATGTGTTGTTGCTAGGGCTACTCGAAGATCGCGCTTTTTCTGGAGACCTAAAAAGCCCGCCGGCAAAGTCGCACACAACATCATGACAACGTGAGCTTGATTGCAAAGCTTAGCTAGATATTCGGTATGCCCGGTAAATAGCGCATCGTTTGAGGCCGCCCCATCATTGATGACGCTCTTTTGTATTGGCGCAGTCACCATGGCATCAAAGCGCCCATCAAGACATCCCTTGACTGCAACATCTAGGATATCAAGAACATATTGAGCATTGGCTGAATTCAATCGCCCTGGAATCACTGGCGCAGAAAGGGGAATTGTCTCGACCTTCAACCGAGTCAACAACTCCTCAGACATGTCAGATATTGGAAATAGGCTTGCATCACCCAGCAGAGTAATAGTCGCCGCAGGCTGCTCTTGCAAGAATGCCAGTGCAGCTGCAAGGGAAACCTCTGGACCAACCCCTGCAGGCTCGCCAGAGCTAATGACGAGATTAACGAGGGCTGGCTGCTGGATCATCTGCGTTAATGATCTTGACCGTAGCGGTATCGCGTAATTCACGCAACCAATCTTGATAGGCTTGCTCAAACTTACGCTCACGGATTGCTGCGCGAGCAAATTGACGTTGTTTTTCCACAGTCAATTGCGCTTCACGACGCTCGAGTACCTGAATTAAATGCCAACCGAACTCAGTCTTCACTGGGTTGCTTACCTCACCAATTTGCAAGCGATTCATGGCTTGATCAAATTCCGGGACCAAATCACCGGGACCCATCCAACCAAGATTTCCCCCATTTGCGGCAGATCCATCCTCTGAATATTTTTTAGCCAACTCACCAAAATCAGCTGTTTTTGCACGAACCTGATCACGATAGCCTGCCAAGCGTCTTTCAGCATCCTGATCAGCCAGTCCAGCCCTGCTACGCAGCAAGATATGACGAGACAAAGTCTGTGTCACCATAATATTTTGGGGAGTAGAGGGAGTACTCTCTGTTGCAGCAGACTGTTGCACCTCAGGGGCGCCCGCCACTATTGCGCGGCGATCTAGAACCTTTAAGACATGATAGCCAGCGGGGCTCTTCACAACCGCATTGGCAACCTGCCCACCACCAGTGTTTCTAACAGCCTCATAAAATAATTGCGGCAAGCGTTCTGGAGTGCGATAGCCCAGCTCCTGAAACTTAATCTTCGGATTATCTTTTGCAGCCATTACACCCAGTTGCAAGAAATCCACATCGCCACGCGCTTCACGTAAAAGTGATTCTGCTTTTTTCTTTGCCTCAGCTTGAGCTCCAGCTCCTGCAGTTGCATCAGCAGGGATAAAAATCTGTGCAACATCGATTTCTTCTGGCTCACCTTTAGCAGCTGGAGTTGAGCGCGCAGCGCCTCCACCAGCTACAGCACGATTTCGATCTGTAATGAAGTTATCAATTTCTGCATCAGAAATTTTGATCTTGCCTTCAACCTCGCGCTCGCGATAACGACCAATGATCACATCATCTCGCAACATCTCCCGATAGCGCTCATAAGTGCTGCCAGTCGCTACTATTTTGACCTTCAGTTCAGCAATAGTTAATTTATTTTTAGCGGCAATATCACCGATGATTTTGTCGAGCTCCTTATTACTTAAGGTGACGCCTTCTTGCTCGGCATTCTGGATTTGAATCTTTTCAAGGATGAGGCGCTCAAGCACTGTCTTACGTAAAGCTGAAGCATCAGGCAATTTAGCCCCCTGCTTTTGAAGTGATGCAATGCGATCATCAATCTCTTTGCGTGTTACGTAGCCAGTATTCACTACTGCCGCGACACCATCAATATTACGAATTTTGCTATCTGCTGAAGTCTTGGAACTATCTTGCGCAAAAGTGAATTGAGACAGCAAAGCAGCGCTAGCCAACATCGTGGCTGCAAAAGCTTGGTTAAATCGATTCCTACGCATCATTGATAGTTCTCATATATTGAAGGTGGTATAGGCTTAGAAGTAGGCATATATCCGGGAACATTTAACTTCATGATATCAACTGGATTGCTACCAGCGCTACCAAACCCCCTAAATTCTATTTGGAATAAAACTTGGGTAGTCGTTATTTGTGAGGTATTGAGCATCTGAGAATAGGCTCCCCGCAAAGTCCAGCAGTCTCGCATCCACTCTAGAGCTACCAGTGTATTCAGCGTTTTAGTGGTTAAAGCGTCATATCCCCAGCGACCCAACACCGAAACCTCACGAGTTAAGGGCCATTGGCCTGAAATATTGTATTGATCAGTAGTGGTAGCAGCAGGGACAAAAGGCTGGTTATTCTGAACAGATGCTTGGGTTGGAGGCGTCCAGACATTACGATAGCCAAAGTTCAAACTTCTTCCAGGTGTAGGGCGCCAACTTCCTCCCACTGTTGTTTGAACCAAGCGATTCAACTGGGTGTTGTACTGACCGAACATATCGGCACTAAAGTTACCAAGCAGGCGCACTGAAGCGGAGCCCAAGGTATCAGAGTATGTAGTGGGATTAGTGATGGTGCCGTTCAGACCCACCTTCTGCCCCGTAAAGGCCTGACGCTGGGCAAGGGTGACGTTAGCCCGTTCTGCACCGGTATTGGCCTCAATCATGCGACTAGTTAAGCCGCCAGTCAGTTTATTGTTATCAGCAACACGGTCATTACCAATGAATGTGTTTTCGCTAAAAATTTGAGTTACACCAAAACCAGCATCGGCTGTATCAAACAAAGGGGTTTGAGCTTGACTTTGAAATGGGGTGTAAACATAAAAAGCCCTTGGCTCCATCGTGAGCAACATATCGCGACCAAAGAACCCTTTTAACTCAGCCGCCTCTCTTTCAAACGCCAAGCCTGAATCCAAACTAAATGTGGGAATGGTGAAGCCTTGCGCAGCTGGAGCACCTACTGGGTTGTAAGGTGTTGCGTTGTAAGTGTTTGACTGAAAACTCACCTTCGGCGTGATGTAGTAGCCAGGCGTAATTTGGGGAAGGGCCATTGCACCCTTAATTACTGTTCGATCTGCTTGACTATAGGCGCCCGGCGCAGTTGCCGCCAAGTTACCGCCAATGTTGTAGGCAAAGCGTGTGAAATCCGTTGAAAAAGTCGTTGCAGGTCCGGATGGCAAGGTGATGTATTTCCCGCTCGTATCGGCCACCGCTGGGGTTAAACGATTGTTATAGGCGGCCGTAATGTTCGGCAAAATATTGTAGGGGGACTGCACGGTCACCGTTGGGTCTGGCTGCAAGGTCTGAAAAGTCATCGCCCTTGCTCCCACAGTCCAATTGCTTAAGCTACCCGTCAAATTCTTGGTGGTACCAACTTCTTGGCGAAACTGGCTAGTCACTGCGCTAGCAATACTTTGTGAAAAATCAGTTGGGTATAAGTTATCCGAAACTCGAGCCACATTGGCATAGCCTGTCCATGCGCCGGCAATTGGGATGCCGCCCATTCCCAACAAATCACCACTAAAGTTCTGCCTCTGTTGCCAGTCATAGCGCCAGCGGTCAGTCCCAGTCTTGCGGTCATAGGGGAGATAGTCACCACCTAAACTACCAGCATATTGCTGATCCAAGAATTGGTATTTAGCTCCCAACTGAACGCCGCGCTGCCCCATGACTCGCGGTATCAACAGCAAATCACGGTTTGGAGCGATGTTGACGTAATACGGCTGCGTGATATCAATACCGTTGTTGGAGTTATAGCCAGCCACTGGCGCCAGTATTCCGGAGCGGCGTTGATTGGCGGTTGGGGCTGTGAAATAAGGCACATAAGCAATGGGCACATCGTAGAATCGCATGACGCCGTGCGTACCGACCATTTCCTTTTGTTCGTTATCAATCTCAAGCGTACTGGCCGTGAAATACCAATCGAGATTTTCTGGGGTACAAGTTGTGTAAGTAGCCTTATCAAATACAAATACATCAGAGGTTTCGATGGTTAATTTTTTTGCACTGCCACTAGCGCGGTTATCGCGCAGCTCATAATTCGGCGCCTCCATTTCACCTTCACGCGCATCCACTCGAAGGCGCGCCTTAGGCCCCTTAAAGCTAGCATTCCCTTTTGAGAATTCAGTATTGCCAGATAAATCCGCTACATCTGAATCGGGATCGTATTTAATTTCATCCGCTTTGATGACGGCGCCATTACGACGAATTTGTGCCCGCCCCTTTAAACGCATTTCCCGGTCAACAATTCCATCAATCGAATCGCTCGATGTGAAGGTCAATGCTTTACCATCTTCAATAGGTTTTCCAACTCGCAATTGATCATCTAGTTTTAGGACAGTGACATCGCCACGATCAGGGATCAAAACGGAATTAGCAGAGCTGCCCAAAGACTGCGCTGAAGGAGGTAAAGGTGCGGGTGCTTGGGCAAGGCTTGGGAGGGCAAATTGCGACAATGCAACCCCCATCAATACTCGCAGGGTGACAGCTAAAAAAAGAGGGGCGCAAAGGCCGGCGCGACGGCGATAATGACTCATAGATCCAGACCCGCCTTATTATACGAATCGACTATGACTGACTCTCGCTTAGACACCCTCCGCAACTGGCTAAAAGGCCTTGAAGCCAGCTGGCAATTAGCTCTCCCCACTTTGGCTCCCGCCTCGGCAGATGCCAGCTTTCGGCGGTATTTCCGGATTGAGTCCAAAAACCCGGATTTTGCGACTTTGATCGTGATGGATGCCCCACCCCAACATGAGCCCTTGGATGCCTTCATCAAGGTTGATTTATTGCTTGAAAATGCCGGCTTAAATGTTCCTAAAATTTTAGAAAAAAATATTGCTGAGGGCTTTCTTTTACTCAACGATCTTGGTAATAAAACCTACCTCGCAGAGTTAAATGAAGATACAGCCGACTTTCTCTATCAAGATGCAACCCACGCTTTAGTGCAAATGCAATTGGCAAGCAAGCCGGATGTATTGCCAAACTACGATGAAGCGCTCTTGCAGCGTGAGCTAGATCTTTTTCCGGAGTGGTACTTGAAGAAGCATCTGCACACAGAATTAACAGATCTTCAGAATGCCCAAATCAAGCAAGCTTTTGAGTTGATTATTCAAAATAATTTAGCTCAGGCAAAAGTCTACGTACATCGCGACTACCATTCACGCAATCTCATGCTGACTGAAGAAAATAATCCAGGCGTGATTGATTTTCAAGATGCGGTTTATGGGCCAATTACTTATGATGCCGCCTCTCTCTGGCGAGATGCCTACATTGCATGGCCAGAGGAACGTGTGATTGATTGGGTCATTAAGTTTTGGGAAGAAGGTCGCAAAGCTGGTCTGCCAATGCCAAATGATTTTGGGCAGTTTTATCGCGACTTCGAGTGGATGGGTTTACAACGCCACCTCAAGGTCTTGGGTATTTTTGCTAGACTCTTTCATCGCGATGGAAAAGAGGGTTACCTCAAAGATATTCCATTGGTGCTCGAGTATGCGATTGCCACTGCTAACCGTTATATCGAATTGAAGCCTTTGGCACGCATTCTAGAGTCGACGCGCCCCACCAAGGAATAAGCATTAATCCATGATGAATCAGCGCAACCTTATTCCCTGTCTGTTACTTGCTGCAGGTCGCGGTGAGCGCATGCGCCCTTTAACTGATGTGTTGCCCAAGCCACTACTCACTATCCATAACAAATCCTTGCTAGCATGGCATTTAGACGCATTGAGTAAAGCAGGCATTCAAAAAGTCGTGATTAACCATGCTTGGCTTGGAAACAAGATTGAGGAGGCTTTGGGAGATGGCAGTCAATTTGGCCTCCAAATTACCTATTCCCAAGAGGCTAGCGCCTTAGAAACAGCTGGAGGCATTTGCAAAGCACTGCCCCTCCTAAACCCAAAGGACTATTTCCTGGTTATCAATGGGGATGTCTTTAGCCCCAATTTACCAATCAACAAGCTCTTGGACCTTACTTCTAGCTTGCGCAGCCTACCCAATCAGCCTTTGGCACACCTTGTTATGGTGCCAAATCCAGCCCAACACCCTCATGGGGACTTTTATCTCAAAGCCTCCGAGGTGTCCAACGACCCAAGAGATGGCGCTGAAAAACTGACCTTTTCCGGAATTGGTCTGTATCACCGAGACCTATTCCAAGATCTAGAAATGGGCGCACCCGCTAAGCTAGCACCCCTTCTAAGAGAGGCCATGCTGGAAAATAGAGTGTCTGGTGAAAAATATTCTGGACCATGGCACGATGTAGGTACGCCCCAACGATTACAAGAGCTCAATGCAGCTGATGAATAAAATCCTCATTTACCAACAACGCCGAGTCGCACTGGCAAAACTCATCTGCGCCAAAACTGGTGGTGGTATTGCCATTATCACTACGGCGCCTGAGACTGCCCGCAATCGAGATAGTGAATTTCCATACCGGCATGACAGCGATTTTTTCTATCTCACTGGTTTTGAGGAGCCGGGCGCAACGCTGGTTCTGAAAATTGCAGGGTCGAGCTCACAACCCCAATTGGAATCTCATGTGTTTTGTAGACCCAAAGATGCAGAGCGGGAGATTTGGGATGGTATTCGCCTAGGTCCAGAGGCTGCACCTGAAGCGTTGGGCGTGGAATACGCTCACAGCAATCATGAGCTAGACGGCAAGCTGAGTGAGCTATTGGCCGATCAGGATGCAGTCTATGTGCGCCTTTCTGAAAGTGCAGAATCAGACCGTCGTTTACGTCATTGGATGAAGCAAGTTCGAGGCCAAGCCCGTGCCGGCATCAATCCACCCTCTGAGTTTCATGATGTTGAGAGCTTGATTCATGAAATGCGCCTCTTTAAAGACGCACATGAAATTGACATCATGCGTCGTGCTGCAGCCATTTCTGCACGTGCCCACATCCGCGCCATGCAGACCTGCAAACCCGGACTGCGTGAATACCACCTCGAGGCAGAACTATTGCATGAGTTTCGCCATAGCGGCGCACAAAGCGTTGCCTACAACAGTATTGTTGCTGGCGGCGCCAACTCTTGCATTCTTCATTACCGTGCTGGCGATACCGAACTCCGTAGCGGTGAACTGTGTCTGATAGATGCTGGCTGTGAATTAGATGGCTACGCCTCTGATATCACCCGCACCTTTCCTGTAGATGGTAAGTTCACAGGGCCGCAGCGCGCCCTATATGACATCACGCTTGCTTCACAAGAAGCCGCGATTGCCGTAACCAAACCAGGCAATACCTTTATGCAGCCTCACGAAGCGGCACTAAGAGTTCTTACCCAAGGCTTATTAGATGAGAAGCTTCTCAAGCTATCTGAATTAGGCTCCCTGGAAAATGCTATTGAGACTGGCGCCTATCGTCGCTTTTATATGCACCGCACCTCACACTGGTTGGGCATGGATGTTCACGATGTCGGCTCCTATCGCGAACCACTTGGCGCATCCTCAGATTCTTCAGAAAAGCCATGGCGTTTACTGAAAGCGGGCATGGTCCTCACTATTGAGCCGGGCTTATATGTTCGTCCTGCTGATGACATTAATAAGGCCTTTTGGAATATCGGCATCCGCATTGAAGACGATGCAGTAGTCAATGACTCTGCTTGTGAATTGATTTCTCGTGGCGCGCCAGTAAAGGCCGATGAAATCGAAGCACTGATGAAAAATAATTAATACGCTACTGAATACAAAACAACCAAGCATGCAAGCAGAGAACTTTGATATTGTGATTCAAGGCGGTGGGCCAGTAGGCCTCGCCTGTGCTGCGTGGTGTCTGCAAAAATTTCCAGAGGCAAAGATTGCATTACTAGACCGAAATCCTACTGACGACGCAGACTTAGCAGCTGCAGATAGCAGGGGTATCGCTCTATCGCACGGCAGCAAGTTGTTACTAGATACAATCCATGCTTGGCCAAACGAATGCGCTGATATTCATCGGGTACATGTGTCGCAAGTAGGTCGCTTTGGTCGCGCACTCATGACGCGCGAAGAGCTGAAGCAAGATGCGCTGGGACACATCATTCGCTATCGTGATATTCACCTCACTCTGCGCAAAGCCTTAAGAGCGATTCAAGTTCAAAGCCCCAACTTAGTCTGGCGCCATATTGATGCCCACACAGATATTAAGCATATTCAAGCCAAATGTATCGTGCATGCCGAAGGTGGCTTATTTAAAAAGCAGGAGTGGGTCGAGTCAGGTCGGGACTATGAACAATCTGCATTAGTCGGCTTAGTTGAAGTCGAGAATGCAGCGCCCCATCAAGCGTGGGAGCGCTTTACTTCTGAAGGCCCATTAGCTGTTTTGCCAAGCCACTATGGCCCTCATATCCTGAACCTCATTTGGTGTGGATCGCCAGCATCTTCACAAGCCCGCCTAGAACTTAGCGATATGGACTTCTTGAAAAGCTTGCAAGCAGAATTTGGTTCGCGGATTGGGCAATTTCTAAAAATCCAAGATCGCCGTCTTTACCAGTTGGGACTCAATTACCGTAAAGAAATTACTCAAGGCAATGAGGTTTGGATTGGCAATGCTGCTCAGACCTTGCACCCTGTTGCAGGGCAAGGCCTTAACCTCGGATTAAGGGACGCCTATCTCTTGGCTGAAAAACTCAGCGCACTGTTTTCTAAGCCTGAGGATCAAAAAACTGCCACAGCGATTGAGACAACATTGCAGGAATATGCCCTTTGTCGTAAAGCCGACCGGACTGCCACCATTGGCCTCACCGACTTCATGGCCAGAATCTTCACCTCAAATCTACTTCCGATTGTGATTGGCCGAGGATTGGCTTTATCGGCCCTCCAATGGCTCCCCCTAGTCAAGACATCCTTAGCCCGCCAGATGATGTTTGGTAGGCGCTAAGAGCCTGAAATAGCCTCCAAAATACAAGCCTTCCCAGTTTGACCTAAATCACTGAATGTGCCTATTTTTTAGGCAGATTTAAGCCCAATTGTGCTAAAGTGACACCCTTTCCCAAACACTAGAAGTAACCCACATTCCACCCAATACAAATGAAGATTGGCCCACACCTTCTCGCAAATAGATTGTTTGTTGCTCCCATGGCTGGGGTAACAGATCGTCCATTTCGGCAGCTTTGTAAAAAACTGGGGGCTGGTTATGCCGTTTCTGAAATGGTCGCTTCAAACGCCCTACTGTGGAAGAGTGAAAAAACCCAACGTCGTGCCAATCACCAGGGTGAATTCAATCCCATCGCAGTTCAAATTGCTGGCGCTGATCCAAAGATGATGGCTGCAGCCGCCAAACTCAATGTCGAGCACGGCGCTCAGATCATCGATATCAATATGGGTTGCCCTGCAAAAAAGGTGTGCAATGTTGCAGCCGGCTCAGCACTCCTAAGAAATGAACCCTTGGTGCAGCAAATTTTAGAAGCAGTAGTGCAAGCTGTAGGTGTAGGGCCTGATGCCGTGCCAGTGACCTTGAAGATTCGAACGGGCTGGGATCGCGAACACAAAAATGCTATCGATATAGCGTGCCTCGCAGAAAAATCTGGCATCTCGATGCTGACAGTGCACGGACGCACTAGAGCAGATCTGTATCACGGTGAGGCTGAGTACGAAACCATTACCGCCGTGAAGAATAGTGTTGCTATTCCAGTGGTCGCAAATGGTGATATCACCACCCCAGAAAAAGCAGCATTTGTTTTAAAGGAAACCGGTGCTGATGCCATCATGATTGGTCGCGCAGCCCAGGGTCGTCCTTGGATTTTTCGAGAGATTAATCATTTTCTGGAAACGGGTGGCAAATTACCGACTCCACAAATTAATGAGATTCAGGAGATCATGAATGCCCACCTCATTGACCACTATGAGTTCTATGGCGAATACATTGGCTTACGTACAGCCCGTAAGCATATCGGCTGGTATTGCAAAGGCTTGCGTGATTCTCACGCATTTCGCCAAAGAATGAATACGGCTGACGATTGCAAAACACAATTGCAAATGGTGAATGATTTTTTTGATGAAATGAAATCCCATTCAGATCGTTTGTTATTTTTAGAAGCAGCCTAAATTTAGTTTTTACTTATTTAATATATTTATGACCAATAAGCACCCTATCACTGAATGTATTGAGACTCAGCTACAGCAGTATCTAGATGATCTCAAAGGAACACCTCCATCTGACTTGTATCAAATGGTTCTGGCAGTAGTTGAAAAGCCGATGTTGGAATTAGTGCTACAACATGCCAAACAAAATCAATCTTTGGCCGCACAGTACCTTGGCATTAATCGCAATACCTTGCACAAGAAATTGCTTGAACACCAACTACTGAAATAAATCAAACCTCAACCCCCAATTCTTTACTCATTAAACCTTCCGAAAAATATGATTCGCACAGCCCTACTCTCTGTTTCTGATAAAAATGGCATCGTGCCCTTTGCTAAAGCCCTGCATGAGCAAGGCGTTAAGCTGATCTCTACTGGTGGTACCGCAAAGCTTCTGGCTGAAAATAATTTACCCGTAGTGGAAGTCTCTTCATTAACTAAGTTTCCAGAGATGCTGGATGGCCGCGTGAAGACCTTACACCCCATGGTGCATGGTGGCTTACTTGCTCGCAGAGATTTTCCTGAGCATATGGCTGCTTTAAAAGAGCATGGCATTGATACCATCGATATGCTCGTGATCAACCTCTATCCATTCAACGAGACGGTAGCTAAAGCAGATTGTTCTTTTGAAGATGCGGTTGAGAATATCGACATTGGTGGTCCAGCCATGTTGCGTGCTGCCGCCAAGAATCATCAAGACGTCACTGTGCTGATCTCTCCAAAAGATTACGCTCCAGTGTTAGATGAGATGAAAACCAATAAAAATGTGGTTTCTTATAAGACGAATTTAGGTCTAGCTAAAAAAGTATTTGCGCATACCGCTCAATACGATGGTGCTATTGCTAACTATTTATCTGCGCTAGGTGATGACTTAGATCACAAAACGCGCTCCCCTTATCCAGAAACTCTGCACCTGGCATTCGAAAAAGTACAAGAGATGCGTTACGGTGAGAACCCACACCAATCCGCAGCTTTCTACAAAGATATCTATCCGGTTGATGGTGCGCTTGCTAACTACAAGCAACTGCAAGGCAAAGAGCTTTCTTATAACAACATCGCTGATGCTGATTCCGCTTGGGAGTGCGTCAAGAGCTTTACTGGCAATGTTGGTGGCGTGGCAGCTTGCGTCATCATTAAGCACGCAAACCCTTGCGGCGTAGCTGTTGCCGCTAACGCTCTCGAGGCGTATCAAAAGGCATTCAAAACAGATCCGAGCTCAGCTTTTGGCGGAATTATTGCCTTAAACGTGCCATGCGATGGTGCAGCAGCCGAGGCGATTTCTAAGCAGTTTGTGGAAGTATTGATTGCCCCAAGCTTTAGCGCTGAGGCCAAAGCTATCTTTGCCGCTAAACAAAATGTGCGTCTCTTAGAGATTCCTTTGGGCACTGCGTTTAATACCTTTGATCTCAAACGCGTTGGTGGTGGTTTGCTGGTGCAATCTCCCGATGCAAAGAACGTTCTTGAAAGCGAAATGCGTGTTGTCAGTAATCGCCTCCCAACCCCAAGTGAAATGCACGACATGATGTTTGCTTGGCGCGTTGCCAAGTTTGTGAAATCGAACGCCATTGTGTATTGCGCTAA
>CANBPJ010000032.1 GCA_947371415.1 Burkholderiaceae bacterium | reverse complement strand
TTACTTCAATATCCCATGGTAATCGGTCTTCTTAAAACCCTGGTCGGCAGTCGTAACGACCGCCTCTTAAAACAGTATCGCAAAGTAGTTGCCAAAGTTAGTGCTTTCGAGCCTAGCCTGCAAGCTTTGGATGATGCCGCACTGCAAGCTAAAACTGCGGAGTTCAAGTCGCGTTTAGCTGCGGGCGAGTCATTGGATGGTATTGCTCCAGAGGCTTTTGCAGTGGTTCGTGAAGCGAGCTCACGGGTGATGAAGATGCGCCATTTTGATGCGCAGATGATGGGTGGTCTTGCATTGCATCAAGGCAAGATTGCTGAAATGGGAACGGGCGAAGGTAAAACTTTAACCGCTACGCTCCCCGTCTACCTGAATGCCCTGACCGGCAAGGGCGTTCACGTCATTACAGTAAATGATTACTTGGCTCAGCGAGATGCCGAGTGGATGTCTACGCTATACAACTTCTTGGGTATGAAAGTTGGAGTCAATTTATCCCAGATGGATCACACCACTAAGCAAGAAGCTTATGCGGCTGATATCACCTACGGTACCAATAATGAATTTGGTTTTGATTATCTGCGCGACAACATGGTTCAGGATTTGGGTCAGCGCGTACAGCGTGGCCTAGCATATGCAATTGTTGACGAGGTTGACTCAATTTTGATTGATGAGGCGCGCACTCCATTGATCATTTCTGGTCAGGCCGAAGATCACACGGATCTCTATATCAAGATCAATGCATTGCCCGCTTACTTAGAGCGTCAAATCGGTGAAGAAAAAGCGGATGGCACTGGTGTTGAAAAGCCTGGCGATTATTGGGTTGATGAAAAGTCCCAGCAGGTCTACTTAACAGAGCGCGGTCACGATAAGGCAGAGACAGTTTTAGTTGAGCTTGGCGCTTTGAATGATGGCGACTCCTTGTATGCTCCACAAAATATTACTTTGATGCACCATGTATATGCAGCATTGCGTGCACATACTCTGTACAACCGAGATCAACAATACGTCGTTCAAAATCATGAAGTCATTATTGTTGATGAGTTCACGGGACGCCTAATGCAGGGTCGTCGCTGGTCCGATGGTTTGCATCAAGCTGTTGAGGCTAAAGAGGGTGTGCAGATTCAGAATGAGAATCAGACCTTAGCAACCATTACATTCCAAAATTATTTCCGCATGTACGGCAAGTTGGCCGGTATGACTGGTACTGCTGATACTGAAGCTTATGAGTTCAAGGAAATTTATAACCTTGAGACTGTAGTTATCCCGCCGAACCGTATTAGCCAAAGAAAAGATCGCCAAGATCAGATCTATAAGACTTCACGCGAGCGTTACGATGCAGTGATCAAAGATATTGAGGATTGCTACAAGCGTGGCCAACCTGTGTTGGTTGGTACAACCTCAATTGAGAACTCAGAATTAATTGCAGGCTTGCTAGATAAGCGTCAATTGCCACACCAAGTCTTGAATGCAAAACAACATGCCCGCGAAGCAGAGATCATTGCTCAAGCTGGTAGACCAAAGATGATTACCATTGCTACCAATATGGCTGGTCGTGGAACAGACATCGTATTGGGCGGCAACGTTGGCAAACAGTCCTCTTTGATTCAGGCAGAGGATACCCTCTCAGATGCAGATAAGGCTGGCAAGATTAAGACTTTGCAGGATGAGTGGCAAAGTCTGCATGATCAGGTTTTGACTGCCGGTGGTTTGCATATTATTGGTACAGAGCGTCACGAAAGTCGTCGTATTGATAACCAGTTGCGTGGTCGTGCAGGTCGTCAGGGTGACTCGGGCTCTTCCCGCTTCTACCTTTCACTAGACGACTCTCTCTTGCGTATTTTTGCTGGAGATCGCCTGCGTGCAGTCATGGATCGCCTCAAAATGCCGGATGGCGAACCAATCGAAGCTGGTATGGTGACTCGCTCCATTGAGTCTGCCCAGCGCAAGGTTGAGGGTCGTAACTTTGATATCCGTAAGCAGTTGTTGGAATATGACGACGTTGCTAATGACCAGCGCAAAGAAACCTATCGTTTGAGAAATGAAGTGCTGGAAAGTGCTGATGTTGGCGATTTAATTGCCAATTTACGTGAAGACGTCTTGCGCACAATTTGTGCTTTGTATGTTCCTCGTGAGTCGATGGAAGAGCAATGGGACTTAGTGGGACTTGAGAATGTATTGTCTGGCGACTGGGGCTTAACTATTGACCTGAAAAATTGGGTTGAAAGTGCTGCATCGATGGATGATGAACAGATTGTTGATCGCGTACTAGCGGTTGCAAAAGAGGCCTACGATGCGAAAGTGGAGCTATCTGGTCGAACTTCATTTGCTGGATTTGAGCGCTCTGTTTTACTTTACAGCTTAGATACTCATTGGCGCGAGCATTTGGCAGCCTTGGATCATCTGCGTCAAGGTATCCATTTGCGTGGCTATGCCCAAAAGGATCCAAAGCAAGAATATCGCCGTGAGGCATTCGAGCTGTACGGTGAGTTGCTTAATGTCATTAAGAACGATGTTGTGAAAAGCATCATGACGGTACAAATTCGTAGTGCAAGCGAGTTAGATGAAGCTTCCGAGTCGATCAATGAAGATTTGGCCAAACTCTCTGATGTGCAGTATCAACATGCAGATGCAGATCTCGAGGTAGCTGGGGTAACTGGCGATAGTAGTGTGGCCATTGAAATTGCTCCTGCTCCATTACGCGCTGGACCCAAGGTCGGTCGCAACGATCCTTGTACCTGTGGCAGCGGCAAGAAGTATAAGAGCTGCTGCGGCGCACTAAGCTAATTTAAATTGGCTTGTAAAAAGAGCTGCCAGATCCGGCAGCTCTGCGAGGCCTCATCTACAATTCTCAGATCATGACAGTTAACTTACCCCTCCCCCAAAAAGACCAACTAAAGCCTGTCAAAGGTTTTCAGATGGGTATTGCCGAAGCTGGAATTAAAAAGGTTAATCGCAAGGACCTCCTAGTGATGACTTTGGTTCCCGGCTCTCAGGTTGCAGGAGTCTTTACCTTAAATCGTTTCTGCGCTGCGCCAGTTCAGGTGTGCCGAGAGCATCTCGCCCAAGATGGTGCTAAAGGTGAGATTCGTGCTCTCGTAGTGAATACTGGAAATGCAAATGCGGGTACCGGTGAACAAGGTTTGAAAGATGCCTTAGCAACCTGTGATGCATTAGCAAAAGAATTGAAGTTGAATCCTGAGCAGGTCCTACCTTTTTCTACAGGTGTGATTTTGGAGCCGCTACCGATTGCTAAGTTAATCGGCGCTTTACCTAAGGCAGTTTCAAATTTAGGTGAAGATCATTGGTTTGATGCCGCAGAAGCGATCATGACAACGGATACGCAGCCTAAGGCTACGTCTATGACAGTGGATACTCCCGCTGGTCTCGTTACGATCACAGGTATTTGCAAGGGCGCCGGAATGATTCATCCGAATATGGCGACCATGCTGGGCTTCATCGCAACAGATGCTGGTTTTGCGCCCGGCCTTTTAGCCTCCTTGACTCGTGAGGTTGCCGATCTTTCATTTAATGCTATTACGATTGATGGTGATACCTCAACTAATGATTCTTTCATTATTATGGCGACTGGCCAATCGTCAGTGCAAATTGCATCAGTTGAAGATCCAAGTTATGGCTCAGTTCGAGTGGCCTTAATTGACCTTGCTCGCAAATTGGCGCAAATGATCGTGAGGGATGGCGAAGGTGCAACTAAATTTATTACGATTGATGTGCAGGGTGGTAAGACGGGTGAAGAGTGTCGCTTAGTAGCTGAAGCAGTTGCCCATTCCCCATTAGTGAAAACAGCCTTCTTTGCCAGTGATCCCAATTTAGGTCGAATCCTTGCTGCTATTGGTTATGCTGGCATTACCGATCTCGACGTAAATCAAGTACAAATGTGGCTTGGAGATGTATGGGTTGCTAAGAATGGCGGACGCAATCCCGACTATCAGGAGGCTGATGGCCAAAGGGTGATGCAGGCAGATGAAATTACCGTCAAGATTGATTTGGGCCGTGGATCGGCACAGCAGACCATGTGGACTTGTGATTTATCACATGATTACGTTTCCATTAATGCTGATTACCGCTCATAGGAAATCGTGAAATGAATGAAAAACTAGAGCAACTTCTGAGTCACCTTGAAACATTTTTACCAAAGCAGTTAACAGAAGAGCAGTGGAAGTCTTCGACTGCTTTTAGATGGCGTCGTCGCGACAGTATCTTTGGTAGCATTGGATTTTTGCAGCCAGTGAAACATGTAGCGGATATTTCTTTTGAAGATCTAAAAAATATCGATCGTCAACGCGATGCTATTCGCGATAACACTAAAAACTTTATTCAAAAAAAACCAGCAAATAATATTTTATTAACTGGTGCGAGAGGTACAGGCAAGTCCTCGCTGATTAAGGCAAGCTTGCATGAGTTTGCTAGCCAGGGCCTGCGCTTAGTTGAAGTGGAAAAAGAACATTTAGCTGATTTGGCTGACATTACTGATTTGCTGGGTGATCGGCCAGAGCGATTTATTATTTTTTGCGATGATCTTTCATTTGAAGATGGTGAATCTGGCTATAAGGCTATGAAGTCAGCATTGGATGGCTCGGTATCTGCGCAAGTCGACAATATTTTGATTTACGCCACATCCAACCGCCGACACCTTTTGCCTGAACATATGAAGGACAACCTAAGCTATTCTCATAGCGATGATGGCGAGATACATCCAGGTGAAGTGGTTGAAGAAAAGATTTCTCTTTCTGAGCGGTTTGGATTATGGCTTTCTTTCTATCCGCCAAAACAAGATGAGTATCTTGAAATCGTTGCACATTGGTTGCGCCATTTTGGCTTAAGTGATGCACAAATAGAAAGTGCGCGAGCCGAGGCGCTGGTTTGGGCCTTAGAACGTGGTTCACGTTCTGGTCGTGTAGCTTGGCAGTTCGCCAAGCATTGGGCTGGCTCACATACTGCTTAAGCAGTTGACCCCTGATGAATGAATTCAATCGCCCCGTAACGGAAGTTGCCGCTGGGATCTTATTGGATTCAGAAGGTCGCTATCTCTTGGGTCAGCGCCCAGAAGGTAAGCCTTATGCAGGTTACTGGGAAGTTCCGGGTGGCAAAATTGAAATTGGCGAATCTGTATTTTCAGCGCTGAAACGCGAATTGCAGGAGGAGCTAGGGATTGATATCGAGTCTAGCGAAGAGCTAGTCGTTTTAGAGCACGACTATCCCCATGCTTATGTACGCTTACATGTCAGCATTATCCGTAAATGGAGTGGAGTACCCAAGGGGTGCGAGGGGCAGTTGCTATCCTGGCAATTACTCGGAGATGCAATTCCAACGGTTGAGCCTTTATTGCCGGCGGCGTGGCCGATGCTAGAAAAACTCAGGCTACTAAAGATTTAGAGCTGGCAGAGGGTGAGTCTAAAAGGCACATCCTCATTGATGATTTGAGGTTTTTTATCTCGATCCGCTTTTAGAAAACGAATAGATAGTAAATATTTATTCGCGCTGATCTCAGAGAAAAGCGCATCATCTTCGATAGCAATTCGCATCAATTGATAAACTTTACCGGATGGCGCTTGTTGATAAGAGCCTTGATGTGCAACCACATCTTTAGCTTCGCCAGATTGACGTAATAAGCGTAAGAAAATTTGACAAGCCTCATGCCATGGCAATAGTGGTGCAACGTATTTTTCTAGCAATTCTCTGCGTTGAGTCGACGGGGTATTTTTCCAAGCGTGGTAGCTCGGTAGATCAATTGGACTCGTGCCACCGGGAATATTTAAGCGAGTACGAATAGCATTAAGCCATTCACTTTCACTAATGATTGCATTCGGTTTGCCCATAGACTGATTAATATTGAGGGCGGCTTTATCAATTTCAGCTAGTGTTTGTGAAAGCGCCTCTTGATCTACTTTTTGGGAAGACTTTAAGCCATTCAAAGTATATTTTTGACGCTCGAATTCTTTGAGTAATAAAGACTTAATGTCGCCTCGAGAACCAATATCACCCAAATCAAACAACATGGCAATCGCATTGTGGTGAAGCTCAGGATCATCAGATCGTAGGAAGTGGTTGAAGCGGGCGAACAAATACTCCAGCCGAAGCATGCTTCGGACTAATTCATTGAAGGGGTATTCGTAGACAATCACAAGCCTATATTCTATGACGAACTCAGGGGCTCTTCCTGAATTCTGAGTATTTCCTGGTGCAGAGTTAAAACCTCTGGTTTGAGGTCATCCAGTCTGCCCTGATTTTGAATCACCGCATTAGCGGCAGCGAGCCGAGTGGCTCGGCTAGTTTGCACTTTAAGTATATTTTCCACGTCTGGGCGAGTCATATTGTTGCGGCGCATCACTCTTTCTATTTGGGTTTTTTCGGGGCAATCCACCACGACAAGATAGTCAATGAGTTTTATCCATGATCCTGATTCAATCAAAAGAGGAACAACAAAAACTAGGTAAGGCACTCCCGACTTTGCGAGCTCAAAGGCCTGTTTAGCAGTTTCTTGCTGAATCAAGGGGTGGGTAATTTTCTCCAAGGACTGCCGGGCCTTGGGGTCTCCAAAGACCAAAGTACGCATTTTGGGGCGATTCAGGGCACCTTGGGGATCAATAAATTCAGCCCCAAATGCCTTGGCAATCAATGGAATGGCTTTACCACCGGAAGCGGTAATTTGATGGGAAATCAAATCTGTGTCGATAATCCCAGCCCCGAGCGCGCCCAGTAAGTCACTGACTGCGGTCTTGCCGGATCCAATGCCACCGGTTAAGCCAATTAAGGGAATCGTCCCTTTTAAAGCTTTTAGATCAGCCTGGGCAGGATCAGGGTTTGAATGAGTTGAGGCCATAACAACTCAATGATGCCAGCAATAGCTAAAAAGGGGCCAAAAGGAAAGGCTTGATGTAGCCGATGACGATTCCAGGTTAGCCAGGTGATGCCACCAAGAAGACCCGTGATGGAGGCTATGAGGAGAATGCTCGGGAGGGCTCCCCAACCAAGACACGCACCCAATGCAGCCAAAAGCTTTGCATCACCCATGCCGATTCCGTTGCGGTGTTTGAGTAGACGATAGCCAGCATTTAATGCCCAGAGTGAGCCAAACCCTAAGATCGCCCCAATGAGTGCGGACGACGGCGATGTCAGGCGTAGCTCAGAGACCCAGTTAAAAGTGATGCCTAAGATGATCAAGGGGAATGTGATTACATTGGGTAGGCGAAACGTGCGCCAATCTGTATAGGCCAAGTAAAGCAGAGCCAATATCAACAGGGATTTAATGATCCAGATGCTTGTTTTGGGGTCCACTAAACGATTTGTCCTAAATTGAAGATGGGTAGATATAGGATTATGACTAAGCTGCCGATGATGACCCCTACTAAAAGAATAAGTGCGGGCTCCAGGCTTTGGCTAAGCGTGCTTAGTCGACTACTTAGCTGTGAACCTAGGGCGGTAGCGCGCTTATTCAGCATCTCAGCCAATCCTCCACTTTCAGCACCGATATGCAGTAGTAACAATGTCTCTATATCAAGCAGGCGCGATTTAGGGTCTGCTCGTTTAAGTGACTCCCCTAAAGGCCAGCCACGAGTGAGATGTTTAAAGATTTCAGCACTGAAGTCATGGCTTACCCAGTGATTAGAGGATTGTGCGCTTACACGCAGCGCATCAGGCAGTGGTAACCCAGTTTCTAATAAATGACCTAAAGTTCGACACCAATGACTAAGTGTTGCCAGCCTAAACAGATTTCCAAAAAACGGAATTCGTAATAGGAGGACGTCACAGCATTTCTGGAGCGAGCTAGAGTTGAGCCATGCGAATATAAAGCCGGTAGCCATGACCAATATCGCCGCAGAAATTTCTAAAAAGTATTCTTGGATTCCTGTGGAGATAGCAATCAGCATTCTAGTGGGTGCTGGCAACTCTGCATTAAAATTTCCAAAGACTTCTTTAAAAACGGGCACAACCCAGACCATCATCACCAGTACCAGCAGAAATGAAGTTGCGAGTGTGATTACGGGATAGGTCAAGGACTGTTGTACTTTTCTGCGCAATTCAATTTGGGATTCGAGTTGTTGAGAAATCGTGCGCAGTGCCAAACTGAGATCACCAGATCTCTCGCTGACCCGAATGAGGTTTGTAAATTCTTGGGAAAACTTTCCATCTTGTGCGCCTAAGCAAAAAGAAAAGCTATTACCCTTTTGGAGAAGGGAGCGAATATTCTCCAGCCAAATTTGCCAAGATTTCGGTGCAGATCGGATTAGTAATTGAATTGCATTGAGCAAAGGAAGCCCAGCTTGAAGTAGGGCAAGCATTTGCTGGGCAAAATGCAGTTGCTCAGATTTACTGAGATTTTTATTTAAGAGCACTCTGATTAATGCCAAGTGCCAAGCTCGCAATCTAGGGAGGCCTGATCTATTAAGCCGGACTGTACCGATTGCATGCCTGCAGAGTAGAGGTCTAAAGGGCGAGCTGATTCAAGCAACTCTTTGCTACCTAAAACTTCATGGACACCAATGCGGCCAAAATATCCAGATCCTCCACAGATGTGGCAAGCTGCTTTGCTGGGAGCCTGTCCGCATTGATTGCAGCGTTTGCGAATCAGTCTTTGAGAGCTGACACAGCGAAGGCAGGATTCAATTGACTCTTGATCGATGCCAATACTTTTGAGTCGACTCAAGGCGCCCATTGCATTACGCGTATGCAAAGTGCTGAGAACTAAATGACCTGTTTGTGCAGCCTGAATAGCAAGCTGTGCACTTGCGGCATCACGTATTTCACCAATCATGATGACATCAGGATCTTGCCGCAAAAGGGCGCGAATAATCGTTGGAAAGTCTAAACCCGCCTTTGGGTGGTAGGACACTTGATTGACGCCAGGAAGTCTAATTTCAATTGGGTCTTCTACAGAGCAAATATTGCGCTGTACTTGATTCAGCGCGCTTAAGCAGCTATATAAGGTTCGCGTTTTCCCACTGCCTGTTGGTCCAGTCACCAAAATTAAGCCATTGGTTTGATGAATGGCATGTTGAAATATCTCCAGTTGCTCTGGCAGTAGGCCAAGCTGATCTAACGAAAGCTCTTCCAGGCGGCTTGGCAGAATGCGGACTACGGCTTTTTCGCCATGTAGAGTAGGAAGGATGGATACCCTGCAATCGATATTGGGATGACTGAAGTCATGGCCAATAGTCAGGCGCCCATCTTGTGGCAAACGCTTTTCTGCAATATCCAGACGCGCCAAGATTTTGATGCGCGTTATTAAGCGTTCATGTAGATCAATCGGATATTGGTTTTGTAAAGCTAGGCGACCATCGATTCGCACGCGTACTACGGTTTCTTGAGATCTTGCCTCAATATGGATATCCGTAGCCCGAGTATTTAATGCATGAACAGCAATTTCATGCCAGGTTCGAATAATGTGTGAGTCATGCAGCAGCTCGTTCAATCTTGATGCGACTGCGTAATGGGCTGGTATAGCTTGACAGTTTTCACTCCATGCTCATCGAACTGAACGATATCCATAACTACGCCAGCAATCCGAATGCTGACGTCGTAATCAGGAATGGCCTCTAGTTTTTCCAAGATAAGACCATTTAAGGTGCGCGGGCCATCCAATGGCAAATCTAGTTTGAGGAGGCGATTTAAATCTCGCAATGAAGCAGTGCCACTAGCTAAATAAGTTCCATCTGCTAGCCAGCGGGGATCATTGGAGAGATTGGAGAAAGAGGTTGTGAATTCACCGATTAATTCTTCGACAATGTCTTCAAAGGTAACTAGACCAAGCACTTCGCCATATTCATTGACTACCAGACTCAAGCGTTCTTGGTTATCTTGAAAAAATTGCATTTGTTGTAGAACAGGTGTTCCGCTGGGGATGAAATAGGGCTCATTCAAAAGAGATCGAAAGTCTTCGTGATGAAGTTCTTTGTTACCCAGCAATGAAAGTACTTTTTTTACAGACAGTATGCCCACGATGCGTTCAGAGTCCCCATCGCAGACCGGCAATTTATTGTGATAACAAGTTTCCAGTTGTTGCACGACTTCATCAATCGGCCGAGAGATATCTAGCACTTCAATCTTTGAGCGAGGCGTCATTACATCATCAACCAAGATATTTTCTAGGTTAAATAGATTTAATAAAATGTTGCGATGGTGAGTCGAGACAAAGCGATTGGACTCAAGAACCAAGCTACGCAACTCCTCTTTGCTCATCGCTCTATTTTCAGTGGAGGTCTGCAATCCAGAAACTCGCATTAATCCAGATACAAAGCTGTTGATAAACCAAAGTAGGGGCTTTAGTACGAAGGCGAGCGGGAGAATGAGCCAGCCAACATTGCTAGCAATTTTTTCTGGAAAGGCTGCTCCAATCACTTTTGGCGTGATCTCGCTAAAAATAATGATCAGCAAGGCAACCACCAGGGTGGCAATCGACAACACCAGGCCACTATCACCAAAAATATGGAGTGCTATGCCAGTAACTAAAATTGGCAAGATGGTATTGATGAGGTTGTTGGAAATGAGTAGCACTGACAATAGCGAATCAATGCGCTTCAATAGCCTTTCAGCAAGCGCAGCTCCAGCATTGCCACCATTGGCCATAGCGCGTAGGCGATGACGATTGGAGGACAGCATGCTGGTTTCGGCCATAGAAAAAAAGCCGGAGAGTGCGAGTAAAAATAGGACTAGTGCGACTTGGCCAATAAAAGGCCAATCATCAAAAAAAGTGTCCATTAGTTATGCCTGCAAAGAATAAGGAGCAACCAATATAGCAAAGTGCGATTTCACTAGCTATAGGCTTATGGGAAAGACGCATAAATTGATTCTTCAATGTATGTCAGAATCTTCTGTATGGCCACCGATCAATCTACCGAATATTGCGTGATATCAGCCCCTTTTGGCTGCTTAGGCGTGCAAACAGAGTTGGTTGATGGGAGCTTGATGATCTCAAAAATTGATTATTTACCTCCAAATACCGCATTGAGTCCTTCAGGCAATCATTTGGCAAGGGTATTTTCAAAGCAGTGCGAGCAATATTTCAAAAATGCCTCTTTTGTTTTTGATCTTCCCCTCAAGCCGGCTGGGACAGCTCATCAGCAAAAAGTGTGGAGTGCTGCTCAAAGTATTGGGGTGGGTAATACCAATACTTATGGTGAGATTGCAAAAATGATTCAGAGCGGGCCTCGCGCAGTCGGGACTGCCTGTGGCGCTAATCCATACCCCTTAGTTACTCCATGTCACAGGGTGGTGTCTGCGCAAGGTCTTGGGGGCTTTATGAAGGAGGATAGTCCTGGTTTTTATCGCCAGATCAAGCTTTGGCTTTTAAAGCACGAGGGCGCGCTTTAATTGCTTGCTGCTGCGAGTCTTCTCAAGTGACTAGAGGCGGTGTAAAAAAATGATTTCACAAGGAAGTTATTGCTAGCAGCTAGTTTGGTAAAGCCATAGAAAACCCAAACTGTATTTCTAGAAAGCTTTACCTCAGCCTTATTGCTGAACTCTTTTTTAGTAGCAATTTTTTCTAAGGTCATGACCGCAAGTCCAAATGCCAAGAAGCAGAAACGTCTCATACCGATTTCATTGGTTGGAATCAGAAGAATATAACTAAGGGAGTTCTGCAGTTTTTCGTAGGCAATCTTGAGAAGCTCAGCTTGGTTCATCTGCGCAGGCTTCCAGGAAACTCCACGAGCGCGGTCTTCCGGTGAGTCTTTCAGGATGTTGGTCATTTGTAAGGCTTGGCCAAATTCAATGGCCAGCATCTCATGACCGCCGATGTGTTTTGCAAATCCAGGGGAGTAGTGGCCAAAGATTGCGGTGAGTAGCTCGCCAACTACTCCTGCTACAACATAGCAGTATTCTTCAAATTCGGCGAGATCTTTAAGGCCTTCTTGCGTTTGTCGATTATGAAAATGCGACATTCCCTCAGACATGATCGAAACACAGCGACTAATAGCCGCCCGATCTCGGCCAGGAAAGGTGTGAAGAATCCGAAGAATGGTGGGGGTATGAGTAATTAAATCGAGTTCATCAACATTAGAGTAACTCTTCAAAGCCTCCAGGCAGGGTGTTACGAATGACGCTACGGGAATAGTGCCAAGCACCGCATCTAAAAATAGTTTAGATAAGCCTTGTTTCTCCGAGGGGCTCAACTCTGCCGCATCCTCGATTGTGTCGACGATTCGGCATAGTAAATAGGTGTTGCCAACTACCACTTCAATAGCTGGAGGAAGTAGGGGAATGGTGAGCGCAAAAGTGCGCGATACAGAACCCAAAATCGCCTTTTGATAGGCTAAATCGGCGTTTGGGTTCTCTATGCTGGAATTCACCCATGGATTATGTCAGACAGACTAGCCCAAATTTGGCCCCCATTGATTAAATGACATAAGTAACAAGGCCATATAATTTGTGCAAATTCCTGAAGGAGAAATTGGGCGATGCTCATTTGGTTTGTCGTCATCTATTGGGTGGTGTCTGTAGGTATCGGTCTTTGGGCTGCTCTCAGGGTTAAAAACACGGCTGATTTCGCTGCGGCTGGTCACAGTCTGCCGCTGCCGGTTGTTACTGCTACTGTATTTGCTACCTGGTTTGGCTCTGAAACGGTGCTGGGTATTCCTGCTACCTTCTTAAAAGAAGGGCTTGGCGGTATTGTTTCGGACCCCTTTGGTTCTTCAATGTGCCTAATTTTGGTTGGGCTCTTTTTTGCTCGCCATTTGTACAACCGCCGCATGCTCACTATCGGTGATTTTTTCAGAGAAAAATATGGTCGCACGGTAGAAGTCTTAGTGACGCTCTGTATTGTGGTGTCTTATTTGGGCTGGGTTGCAGCGCAGATTAAAGCCTTGGGCTTAGTCTTTAATGTCGTTTCTGAGGGGGGTATTTCTCAAACTGGCGGCATGTTGATTGGTGCGGGTAGCGTGCTGATCTACACCCTCTTTGGCGGCATGTGGTCGGTAGCAATTACTGACTTCATTCAGATGATCATCATTGTGGTGGGGATGCTCTACATTGGCGGCGAGATGACGGCTCAAACCGGCGGCATTGGTGTGGTTCTGGAGCATGCAGCTGCCGCTGGACAGTTTTCTAACTTCTGGCCAGATATGAATCTCGCCTCCATCTTGGGTTTTGTGGCCGCCTTATGCACCATGATGCTGGGTTCAATTCCCCAGCAAGACGTCTTTCAACGTATTACCTCTTCCAAGAACGTCAATATTGCAGTGCAGGCAGCCCTATTAGGTGGCGTGTTGTATTTCATCTTTGCTTTTGTCCCGCTCTACCTGGCTTACTCAGCTACCATTATTAGTCCAGATCTGGTGAAGCAATATCTAGATACTGATCCGCAAATGATTTTGCCTAAGCTGATCTTGAATCACGCACCACTTATTGCGCAGGTCATGTTTTTTGGCGCCTTACTGTCGGCCATTAAGAGTTGTGCCAGTGCCACCTTGCTGGCACCGTCCGTAACGTTTGCTGAAAACATTGTGAGAGGTTTTTTCAAGCATCTATCTGATCAAGACTTATTGAAAGTGATGCGGATTACTGTTTTATGTTTTGCAGTGATAGTCACATTCTTTGCAATTAATTCCCATTTATCGATTTTTAAGATGGTTGAGAGCGCCTATAAGATCACTTTGGTGGCAGCTTTTGTTCCATTGGCGTTTGGCGTCTATTGGTCAAAAGCCAACTCCCTTGGAGGCTTATTGGCAGTTCTGGGCGGCCTTGGCGTTTGGATTGGTTGCGAAACTCTGGCGCCCACTGCCATTCTTCCGCCTCAATTGGCCGGACTTTTCGCTAGTGTCATAGGCATGCTTTTGGGTGGGTTGGTACCCAAGACCCAATTAAGCGTAAATTAACCGCTCAATAGGCCTAGAGTTGCCTAAAATTTAGGCAACAATATTTTGTTGCACCGCAAAATATTCTCCTCTAATATGACATTAATTCAAAATTTCTTATCTTTATGGAGTTCTTATGAAAATCTGTGTAATCGGTGGGGGTGGCGCTATTGGCGGTT
Organism: Burkholderiaceae bacterium; assembly: GCA_947371415.1. Lineage (GTDB taxonomy): Bacteria > Pseudomonadota > Gammaproteobacteria > Burkholderiales > Burkholderiaceae > Polynucleobacter. The sequence goes on along the minus strand of CANBPJ010000032.1, from coordinate 2,345 downwards.
ATCTTGCTGTCATGTTGGCGCGCGCAGGCAATGATGTCACTGTCGTTGCTCGTGGTGCTACTTTAGCTGCCATTAAAGAACGTGGTCTGGCATTAATCATGAATGACCAGCCCGAGCCTTTAGTAGCCGAGGTAAAGGCGGTTGAGAAAATTACAGATGCTGAAACTCCTGATGTAATTATTCTGGCGGTCAAAGCGCACCAGGTTGAGCCCATCATTGAAGATCTTGCATCCATCATGGGTCCAGACACCATTTTGATTCCAATGCAAAACGGCATTCCTTGGTGGTACTTCCAGAAGTTAGGCGGTGACTATCAAGATCACTCGGTTGAGACAGTGGATGCTGGTGGTGTTGCTAAGAAGGCCATCAATCCAAACAATATTATTGGTTGCGTAGTGTATCCAGCCACCTTTACTCAAGCTCCTGGCGTTATTCGTCACGTCGAAGGTAATCGCTTCCCATTGGGAGAGCTCGATGGTCAGCCAACAGAGCGTATTCAAAAGATCTCAGAGATGATGGCTGGTGCTGGATTTAAATCTCCAGTCTTAGACGATATCCGTTCTGAAATTTGGTTGAAATTGTGGGGAAACATGACCTTCAATCCAATCAGCTCGCTAACCCACGGTACTTTGGAAGGCATTTGCCAGTACCCACTGACCAAGGAGTTGGCTCGCAACATGATGGCTGAAGCGCAAACAATCGCCGAGAAGTTGGGCGTCACTTTCCGTGTTGATATTGAGCGACGCATTGCTGGAGCTGAAAAAGTCGGCAAACACAAAACATCCATGCTCCAAGACTTAGAGGCGGGCCGTAGCCTGGAGATTGATGCGTTATTGGGCTCTGTGATTGAGCTTGGCAAGATTACGGAGACACCAACACCTTGTCTCAATACCGTCTTTGCATTAACAAAGTATCTTGATGAGAATGTTCAGGCCTCCAAAGGTAGCTTGGCATTGCCATCTGTTTCAGGTTATTAAAGGAAGTTTAGAGAAGCTGTAGGCTGAAATAGCTAAAATACTTGGGCATTAAAAAACCCTCACCACTAAATATGGTGAGGGTTTTTATTATTAAAGCTGCAGTTTTTGATTGGTAGTCTTGTTGACTTATTCAAAGCGATTGTCTAGGCGTCCAACACCATCAATAATGATGCTGACAGTACTGCCGGGCTTCATGGAACCAACACCAACAGAAGTTCCGCAGGCGATGATGTCGCCAGCTTGTAGTGGTATATCTTGAGAAATCAGACTAACTAATTTCGCTGTTGGGAAAATCATATCGGCGATTGGGTAGTTCTGGCGTTCTTGATCGTTCAGAATTGTTTTGATGCTGAGCTTGCTTGGATCTACATCTGTAGTGATGTAGGGGCCAAAGACGCCAAAGGTATTAAAGCTCTTCGAGCGCGTCCACTGGGCATACCCTGGATCTCGATTCAAAATCTCAATTGCGGTCACATCGTTAATGCAGGTGTAGCCAAAAATCGCACTGGCTGCTTGTATCTCATCCACTTCGTGACAAGCCTTGCCAATCACAATACCAAGCTCACCCTCATAAACTACTTTGCCAGAATATGACTTCGGGGTGCGGATGGTTTGATTGGTAGCTAAGAAGGAATTGTTTCCTTTGAGAAAGTACAAAGGCTCAGCTGGTACTGCATGCTCAAGTTTAGTAACCAGTGCATGAAAGTTGTCTACCATGGCAACCATCTTGGATGGGGTGCAGGGAATATCGATAGTGACATCAGATAGCTTTAATGTTTCGCCTGTGGCTTGGGGATTGTTAAATAGATCGCCTGTATAGACGGCAATCTGCTCACCTTGCACTTGCCCTAAACCTGATTTACCTTGATGTTGAAATCTAAGCCATTGAGCCATAATGAAATCTCCTGATATTTAATAAACAATATCTTACAGGGATGTTTTAATGACCAAGAATTCTGAATTAATATTCGCGCCTGAACTGGATCAGCCCGTTCGGTATATCGAACGCACTCGAAATTACTACCTCGGCTTGGGATATGAAACACCCTATGTCTGGGCTCATTACAGTGATGTTCCTTTTACTGCGCTAAGCAAACCGCTCAATAAATCTGTTTTAGCTTTAGTGACCACTGCAGTACCTTTTGATATGAGCAAGGGGCCGCAAGGGCCTGGGGCGCCATACAATGCAGCTGCCAAGTTTTATGAGCCATACAGCCAATCCATTGATGAAGACATGGATTTACGTATTGCACATGTGGGTATTGATCGACGCAATGCCAATATGGAAGATGCCAATTGTTGGTTTCCGCTCAATGCGGCAAAGCGCGCCGCAGAGGCTGGACGCATTGAATCCTTATCGAAACACTT
>CANBPJ010000031.1 GCA_947371415.1 Burkholderiaceae bacterium | reverse complement strand
ACAATTTCGCCATACCTTCAAGGAGCGTTGCAAGGAATACTGAGAACCAGTGTTTCCCCAGGCTTGAAGGGAGTGGACTCCTAGGTAACCCCAGAGTTTGCTAATTGCAACTGCGCTCGCTAACCCATGATTCAATGGCTAGCGAGTTTCTACTCCAGCATTGGATCGTATTTAGCTGGAGCATTCATGAATACCGTTTCCGATTTAAACAACTTTGTAGCAACCCGTTGCGCTATTGCCGATATTTCTTTGGCTGACTTTGGCCGTAAAGAAATCGCCATTGCTGAAACTGAAATGCCAGGCCTCATCGCCATTCGTGATGAGTTCGCAGCTCAACAGCCATTGCGCGGTGCACGCATTACTGGTTCATTGCACATGACCATTCAAACTGCAGTCTTGATCGAGACGCTGGAAGCTCTTGGTGCTGAGGTGCAATGGGCATCTTGCAATATTTTCTCTACCCAAGATCACGCTGCTGCAGCGATTGCCGCAAACGGTACGCCCGTGTTCGCGATTAAAGGCGAAACCCTTGAGCAGTACTGGGATTACACGCACCGTATTTTTGAGTGGGCTGATGGCGGCTTCACTAATATGATTTTGGATGATGGTGGCGATGCGACTTTGTTATTGCACCTCGGCGCACGTGCTGAAAAAGATCAAGCTTGCTTGAATCATCCAACGAGCGAAGAAGAAACTATTTTATTTGCTGCGATCAAAAATAAATTGGCGCAAGATCCAACTTGGTACTCCACGCGCTTAGAAAAAGTCAAAGGCGTAACAGAAGAAACCACTACTGGCGTACATCGTTTGTATCAGATGTTTGCTAAGGGTGATCTCAAGTTCCCAGCAATTAACGTGAATGACTCTGTTACTAAGAGTAAGTTCGATAACCTCTATGGTTGCCGCGAGTCTTTGGTTGATGCCATCAAGCGCGCTACTGATGTGATGGTTGCCGGTAAGGTTGCCGTTGTTTGTGGTTATGGTGACGTAGGTAAGGGCTCCGCTCAAGCTTTGCGCGCTTTGTCTGCTCAGGTTTGGGTTACCGAAGTTGATCCAATTTGCGCATTACAGGCGGCGATGGAAGGTTACCGTGTTGTCACAATGGATTACGCTGCAGATAAAGCAGATATTTTTGTTTCAGCAACAGGTAACTACCATGTGATTACACATGACCATATGGCGAAGATGAAAAATCAAGCCATCGTTTGTAACATCGGGCACTTCGATAACGAGATCGATATTGCTGGTATCGAGAAATATAAGTGGGAAGAAATTAAGCCACAAGTAGATCATGTGATTTTCCCAGCAGCCAATGGCAATCCTGAGAAGCGCATCATCATCTTGGCCAAAGGCCGCTTGGTTAACCTCGGTTGCGGTACTGGACATCCCTCCTACGTAATGAGCTCTTCATTTGCAAACCAAGTGATTGCTCAGATTGAGTTGTGGAATGCGGTTGGTACAGATAAATACCCAGTCGGCGTATACACCTTGCCTAAGCATTTGGATGAGAAGGTTGCTCGTTTACAGCTCAAGACATTGAATGCACAGTTAACTGTATTGTCTGATCAGCAAGCTTCCTACATTGGCGTAACGAAAGAAGGCCCTTATAAGGCTGACCACTACCGTTATTAATTTGTACCCTTGCTAGACATTTTCAATAGAGACACAGGCCCAAGACCATGGAATTAAGCGTTGAATTCTTCCCTCCAAAAACACCTGAAGGTGAGAGTAAGTTGCATCTCGTGCGCGAGCGTTTTAGTGAAACGCTCAAGCCCGCTTTTTATTCCGTAACTTTTGGCGCCGGTGGCTCTACTCAATCTGGCACATTAAAGGTGGTGAGCGATATTCATGCTGCAGGTGCAGTGGTTGCTCCACACCTATCTTGTGTTGGTAGTTCACGTGAGAGCGTGCGCGAAATGTTGAAGCAATATCAAGTTTTGGGTGTTAAACGGATCGTGGCCTTACGTGGTGACTTGCCATCTGGCATGGGCCAGTATGGTGAGTTCCATCACGCCAATGAATTAGTGGAATTTATCCGCGCAGAAACAGGTGACTGGTTTCATATTGATGTGGCCGCTTATCCAGAAAGTCATCCCCAGGCCAAATCGCCAGCAACTGATGTGGACTTCTTTGTACAGAAGATGAAGGCTGGCGCCAATTCAGCGGTGACTCAGTATTTCTACAATAGCGATGCTTACTTCCGCTTTGTGGATGAGGCCTATGACTTGGGTGTTACTCAGCCGGTGATTGCGGGGATTATGCCGATTACCAATAGCACTCAATTACTTCGGTTTTCAGATGCTTGTGGCGCAGAGATCCCGCGTTGGATCCGTTTACGCCTACAGTCTTACGGTGATGACACTGCTTCGATTCGTGCCTTTGGTGAGGAGGTGGTGACCGATCTTTGTGATCAGCTCTTAACTGCTGGCGCTCCAGGCTTACATTTCTATTCTCTTAATCAGGCGGATGCTGTTTTAGCGATTGCCGATAATTTAAGTCTCAACAAATAATTACTAAGCCTGACTCAGTCAGCATGGCATCTAAAGGCTCATCATGTGTTTGAGCCTGCCATTGCGCATCATCTAGCTTTTGCCAATCAAATCCAATGCCTACGCAAAGTAGGTTGGGCTTGCTGGCTCGCAACTGCGCCAAAGTGCGATCAAAGTAGCCGCCCCCATATCCAAGGCGCCAATAATGCGTTTTATCGCCTACCCTGGATTCTGACCACCCTACACAGGGAATCAAGACGCAGTCTGGGGTGACTTGAGGTCTGCGGGGGTTGTTGGGGTCAGGCTCTGGAACTCCGTGGCGACTGGGGATGAGTAGGTCGCCCTCTTGCCAGGCATAAAAATCCAAATGTTGATCAGGGCGCGCAAAAGGCAGGGCAAGAGCTTTATCTGGCCTGCTAGCAACCCATGTTAATAGCGTAGGCCGCAGGTCAAGTTCATTTTGAATGGGGCAATACAAAGCAAGAGATTGAATCTGGGTATCGTAATTCGCAAGAAATTGACTCAGGCCGGTCAAAATAGCTTCTCGTGCAGCTGGATAGCTTGCGCTGGTCGCAAACTGCTTCCTTTGGGCTAGTAAGTCCTGCCGTAGCGATTTTGGAGAATTGCCGTGCATATCAACCATTATCAGGCGAAAATTGAGAGATATAGTAAATCAATAGGGTTAGACGGTGAAAAAGAGGTTTGATGGTTTTGGTGGCTGGCAAAAAACGCTAGGCGGGATCTTATTTCTAGCCTTGCTAGCTAATGCCCCCAGCATTTCTGCAGAGAAACCCAAAAAAACCATTCCCGTTAAAGAAAGTAGGATCTCCGCTTTTGAGGTTACTGATGGCGATCGCACGTTTATTGAGCTGCGTGAAGCGGCCAAAAGAAATGACGTTGCTCGTGCCCAGACCTTGGCAGCAAGCCTCTCCAATTACCCCTACGATGACTATGTAGCCTATTTCCGCATTAAGCCTCAGCTATTTGATAGTGCTGGCGGAGCTCGCGCAGACACCAATGCTGACTTGCAGGTCACTGCTTTTCTAAATCAATATCAGGGTACCGCTTTAGCGGACCGGATGCGCAATGATTGGCTGCTGGTGCTGGGTAAGCGCAAAGATTGGTCGAGGTTCGATGTTGAATATCCCAAATTTGTTTTGGATGACGATACTCAAGTGAAATGCTATTCGCTGCAATCTAAGTTGGCTCAAGGCGAGAATCCAACCAAGGTGGGGATTGATGCTCGCGCAATTTTGTTGGACCCACGTTATTTTGGGCAGGCCTGCCAAGAGCTTGTTCCTGCATTAGTCGGGGCTGGTGGCATGACTCCGAGTGAAGCCAAGGCTTTAGGCCGCGCTGCTAATGAGATGGGTTTTGACACTATGTCGCGCCGCCTAGGTGGCGAAGATCCAATTGCTGATGTTGTAAAGGCTGCTAAAGCGGACCCTGCAAAGTCGTATAAAGATTTTTTACAAAATGCATCGCGCTATAGCAAAGAGAACCAAGCCGTTGCCTGGGGTGTTATTGGCCAATTCTTGGCTAAGAAACTAGACCCCAATGCGGATGACGCATATCGACTTCAACAGGAGTTGGGCTACAACGAGCTCCTTTCTACTGAAGGTCAAGAGTGGAAGGTGCGCGCAGGCTTGCGTGCGAAAGATTGGACTTTGGTCAAGAACGCCATTGAAGGCATGAACCCCGCAGTGCGCAGTAAGGATCCTGCCTGGACTTATTGGTATGCGCGCGCATTAAAGGTAGATGGCCAAAATGAAAAAGCGCGTGAGAACCTTGAGTTGGTTGCCGATCAATTCAATTTTTATGGACAGTTAGCCCGTGAAGATTTAGGTAAATCCAATCATGCGCCGGCACGCACTAAAGTCAGCGATGCAGAGATCGAGGTGATGGCAAGTCGTAAAGGCTTTGTTCGGGGTGAGCGTTTGTATGCCATGAATTTACGTTTCGAGGGCAATCGCGAGTGGAATTGGGAATTGCGCAATATGAGCGATAAGCAACTCTTGGCTTCCGCTGAATACGCTAAACGTATTGGTTTGTATGACCGCGTAGTGAACACTGCAGATCGTACCAAGCAAGAGCACGACTTTAGCTTACGTTACCCAACGCCGTATCGCGACGAACTTTCGCCCATTGCAAAACAAATTGATTTGAACTTAGCATGGGCTTATGGACTCATTCGCCAAGAGTCCCGCTTCATCATGAATGCCTCATCTTCGGTGGGCGCCTCTGGTTTGATGCAGGTCATGCCCAACACCGCAAAGTATGTGGCCAAGAAAATCGGCATGACCTCTTACACCAATGAAAAATTGAGCGATACCAATACCAATTTGACATTGGGTAGTAATTATTTGAATATGGTTTTAGTAGATCTAGATGGTTCATGGGTTCTAGCTTCGGCAGCCTACAACGCTGGCCCTTCACGCTCTAAGTCTTGGCGGGAAAAGCTCACGAGCCCAACAGAAGGTGCGATCTTTGCGGAAACTATTCCGTTTAATGAGACACGGACCTATGTAAAAAATGTCTTGGCTAATGCGACGTATTATTCATCGGTGATACATGGTCAATCGCAGTCTTTAAAACAGCGTTTAGGCGTGATTACGCCTAAGGCAGCAAACGCATCTGAGCTACCTTAGTATTTCAACCACATTGGAGTTTTATGAAATATGACATTCTGCTGATTGGCGGTAACGGTTTCGTAGGACGGGTCTTGGCTGCTCAATTACAAGCAGAGGGGTATTCTGTTCTGTTGCCCACCCGTCATTTAGCAGCCGCTCGCGAATTACGCTTACTCCCTAAGGTGCATTTAGAAGATGCAGATGTTCATGAGTTTGATGCCTTGCAAGAGCTCTGTTCTCGCATCAAGCCTAATGGCGCTGTTATTAATTTGGTGGGCGTGCTGCATGACAAACCCGCAGAGCCTTATGGAAAAGTATTTCAGGCGGCACATGTCGATCTCCCCAAAAATATCATTACGGCTATGCAGATGAATGGCCTCAAACGTTATTTACATATGAGCGCTTTAGGCGCCGATTCAAATGGCCCATCCATGTACCAGCGCAGCAAGGGGGATGGCGAGGCTGCAGTGAAAGCTAGTAATTTAGATTGGACGATCTTTAGGCCATCAGTAATTTTTGGTGCGCAGGATCAGTTCATTAATTTGTTTGCCAAACTCACCAAGTTATTACCAGCGATGCCTTTGGCAAACTCGGATGCGCAGTTTCAGCCGGTAAGTGTGGATGATGTGGCTACTGCATTTACCAGGTCCCTAGGAATGCCATCAAGCATTCATCAATCTTATGACTTGGTTGGACCCACTGTTTACAGTATGAAGGAGATTGTGGAGTTTGCGGCTCGCAAAGTTGATACTCGATGCACCATTATTCCTGTGCCTGCATTTGTAGGATATTTGCAAGCATTGGCATTTGAGTTTTTGCCTGTACCAACCTTAATGTCGCGTGACAATATTGCTTCTATGCAAGCCCCAAACATCTTGCCACTTCATGGGCTGGATGCAATGAGTAAAGTATTCGGTATTAGTCGTCGCACATTAGAGGGTATGAAATAAGTCGATGAAGATCTACGCAGTCGGCGGCGCTATTCGGGATACCCTCATGGGTTTGCCAGTGCATGACATTGATTATGTTGTGGTTGGCTCTAGCGTAGAAGAAATGATTGCCCTGGGCTATCGCCCCGTAGGCAAGGATTTCCCTGTCTTTCTGCATCCAGAGACCCAAGCTGAATATGCCTTAGCTCGTACTGAGCGTAAGACTGGAAAAGGTTACAAAGGGTTTCTGTTTTATGCTGATCCTACGGTCAGCCTAGAGCAAGATTTAGAGCGCCGTGATCTGACGATCAACGCGATGGCACAAGAGATTGGTGTTGATGGTCAATGGATAGGCCCCATTCTGGATCCATATAACGGCCAACAAGATTTGGCGGCAAAAATTTTCCGCCATGTTTCAGATGCGTTTGCAGAAGACCCATTGCGTCTATTGCGTATCGCGCGTTTTGCTGCACGCTTTCCTGAGTTCATGGTGGCACCAAAAACTATGAAGGCGCTACAGGCTATTGTTCAATCGAATGAACTATCGGCGCTATCTGCTGAACGCGTTTGGCAAGAATTGGCGAGAGGCTTCACTGCTAGCAAGCCAATGCGGATGCTTCAAGTATTGCTAGATACGGGTGCGGCCACAATGCTGCTGCCATCAGCACTCACAGCCAATTTGGCCAAAGAGGAATATCGCGAGGACTTGATCACTCATTTACATGCATTAGATAGTCGTTTGGAAGATCGCTGCGCAGTAGTGCTGATGCATTTACCCGCCAATGAAATTCGGGCGTGGGCAGAGCGCGTAAAAATGCCAAATGAGGTGCGTGATTTCAGTGAAATTTTTAGTGAACTCAATTTGCTGATTGAAAAAACGATAAGCACTGCAGGTGGGATGTATCAAGCTGTTGATGTATTGCCTTGGTTTAATCGTGCGGATGTTTGGCGTAAACCTGATCGTGGGCATGCCTTGCTAAAACTCGCCCAACAAATTGGTTTGCCTGTGGCTCCCTTGACCAACGCAGTGCAGCAAGCCCAATCGATCAACACGGCAGAAATTATTGCGAGTATTCCTGCTGCAGATCGCGCGAATGGTGAAAGCATTCGTAGTGCTGTAGATGTTGCAAGGCTATCCGCCATTGCAGTCGCACTCAATAGTTAAATACTAGAGGCGGTTCCTGCCTCTGAGGCCCGGCAAGTCCTCCAGGGCATGGTCTGGAAGCAAGGCATTCAAATTCTTTGTAAATGCAAAGACCTTAAATAACTCACCCATCTCCGCTTCAGACAATAACTTTTGCAATGCATTAGAAATCGGTAAGAAGGTTTCTGGATTGCTGGGATCGCCAACTTCTAGGGCAATATCGCCAATACCGGCATCAAGCAGGTAACTCGCTTGATTGCTGAGATAGACATCATCTGCTTGCTCTTCTAAAGCGCTGCGAGCAATCTGAGACCACTCCACGTGAGTCGTCAAATCACATAGGCCGGGGAGATAAAAGGGATCTTGAATCGCATGATGCCGATGATGGGCCATTAAGGTTCCCTCGAGACGTTGCGCGTGGTAATACTCGCTTTCCGGAAATCCATAATCTAAGGTGAGGAAGAGGCCGGTAGCGAGATGATTGGCTACCTGGCGCATCCAGGCATTGGCTGGCGTGTGCAATTCGCTAACGTAACCTTCTGAAAAGCTACCTGTCAGCAAGACTTCAGGAAGCAAAGATTGCTTCACTGGCGTTCCTATTGACCAAGTAAGCTTGCCATCAATCACAGCAACCCCTTGCCAATACCAAAATCCATGTTGATAAATGATGGCGTCGCAAGGAATGGCATCAATGACTTCATTAGCCAGAATGACGCCTTTGAAGTTGCTGGGCAAAGCACTTAGCCAATGGCATTGAGTGGATGGATTCAGCTCCTTTGCAAGATGCTGGAGGCGCTCTTTTTGTCTTTGGGCCAGGTCGGGTGAGATCTCAATAATGTCGTAGCGATCTAAAGAGAAACCCAGATCGTGTAGTCGGGTGAGGATGGATTGGGCTAACTTTCCGGTGCCGGCACCAAATTCCAGAATTTGGGTGGGAAGGCCTTGAGCTCGGAGACCCTCCAGAATGGGTAAAAGCGTTTCAACAATCGCGGCGCCAAATAGGGGGGAGAGCTCAGGAGCAGTCGTGAAATCCCCGCCAGCACCCAATTTATGGGCTCCGGCGCTGTAATAGCCCATACCGGGCTCATATAAAGCCATCTCCATATACCTCGAAAAGGGCATCCAGCCACCTTGGGAGACGATTTCTGCCATTATTTTTTGGCTAAGAAGCTCGGTGTGAGCCGTTTCAAGGCTGGTCAAGGTAATATCCATAGCTCGCTAGTCTAAGAGAATTTAAGTGAACTTGAGTTCAAACCCACAACCTTTGCAAAATAAAGCAGTTTTAGTGACCGGTGCTGCAAAGCGTCTGGGTCGAGAGATTGCATTGGAGTTTGCCCGTCAGGGATGGGATGTGGCGATCCATTATGGACAGTCAGAACTTGAGGCTCAGGCTACCGTGGCAGAAATTCAGGGCTTAGGGCGCAAGGCCATAGCATTTAAGGCAGACCTTGCCAAGGAAGTGCAAATAAGGCACTTATTTGCTTCAGTCGTTACTGAGTTTCAAAACCTCCAATGTCTAGTCAATAGCGCTTCAATTTTTGAATATGATCGCGCGAATTCCGATACGCCGCTGAGTAGTCAAATCTTACAAGAGCATATGCAGGTGAATTTAGCCGCACCCATCTTACTGTCTCAATTAATGTTTGAGTATCAAAAGAGTCGGACAAGGAAAGCAAATGATGGGGATTTATCTATTCCTTCGGTGATTCAGTTGCTCGATCAAAAGTTAATCAATCTCAATCCAGATTATCTGTCTTACACCTTATCTAAGGCAGCACTCCTCACTTCGGTTGAAGTGCTGGCAGTTGATTTTGCTCCCCACTTGCGGGTGATTGGTTTGGCACCGGGCATTACGATGACTTCCGGCGATCAAACTGATGAGGGTTTCACTAAAGCACATCAGATGACACCATTAGGTAAGTCATCCACACCCAGTGATATTGCAAAATCCGCAGTATTTTTGGCGAGCTCCAACGCCATTACTGGCAGCACTTTATATGTAGATGGTGGACAACATTTGCTGCCATCTTCACGCGATGTGATGTTTAAAACAAACTAAGCTTTTCAATAAATAAAAAGTTAAAAAAGAAAGAGTTAATACACCATTTATGCACGCTATTCTTTCTCATCCCGCATTAGTTGATTGCCGCCGCTTATTTTTACGCGACTATGAAATCTATATCAATATTGGTGTTCATGATTTTGAGAAGAAGGCTGAGCAGCGCGTCATTCTCAATGTAGATCTGTACATTCCTCTGAAGATGAACACCCCTGCTAATGATTCATTGGAAGAGGTTGTTGACTATGACTTCATGCGTGAAACCATTAAGGCGCGGTCTTCCCAGGGCCACATTCATTTGCAAGAAACCTTTTGTGACGACATCGTGGCGGCCATGCTTCTGCACCCTAAAGTGATTGCCGCTCGCGTCAGCACGGCCAAGCCAGATGTATACCCTGATTGCCACTCAGTAGGCGTTGAGGTATTTCGTATCAAGCAGGCATAAAGAACAGTATTTAGAAAAGAATTGAATAGCCATGAGTGATATACGTAAAGTCGTTCTCGAAGAAAATAAGCTTGAGAAAAAGCTATGCCGTTTAGTTGGTCAAGCGATTGGTGACTTCGGCATGATCGAGGATGGCGATAAGGTTATGGTGTGCCTGTCGGGCGGCAAGGATAGTTATGCCATGCTCGATATTCTTCTAAAGTTGCGTGAACGTGCCCCAATTGATTTTGAGATTATTGCCGTCAATCTTGATCAAAAACAGCCAGGATTTCCGGCTGAGATTTTGCCCAACTATTTAAAGGCTTTAGGCGTTCAATATCATATTGAAAATCAGGATACCTACAGTATCGTGAAGCGCGTTATTCCCGAAGGTAAAACTACTTGTGGACTATGCTCTCGATTACGTCGTGGCATTCTGTATCGCGTGGCAGATGAGTTGGGCGCCACCAAGATTGCATTAGGTCACCATCGTGATGACATTTTAGAAACGCTCTTATTAAATATGTTCTTTGCTGGCAAGCTCAAAGGTATGCCACCAAAATTACGTTCGGATGATGGTAAGCACATCGTCATTCGCCCTCTCGCATACGTTCCTGAAAAACTTCTAGAGCGTTATGCGGTCGATATGAACTTCCCAATTATTCCTTGCAATCTTTGTGGCAGTCAGCCGAATTTGCAGCGCGGCGCCATGAAAGAGATGTTGCGCGACTGGGAGAAAAAGCACCCTGGGCGCGTAGAGAATCTATTCCGCTCAATGCACCATATCGTTCCCTCCCACCTAATGGATGGGGAGGCATTTGATTTCAAGAATCTAGAGATTTCTACAGAACTTTCAGGTATTGCTGCGAGATCGGCTGGTGATAAGGCAATTGACGAGACAGAAATCGATGAATTAGCCTGCGGCACTCTCATTCAGGGGTCTTATAATCCCTCTTTATGAACATCGTTATTTTGGCTGCGGGGCAGGGAAAGCGGATGAAATCCGCATTACCTAAGGTTCTTCAAACCTTGGCCGGGAAACCGCTTCTCCAGCATGTTCTTAATACCGCCCTTGCTTTACAGGGTAAGAGTGCAAAAACCGGCCCGATCGTGGTGGTTGGCCATGGCGCTGCTGATGTGAAGCAATTCCTCCAGACCGTCAGCGAACAAGACCCCGGCTTTAGCAAAGTGAGCACTGCCTTGCAGGCTGAGCAAAAGGGTACGGGCCATGCATTATTGCAAGCCTTGCCTAAATTGGATGTGAATGAGCCTACTTTGGTTCTTTACGGCGATGTGCCTCTGACAAGTAAAAAGACGCTTACTCAATTGGCCAAATTGGCTGACGGTGTGCGTGGCCAAGATTCTGCTTTAGCACTTCTTACTCAAAATCTGAGCAATCCAACGGGCTATGGCCGCATAGTGCGCGATATCGATGGTTCGGTAAAAGCCATTGTTGAAGAAAAAGATGCAACGCCTGCGCAAAAGCACCTGCAAGAAATTAATACCGGCATCATGGTATTGCCGACCAATTCACTAAAAAAGTGGTTGAAGGCTTTGCGTGCTAGCAATGCTCAAGGTGAATACTATTTAACCGATGTCATTGCGATGGCGGTTAAAGATGGCATACCCATTCGTACTGCACAGGCTGACGCTGAATATGAGACTGTTGGAGTTAATAGCCGTGATCAGTTAGCTGCGCTAGAGCGAGTCCATCAACTTAATCAAGCGAATGCATTAATGGATGCTGGCGTTTCTTTGGCTGATCCAGCGCGCATCGATATCCGCGGAACATTAGAGTGCGGAACGGATGTCTTTATTGATGTCGGCTGTGTATTCGAGGGTTGCGTGACTTTAGCTACAGGTACAAAAGTTGGCCCTTACTGCATTATTCGTAATAGCATAATTGGTAAGGGCGTCACGATTCATCCCTACAGCCATATTGATGGGGCCAAGGTCGGTGCAAGTTCATTAATTGGGCCTTACGCACGCTTGCGCCCTGGCGCTGATTTAGCTAACGATGTTCACATCGGCAATTTTGTTGAGGTGAAGAACAGTAAGATCGCCGCAAACACTAAAGCCAATCATTTAGCTTATGTGGGCGATTCGATTGTGGGTTCCCGAGTCAATATCGGTGCAGGTACGATTACCTGCAACTACGATGGGGTGAATAAACACCAAACCATTATTGAAGATGATGTCTTCATTGGCTCCGATACTCAGTTGGTTGCTCCGGTACGCGTAGGACGCGGCGCTACATTGGGTGCCGGTACAACCTTAACAAAGGATGCTCCCCCGAATCAATTAACGGTGTCACGCGCCAAACAAATTTCTTTGCAGTGGCAACGCCCGGTTAAGAAAGTAGCTACAAAGCCAGTGGTAAAAAAAGTAGCTAGCAAAAAATCCGTTAAGGCCAAAAAATAATGTGCGGAATTGTTGGCGCGGCATCGCGTAAGAATATTGTTGATGTATTGATTGAAGGCCTACGTCGCCTTGAATACCGAGGCTATGATTCTTGCGGTTTTGCAGTAATTAATGGCGATGATGCCAAGCACCCAATTGAGCGCGCTCGTACTACTGCTCGTGTTTCTGAGTTAGCAGAGCAAGGTAAAGATTTTCATGGCACTCTAGGTATTGCACATACTCGCTGGGCAACGCATGGCAAGCCAGACACTCAAAATGCTCATCCACACATCTCCGGTGGATTGATTGCCGTAGTTCATAACGGCATCATTGAAAACTACGAATCACTGCGCACCGAATTAAAGGCTGCTGGATATGCCTTTACTTCAGAAACAGATACTGAAGTCATCGCGCATTTAATTCATCAAGCTTACACATCCAGCAAGCGGGTAGATCTGGTGACTTCAGTGCGCTCTGTATTGCCACGCCTGCATGGTGCTTATGCGATTGGCGTCATTGCGCAAGATCATCCTGATATGTTGGTGGGTGCACGAGCCGGCTCTCCATTGGTTGTTGCTCTTGGCGAGCATGAAAATTTCCTTGCCTCTGATGCCTTGGCTCTAGCTGGTCGCGCCCATTCGATGATGTACCTTGAAGAGGGTGATGTTGCTATTCTGAAGGCTGATGGCGTTGAGATCATTGATGAATCTGGCAAGACTGCTCAAAGAGAACGCAAGGCGATGCCTGCGCAAGCTGATTCTGTAGATCTTGGCCCCTATCAGCATTACATGCAAAAAGAAATCTTTGAGCAACCAAGAGCGATTGGCGATACGCTTGCCAATATCGCCAGCTTTGGTCCTGAGCTTTTTAATGCCGATCCAGAGCAGTGGAAACAGTTCGACCAAATTCTGATTTTGGCTTGCGGCACGAGTTATTACTCTGCATGTGTTGCCAAGTATTGGCTGGAAGATTTGGCAGGCATTCCGACGCAGGTAGAAATTGCGAGTGAATATCGTTACCGCACTACCGTGCCCAATCCCAAGACATTAATTGTGGTGGTATCTCAATCTGGTGAGACTGCCGATACCTTAGCGGCCTTGCGTCATGCGCAAGCCTTAGGCCATCAATACACCTTAGCTATTTGTAACGTCGCCACTAGCGCCATGGTTCGCGAAACTCATTGGAATTTCCTGACCAAGGCTGGTACTGAGATTGGCGTGGCTTCTACCAAGGCCTTCACTACTCAGTTGGTTGCACTGTATTTATTGGCTGTTTCATTAGCTAAGCGCGCTGGCAAGGTAAGTCCCGAGCGAGAAAAAGAGCTTCTTCGAGAGCTTCGCCATTTACCAAAAGCCTTGCATGCAGTCTTAGCACTTGAGCCGCAGATCATGGCGTGGAGCACTGCGTTTGCTAAATGTGAAAACGCCTTGTTCCTTGGTCGTGGCATGCACTATCCGATTGCCCTAGAAGGTGCGCTCAAGCTTAAAGAGATTTCTTATATTCATGCTGAGGCCTATCCAGCTGGTGAGTTGAAACATGGACCACTTGCGCTCGTTACCGAGAAGATGCCAGTAGTCACCGTCGCGCCAAAGGACGAGCTATTAGAGAAGCTCAAGTCCAATATGCAGGAAGTCAAAGCGCGCGGCGGAAAACTGTATGTCTTTGCCGACCAAGATACAGACATCACTAGTAGCGATGGCATCAACGTCATTCGTTTGCCCGAGCATTATGGCAATCTGTCGCCAATCTTGCATGTAGTGCCTTTGCAACTCCTGGCGTATCACACGGCTTGCGCCCTTGGTACTGATGTGGACAAGCCGCGCAATCTAGCAAAGTCGGTTACGGTGGAGTAGTTTTCAACGGGGGAAGCTGCAATGAAGGTGGTTGTATGGTGTAATCCGCGCCACAGGATTGATTGCTGGCTTCCAAATAAACTTGAGTCCGTTTAAATATTTACTTGCAGAGCCGAAGGCCCTTTGGCATCAGGTTTAGTGGTTGCGATGGGGCGTCCGGAGCTTGCCGGAGCCAGATGGTTAAATCCCTTGAGCCCTTTGAAAAGGGCTGACTAAAGAAATCTTGAAGATTTCTATCAATCTTAATACCAGTCCCTCAACTCAAGTGTCTGAGTTTTCAATAACTGGCTCTTCCGCGGTGATTGGCGCTTTTCTACTAACAAGGTATTGCACACCCTTGCTTCCACAGTTTTCTGTATGGACTTGATTGGCCAATAAATGAAATACATCACCAGCTAAGTAAATAGTTTTAATGCCACCTACATTGATATCAATCTGCCCATCCAAAACAAGTGCTTTAGCCTCGTAGGGATGAGAATGTAAATCCAGAAAAAATGGGGGTTGCCGGGTCGCTACGACTGGGGCTGGAAAATCTTCTTTTTGAAGTCTATCTAAAAATACATCTTGATTCATTAACTGGACACTTTCTATTAAGAGTCCATTGTAATGGCGTCATTACAAACTGCCCCCATTGTTGATTTAGGCGCTATGTGAACTTGATTCTCAGTAATTTTCCGCGGGGGAGTGACCCCATTCTTTTATTTCTATGTCTTCTAGAGTGCAGACGAGCACATAGACTCTTCTTAGACTGAGCAGACTAAATCGCCGGGGTTTGTCGTAGGTATTGCTTTTGGGCCTCCGCTTTTACAGGATTCTTTCAAGGTAAAAATGACCAAGCCAGATGACAAGAAAGGCGATGCACTTCCTTTGGCAACAAGAATGATGTCTGCGGCTGATATGTATAGCGCCCTAGTGAGTGAGAGGGTCTACAAGAATGGACCCATGAAGAGGCTGCTCAAGAGATTATTCGCAATAAGGGGGTTCGCTTGATCCCTTGGTGGTAAATGCATTTATCGTAGAACAGGAAAGCTTCCAAGCTATTGTCAATCAGAATCGCGATGTCTCGGTAACTCTTAGAAACATATCAAGACGCTTGTATTTAGTACTAACCAGTACTAAACTAGTACGTATACAGACTAAATAAGGCATCAAGATGAATCACCTATTGCTCGTAAAGGGTCTGGTTCAGGCTTATCAGGCATTTGAGGCGCACTCTGGAGCACATATTAAGGAGATGGGTTTAACGACCACCCAGTTCGACATTATTGCCACCTTAGGCAACCAGCCGCCAATGACTTGTAAGGAGTTAGGTGAAAAAACGCTTGTCTCTAAAGGCACCATGACTGGGGTTTTAGAAAGACTAGAGACTAAAGGCCTGATTGAAAAGTTCCTGAATGTAGAAGATGGTCGCAGTTACAAGATTGGTCTCTCCAGGGCTGGAGACAAATTATTCAAAAAGGTTTTTCCAGCGCATGTTGAGTATCTCGGTAAGGCTTTTGGGAAACTCAGTAAAAAAGAATTTGAACGGGCGGTGACAGTTTTAAAAGAAGTAAAAGCAATATTTAATTAATCAACATATTAGTAAATACCAAAAAAGGAACATCAAATGAACACATATCAAAGCGCTTTAAATCTTATCGGTCGTTTACTCATCATCACATTATTTTTGCCAGCAGGCTTAGGAAAGATAGCGGCTTTTGAAGGTACATTAGGCTATTTCGCATCATTAGGTATTCCAGCACCAGTATTTGCTTTGGTGGTAACTATAGTGATTGAGGTTCTAGGTAGTTTAGCTTTGCTTGTGGGCTTTCAAACAAGAGCAGTTGCCTTGATCATGGCGGTCTTTACTTTAGTCGCGGCGGTTACTGGCCATGCATTCTGGGCTGCTCCTGCTGATGCGGTATTCATCGCACAATTATTATTCTTCAAAAATGTTGCCGTTATGGGCGGCCTATTAATTCTTGCTTCTGCTGGTGCTGGTAGTTTCAGCATGGATAGTCGCAAAGCAGCGAAGTAATTTAATTTATCTAGGGGAAAAGATCATGACTAAAGTAGCCGTTGTATTCCATAGTGGTTATGGCCACACCGTTAAACAAGCTGAGGCAGTTGCAAAGGGCGCTAATGGCGCTCTGGTGGCGATTGATGCTGAAGGCAATATCACTGATGCACAGTGGGAGGCTTTAAACGCTGCTGATGCCATCATATTTGGTTCGCCAACCTATATGGGTACCGTGAGCTGGCAGTTTAAGAAATTCGCTGATGCCAGTTCTAAGCAGTGGTTTTCGCAGCAGTGGAAGGACAAGATTTTTGGCGGCTTTACAAACTCTGCGACCATGAATGGTGACAAGCATTCCACCTTACATTATTTCTTTACCTTGGCAATGCAGCATTCAGGAATTTGGGTAGGCACTGGTTTGATGCCCTCTAACTCCAAGGCCGCAAAACGCGACGATGTGAACTATGTTGGATCATTTGCCGGCGCCATGATGCAGACACCTTCAGACGCAAGTGCAGATGAAGTGAATGTAGGTGACTTAGAGACTGCCCGTCTTTATGGTGAGCGTATTGCCAAGATTGCAGGCCAATTTAAAGGCAAGTAATTGGGCTGGAAGTATTGGCTGTG
>CANBPJ010000030.1 GCA_947371415.1 Burkholderiaceae bacterium | reverse complement strand
GCGTGGCTATATTTACATTGTTGATAGAGCAAATACAGGTATGCATATTTTGTCTTTGACTGGCCCAGCTAGAGCAATTGCAAATTACGGCGCAGCTATTAAGTAATCTGAGTTGTAGGCATCCATGAAAAATTTTTCACTGTTTCGTGAGTGCCTTTTCTTTGCTCTAGTTATTTCTCTTTCATCCCATGCGTATGCAGGGGATAGGCTCTTTGACATCAACATCAAGGATGGGCATATTCCTCAGTCGGAGAGGGTCATGAGGGTTAAAAAAGGCGATCGGATCACTTGGAGGGTGCAAAGCGATGCGGAGGGTGAGCTACACATACATGCCTATCAAATTGATTTGACACTCACGCCTGGAGTCCGGAAAGTTTATGTCTTTAAGGCTTTCGCTACTGGCAGGTTCCGCGTCGAGTGGCACCCCGAGAGCGAGCGAGGCAAGGGCATTCACCATCAAGAGGGCTTGGCTTTGCTTGAAGTATTTCCAGGATAAATAGATGCGTAATTTGTATGTATTGATAGTGCTCTCTCTATTTTCAGAGAGAATTTTGGCCCATAGTTTTGATGAGCGCTACGATTTACCAATTCCACTAGGAATGTTCCTCATCGGGAGCGGCTTGGTGGTGGCCCTCTCCTTCTTGTTGATTGTGATTTCTTCAAAGTATTGGCCCATTAACGAGGAGCGCTCTAGTTATTCGGTCCTCACCATCCCCCCTCGATTCGCTGTTGGTGCTTTCTTTGTTTTGCGAGCCGGTGGACTGCTGAGCTTCATAGCGGTTCTCTTGGCTGGTTTTTGGGGGCCAGGAAACCCACTCCTAAATTTGGCGCCCAATTTTGTTTGGATTACCTGGTGGCTGGGATTTTCAATTTCAATTTCCTTATTGGGAAATTTCTGGCCCCTATGCAATCCATGGGCAAGCGTATTTGACACCTTTTGCTGGCTGCTGCGCTCTCTTGGATTTAAGGGGGTCGCTAACAACCCCCCTTTTATTTTTCCGGCCTACTTGGGATTGTATTTAGCTACAGGATTTTTACTGGCCTGGAGCTGGATGGAGGTAGTCTATCCAATTGCGTTTGTCCCAGCCCGTGTAGCTAGCATTGCCTTGGTTTGGACGCTCATTAATCTTTCTGGAATGTACTTATTTGGTAAGTCAGTGTGGCTCCAGAGGGGTGATGTTTTCTCTCTTTACTTTTCTATGCTGGGACAATTTGGATTGATCGCATACTGCCACCAACGGCGTGGTCTACGCTTGCGATTGCCTGGCGAGGGTGTGCTGCTTGATTCCGATTTATGGCGTAATGTCAGCGGGGTAGCGGGTTTTATTATTGCCATGTTAGCCATTGTTTTATTTGATGGCTTGCATGGAAGTCAAGCTTGGGGCTTATTTGCTCAACTGCTGCAATGGCTGGGATTGATTGAATTGAGTTTGGATGACTACCTGACTGGTACGGTGGGATTGATTTCAGTATGGTTATTTTTTGTAGGTCTGTTTTATATTTCTTGCAATATTTCAAGTAGATTCACTCCCGTGACCGGGGTCAAGTTGACGAATACTTTCTCTACTGCATTGATTCCCATTGCGGTTGCATATTTAATTGCCCATAACTTTTCTAGCTTAATGATTCAGGGGCAAAACATTTTTTTCTTGGTATCCGATCCTTTTGGTCTGGGCTGGGATTTATTTGGCACTGCAAGCTATCGCCCTAATATCGGCATTATTGATGCCGGCACCACTTGGTACTTAGCAGTTGTCTCCATCGTGATAGGGCATGTCATTGCGCTGATATTGAACCATTGCTTAGCAATGCGCTTAGTAGGATCAACTCGAAGGGCGGCCTTGATCACCATCCCACAGACTGTATTAATGATCATGTTTACTATGCTCAGTCTGATCATTATTGCCGAACCAATGACCACCTCTGAGTTTTCATTGCTACAGGAGATTTGCTTTAGTACTGTGGATTGATAAATGTGGATTCCGACCCCATTCCTCTTTTTTCTATGGGGCTCGGATCTATTCGGTAGGTAATTTTTCGCCTCTGCATGTTTAAAGGCCTAAAATGTTTTCAATATGATCGAAAAAAATAACACACCACCAAAGTCAGCACCTAACAATGAACACCTGATTTGGGTGGATATGGAGATGTCAGGCTTAGACCCTGAAAAAGAGCGTATTTTGGAAATTGCCGTGATTGTGACTGATGCGCACCTCAATACCATCGCAACAGCCCCAGTTTGGGTGGTTCATCAAGAGGATGCCTTGTTGGACGCTATGGATGCTTGGAATAAAGGTACCCATGGACGCTCCGGCCTGATTGATAAGGTAAAGGCCTCAACGACAGATGAAGTCACCGCAGAGGCGGAATGCATTGCCTTCCTTAAGAAATACATCAAACCGGGCATTGCGCCCATGTGTGGCAATACGATTGGCCAAGATCGACGATTTATGGCGAAGTACATGCCAAAACTCGAAGCCTTCTTTCATTATCGGAACATCGATGTATCCACGCTAAAGGAGCTCTGCAAGCGCTGGCATCCTGAGTTGGTGAAGGGGTTTACTAAAAAGCAGGCCCATACTGCCTTGGCTGATATTGAAGAGTCTATTGAAGAGCTTAAGTACTACCGCGACAAATTTATTGTTCCGTTGCCAGAGCAACCCAGCACCCAAGTATGAGAAAAACAAAAAAGGGGCTATTGATAAGCCCCTTTTATTTTTCTCGCTAAGAGATCTTATTTTTTGATGGCGCTCTTGGGTCTAAAGGCTTTGATAATTGCTTCATCAGTCTCAATATAGGGGCCGCCAATCAGATCAATGCAGTAAGGGACTGCCGCAAAGATGCCGGGCACAATCGATTTACCTTCAGCATCCCTCAATCCTTCTAGCGTTTCCTTGATGGATTTTGGTTGTCCTGGCAGATTAATGATGAGGGCGGTGTGCCCCTCGATTTCTCGTAAAACGGCAGTTTGGCGCGACAAAATAGCGGTAGGCACAAATCGCAGGCTAATTTGACGCATTTGCTCGCCAAATCCGGGCATTTCACGGGTTCCGGCATCTTTAGTGGCCTCAGGGGTCACATCTCTGCGGGAAGGGCCTGTGCCGCCTGTGGTGAGGACTAAATCGCATCCCAGATCATCTGTCAGCTCTACGATCGTTTCTGCAATGATCTCCCGCTCATCGGCAATGAGGCGTTCATGAAAGACGCAAGGGGTGCTAATGGCAGTCTGTAGCCATGTTTGCAGGGCAGGAACGCCTTCGTCGGCATAAACGCCCTTACTTGCTCTATCGGAGATCGAGATTAGGCCAATTTTGATTTCATTGGGGGTGGATCTTTTCCAGGCTTCGGTATGCTTCATGTTTCTATTCTAGCTATTATTAGGGCATGTTTACATACTCATCAAATCAGTTTCAAGAAATCATCGAATTCATGCTCAAAGAGGCCAAGAGACGAGGTGCCTCAGATGCCGTAGCGGAGGTTTCTGAAGGTCAAGGCCTCTCGGTCACCGTTCGCAAGGGCGAGGTTGAGACCATCGAGCAAAGTCTAGACAAGCAGATTGGCGTTACCGTCTTTTTGGGCCATCGTCGCGGTAACGCCAGTACAAGCGATTTCTCCAAGGATTCCTTAAAGGCAACGGTTGAGGCTGCGTACCATATCGCCCAGCATACGGCGGAAGATCTTTGTGCTGGACCCGCTGAAAAATCGCTCCTAGAAAAGCATCCACTCGATCTGGATTTATTTCATCCGTGGGATTTAGATTCCGCGACAGCAATCGACATTGCTCGCGCTGCTGAAGGTGCTGCCTTTGCGGTGAGCAAGCAAATTCGGAATAGTGATGGCGCTTCAGTTTCTGCGCATCATGCACATTTCATGATGGGAACAAGCCATGGGTTTATGGGGGGTTATCCATTTTCTCGTCACTACATTTCGTGTGCACCCATTGCCAATGAAGGCGGCAAAAAATCCCGCATGCAAAGAGATGATTGGTATTCCAGCTCACGCACTCCGCAGGAGTTGGCTGATCCGGCTTCGATTGGCAGATACGCAGCAGAGCGTGCACTCTCACGCCTCAAGGCGCGCTCCTTAACTACACGTCGTTGCCCAGTCATTTTTGAGGCACCCTTAGCAGCTGGCCTATTGGGTGGATTGGTGCAGGCTGTATCGGGCGGAGCCTTATATCGTCGCTCCAGTTTTTTATTGGATAGTCTGGGAAAGCAAGTTCTGCCAAAGCATGTCAGCCTCTTTGAAAATCCGCACCTAAAATCCATGACGGGTAGCGCGCCTTTTGATGAAGAAGGTGTGAAGACTTCTGCCAGAACCGTGGTTGAAAAAGGGATTTTGCAAGGCTATTTCTTATCTACCTATTCCGCCAGAAAGCTAGGCATGAAAACCACAGGTAATGCCGGTGGCTCACATCACCTGACATTGCAAAGTCGTAAGACGCCTAAAGGTGGATTACCTGCGCTCTTAAAAGAAATGGGTACCGGCCTCTTAGTAACCGAGCTCATGGGGCAGGGCGTGAACTACGTCACTGGTGACTACTCTCGTGGTGCTTTTGGCTATTGGGTTGAGAACGGTGAGATTCAATACCCAGTTGAAGAAGTGACGATTGCTGGTAACTTACGCGATATGTTGATGGACATTCAGATGATTGGTAGTGATACATTGATCCGTGGCACGAAAGAAACCGGCTCTATCTTGATTGGATCGATGACCGTTGGCGGCAAATAAAATACAAGAAAGAGTCAGCAATTTATTTTGGAGAAGTGAGTAATGCAAAGACGTTCCTTTTTAAAGAAGGCCACTTTAGGTGCAGGTGCTGCAGCATTGGCTGCTCCATCGATTGCACAGAGTTTGCCAACGCTGAACTGGCGCCTAGTCTCCAGCTTCC
The DNA here is from genome assembly GCA_947371415.1 of Burkholderiaceae bacterium. Lineage (GTDB taxonomy): Bacteria > Pseudomonadota > Gammaproteobacteria > Burkholderiales > Burkholderiaceae > Polynucleobacter. The sequence continues at coordinate 12,484 of CANBPJ010000030.1, read as the reverse complement.
CTAAGTCTTTGGATACTTTGTTTGGCACTCCAGAAGTATTTGCTAGCGCCTTGCGTAAAGCGACTGATGGTAAGTTCAACGTCAAAGTATTTGCTGCGGGCGAAGTGGTTCCAGCCTTGCAAGTATTAGATGCAGTTCAAAACGGCACAGTGGAGTGTGGTCATACCGCTAGCTATTACTACTTAGGTAAGAACAGTGCATTTATCTTTGACACGGCCGCCCCCTTTGGAATGACGGCGCGTCAACAGGCCGCTTGGATGTTGCACGGTAATGGTATGAAGTTGATGCGTGAGCTCTACGCGAGCTACAACATTGTGAATTTCCTAGGCGGTCAGACGGGCACACAAATGGGTGGTTGGTTTCGTAAAGAAATCAAATCACCGGAAGATCTCAAAGGACTCAAATTCCGTATCGCTGGATTTGCGGGGCAGGTATTAGCAAAGCTAGGTGTAGTGCCGCAGCAGCTACCTGCCGGTGAGATTTACTCGGCCTTGGAAAAAGGCACCATTGATGCTGCTGAGTTTGTTGGCCCTTATGACGATGAGAAATTAGGCTTGGCCAAGGTAGCTAAAAATTACTATTACCCTGCCTTCTGGGAAGGTGCAGCTGGACTCTCATTTTTGGTCAATAAGAAGCAATGGGATTCCTTGCCACCTTCTTATCAAGCAGCATGGGAAGCCGCTTGCTTCGAAGCACACACCGATATGTGTGCTAAGTACGATGCCTTAAATCCGCCAGCATTACAACGCCTGATTCAAAGCGGCGCCGTATTGCGTAAGTTCAATACTTCGGTATTGGATGCATGCTTTAAAGCGGCCCAAGATACCTATGCGGAAGAGTCCGCTAAAAATCCTCAGTTCAAGAAAATCTTCGAAGACTATCGTGTTTTCAGAAACATGGAAGCTCAGTGGTTTAACGTAGCTGAGCAGGCATTTGCTCAGTACAGTTTTTCGAAGAAGCTGTGATCTTAGAACATGGGGCTTCACGCTTCTTTTGGTGCTCAAACTCTTTTAATTTAGCGTGATAAGTAACTCATTTCGACTCACAAGGGATGGCAGCTAAACATCACGATATTGATCTGCAATATCCTTAAATGTAGTCTGCTCGGCGATAAATGCATCCACTATAAATGGGTCAAATTGGGTTCTTCCCCTGGAAATAATTTCTTCTACGGCTTCCTCATGTGTCCATGCTTTTTTATAGACACGTTCGTTAACCAAGGCATCGTACATATCGGCTAATGACATAATCCGAGCTGCCAGAGGAATTGCCTCGCCCGCCAATCCACGTGGATAGCCAGTACCGTCCCATTTTTCATGGTGCCCACCAGCTATTTTGACCGCGTTATTAATCAAATCATGACTAGAGTCAATATCAACATCTGAAGCGTTTAATACCGATTCACCAATCAATGTATGGGTTTTCATAATTTCCCACTCTTGATCTGTAAGGGGATCTTTTTTAAGCAAAATATGGTCAGGAATACCAATTTTTCCAATGTCATGCAATGGGGCAGCCTTGAAGAGGATTTCAATGTTTTGATCTGTAAGCTCTTCAGCGTAATGCCCATCTTTTCTAAGGCGAAGCGCAAGCACCTTTACATAATTTTGCGTACGATCAATGTGATTGCCTGTTTCATTGTCACGAGCTTTTGCAAGGGCATTTAGGGAGGCCAAGAATTGCAACTCGGATTGCTCAAGTTGTTTATGCGCCAGCTCTAGCTTGATAGTATTGATTTCTTCAATAGTTTTTACATTTTCAATACTCAGTTTATTGATCCAATAGCCAATGAGTGCCACATAGGAAATGACTGTGAAGGCAAACCAGGACCACCTAATTAGAGTAATTTCCAAAGACTCTTGATATAAATTCATTCCCGGTGAAATTTTTTGGAAAAAGAGGGCGCCCAATCGAATCAAGGCCAAGACTATTTCCATCAAAGTTGCGAAAAATAAAAGCTTTAGCTTGTTTAATCGGACTTTTCCCAAGAGACTCAGCTCTATTAATTGCCAAATTAGGCATAGAGAACTAGTTGCGGTGATGAGAAATACTCTTTCTGCAAACACCCCTCTTTGCCTGGCATATTCGAAGACCACTCCAAACACTAATATTGCTAGTAAAGGTAGCAATCTATGCGGGCTAGCTTCAGACCTTCTTAGGTGACGAAAAAATAACGCTAAATACAGATAGCCGGCAACCATAAAGGTATTAGCCATTGTGAGCAGCGCTAAATTGACAGTTGAGGCAATGGCAAAGAAAGTAAAGCCGGATGCTGTGAATACAAATGCCAAAAACCAATAACTTTCAGGCTGGAAAACTTTATCTCGATTGACTAAAGGTTTTGAAGCCGTTACCAGGCCCCACAAAATTACTGTGGCGATTAGGAAAAAGATTTCGTTTGGATACCGCACTAACTTAAGGGCTCTGTCATGAAATAAAAAATATTTAGGTTTCCTTAATTATATTTCTGCACATATTACTTTAGATGATCACACCACGCCTAGGAAACCTCCATTAATGTGATGGGAAATATATGCTTACTTTCGCTCAAGCGTAATAAAGTTGAAGCTCATGGCGCCCTCGGAAGCTGGGGTGTTTTCGACTTCTTTCCATTCGGATGCATTCGGTACTTCAAAGAAGGTGTCGCCGCCCTCTACATCGATATCGATTTCAGTAATATAAAGACGATCTGCCTTAGCAAAGGCTTGGGTGAAGAGTTGCTCCCCGCCAATCACAAATACGCGGGGGAATTCATTCAGAGCATTGAGTGCGGCATCGAGTGAGTTGACCACTTCTGCGCCTGCCAATTGAAGGTTGGCATTGCGACTGATCACAATATTTCGACGACCTGGTAATGGGCGCCCAATCGATTCCCAGGTCTTGCGCCCCATGATGACGGGGTGCCCCATGGTGACTTTTTTAAAGAACTGTAAGTCAGCAGAGATCTTCCAGGGCATTTGATTGTCTCTGCCAATTACGTGATTACGTGATCGGGCAACAATCATGGAGATGGCGGGGTTCGTAGCTGCGGTCATCGGTAATGGATTTTCTTAAACAGCTACAGGAGCTTTAATGGCGGGGTGAGATTCATAGCCGGCGATTTCAAAATCTTCAAATTCATAATCAAAGATCGAGTCTGGCTTACGTAAAATATTGAGCTTAGGCAGCGGGAGGAAGTCTCTAGACAGCTGCAGATCCACTTGCTCCAAATGGTTGCTGTAGAGATGGCAGTCCCCGCCGGTCCAAACAAAGTCACCAACCTCTAGATCGCACTGTTGCGCCATCATGTGTGTCAGCAGGGCATAGCTAGCAATATTGAAAGGCACACCCAGGAAAATATCAGCGCTGCGTTGATAGAGTTGGCAAGATAATTTGCCGTCTGCCACATAGAACTGAAAGAAGGCATGGCAGGGTGCTAAAGCCATGCGGGGAATATCAGCGACGTTCCAGGCGGAAACAATAATGCGACGAGAATCAGGGTTCGTTTTGAGGGTCTGTACAACCTCGGCAATCTGGTCGATATGCTCACCATTCGGGGCGGGCCAAGAGCGCCACTGATAGCCGTAAATCGGGCCTAAATCTCCATCTGGAGCAGCCCATTCGTTCCAAATGGAAACACCACGCTCTTTAAGCCAGTTGTTATCGGTGCTCCCCTTGAGAAACCAGAGTAGTTCTTGAATGATCGATTTGAGGTGAAGCTTTTTGGTGGTGACCATTGGGAAGCCTTCGGCCAGATTAAAGCGCATCTGGTGGCCAAAGATCGAGATGGTTCCCGTCCCGGTTCTATCGGATTTTTGGACGCCCTTTTCGAGGACTTCCTTCATGAGGTTGTGATATTGACGCATTGGGTTATTCAGTCAAATAATTCAGTGATATTAGGAGCTTACTCGAATGTTGTGGGGCTTACCCCAAGCGCTTTGTGCAGCTTGGGGGAGGTTGTGGTGTATTGGAGTTGAATCTGCTTTTCAGGGGCTAAATAAGCAGCTGCGGCAAATGCGGCCAAAGCCGCCTCATGAAAGCCTGACAAAATGAGTTTTTTCTTGCCCGGGTAAATATTAATATCGCCAACAGCATAAATCCCCGGGCTGCTGGTCTGAAAGCAGGCGGTATCCACGGCAATTTGTTTACGATCAATATCTAGACCCCAGTCAGCAATCGGACCTAATTTAGGCGATAGACCATAAAACAATAAGAGTGAGTCCACGGCAACCATCTGAACTTCACCGTCAATACCGGTAACGGCAATTTCAGTAAGCTGGTCATTAGAAGACTCCAGCCCAGTAATTTGGCCAATCAATAATTGCATTTCACCAGCGGCACAAAGGGCGCGCATCTTTGCTACTGATTGTGGCGCTGCTTTGAAATCATCTCGACGATGAATGAGGGTGACGTTCGCTGCTTTATCAGCAAAGTACAGGGCCCAATCCAATGCAGAATCTCCGCCCCCACAAATCACTATCTTCTTGCCGATGAATTGATCTGGATTTTTAACGCGATAGAACACTTGCTGATCTACAAAAGCCTCAATGCCTTCTAGGTTGAGAGTTCTCGGCTGAAATGCGCCAACACCTGCGGCAATAAAAACCGTCTTAGATAGAAAGTGTTGATTTTGAGAGGTGCCAATCAGAAAGCGTCCATCGACCTGTTTCTCAATGGTGGAGACCTCTTGATTTAAATGAAACTGTGGCGCAAATGGCTCAATTTGTTTTAAGAGATTAGCCACCAACTCTCTACCCGTGCAAACCGGTATCGCCGGAATGTCATAGATAGGTTTATCTGGATACAGTTCGATGCATTGACCGCCCACTTCAGGTAGGGAGTCAATGAGATGCGCTTTAATTTCAAGAAGTCCAAGCTCAAAGACTTGGAAGAGCCCCACTGGACCAGCGCCAATAATGACTGCATCGGTTTCAATGGGAAGGCTCAATTTACTTTACCAGTTGGTCAAGTTTATTTTTAACGTCTTTCCACTCTTCGGCTTCTGGTAATGCAGCTTTAGATTTGGTAATCGAAGTCCATCCTGGAGACAGATCTGCATTCAATTTGATGAAAGACTGTTGATCTCCTGGCACATCATCTTCGGCATAAATCGCATTGACCGGACACTCGGGCACGCACACTGCGCAATCGATACACTCATCTGGATCGATGACTAAAAAATTAGGGCCTTCGCGAAAACAATCGACGGGGCAGACATCAACACAGTCTGTATATTTGCAGCGAATGCAGGCTTCAGTAACAACGTAAGTCATGGTGGTCTAAATGTGAGGAGCCCAGATCAATGGACTGCCAAGTTGTAAAAGTTCGATTTTAGCTGAATCAGCCTATTTTTCAGGCAAAAGGCTCAATTTAGTTGAGGTAAAGTCACGCTATGACTACTCAAGCCCACACCACTTCCCCGTCTCACAAACCCAAAATTCTGGTTGCTAGAGCCATATTTCCTGAGGCGCTTGCGAAATTGGAGGAATCCTATGAGGTTCGCTCCAACCAGTCTGACAAGATATTGACCTCTGAAGAGCTACAAAAGGCACTTTCAGAGGTGGAGGGGGCGCTAGTTGCTGGTAGTGAGCGAATTGATGCAGTTGCTCTGTCTGGGGCTAACAATTTGAAGATAGTTGCCAATATCTCGGTTGGATATAACAACTTTGATGTCCCGGCTATTACTGCCGCAGGGGTGATGGCCAGCAATACCCCTGATGTGCTTACGGATACAACCGCAGATTTTGGCTTTGCTTTACTGATGGCCACCGCAAGGCGCATTACTGAGTCGGAGCATTGGGTCAGAGCGGGAAAATGGGATCAGTGGTCGATTGTGAATAACCCACTCGGCATGGATTTACATCACAGTACTGTTGGCATCATTGGCATGGGTCGGATTGGCCAAGGGATTGCTAAGCGCGCCTTAGGCTTTGGAATGAAAGTGGTTTATCACAATCGCAGCCATCTTTCAGATGCAGATGAGCAAGCTTGTGGAGCAACTTACGTTTCTAAAGAGGAATTACTCCGCACGGCTGATCACGTTGTATTGGTGCTGCCTTACACCGCACAAAATCATCACACCATTGGCGCGCCAGAAATTGCGCTAATGAAATCCACTGCAACCCTGATTAACATTGCCCGCGGCGGTATTGTGGATGATGTTGCTTTGGCTACGGCATTGCAAAGTGGAAAGATATTTGCTGCTGGCTTGGATGTTTTTGAGGGCGAGCCTCAAGTGCACCCAGAGTTACTCAAGTGCAGCAATATTGTGCTGGCTCCGCACATTGCGAGCGCTACCGAAAAAACCCGTAGAGCAATGGTGGATCTTGCCATTGAGAATTTACGGGCAGCCCTTGATGGCAAGAGGCCACCAAGCTTAATTAACGCTGAAGTATTTAAAGCTTAGTCGGCTTCAACTTCTTCCGGGAGATCTCTGAGAGCGAGTTCGATCCCGCCAAATTTACCTGCTACCCAGTTGTACACCTTGCATGCAATCCATAACAAAGCAAATCCGAGTAGGGCGTTGAGAATTAATGCTGAGAGCACGGTAAATCCAGGAATTGCGCCATCACGAATAAAGGCTACAAATAGGGCTAACAATACGATCGGAACAGAGAAGCAGAGATAAACCAAAACTAGGGTTTTGGCGGTATGCATCGGGTCAACGAAGGCGATTTCTTTTTTGGTGAGTTTCATGAGAAGCAATCTTAAAGCAGTCCGTCGAAAAGCGCCACATCTACCCAGTCTCCAGCGGCAACATTTCCTTGGTCGTGAGGCAGAATGACAAAGCAATTTGCCTCACTCATCGATCGCAAAATTCCAGCACCTTGGCTGCCGGTGAGTTTAACTGTTGGCTTTCCATCGACCCCACGCCCCAAAATAGCGCGTTGAAATTCTGTGCGACCGGGCTTTTTCCGAATCGGTGCTTCAGCAATAGCTTGAGTCATCGGCAGCTCAGTCTGACTTGCACCATTGAGTTGCAAGAGAGCAGAGCGCACAAACTGATAGAACGTCACCATGACTGCTACTGGGTTTCCAGGCAAACCAAAGAAGAGGGTTTTGCGGCCGGAGGGCTGAACCGATCTGAGTATTCCAAAGGCCATGGGGCGCCCAGGACGCATGGCGATTTTCCAGAAGCCTACATCGCCCAGCTCTTGCATAATTTGCTTTGTAAAGTCTGCTTCACCAACAGAGACGCCACCAGAGGAAATAAGGACATCTGCCTTGGATGCCGCATCTATAAAGGCAGCCTTAAGAGAGGCTGGGTCATCGCGCACAATGCCGCAATCAATGATTTCTAAATTGAGTCGATTGAGTAAGCCGCTTAGGCTGTAGCGGTTGCTGTCATAAATACTACCAGCATCCAAAGCTTGGCCAAGGGGGCGTAACTCATCGCCAGAGGACAGAATAGCCACTTTTAGTCTGCGATGGACTTTCAGTGTCGCAACACCTAAAGAAGCTGCGAGGCCGAGATCCGAGGGTCTTAGTAAACGACCCGCTGCAATTGCCGCCTTACCGATTTGCAAATCTTCACCACGCAAGCGTCGGTTTTCTTCGCGCTTGACTTGATTTTGTTTGAAGCTTACAGCTGATTCATCTGCTGGTACCGTAAATTCTTGTGGAATGACGGTATCGCAGCCATGGGGCATGAGTGCGCCAGTCATGATCTTGAGGCATTCGCCCGCACCGATGCTGCCTATAAAAGGTTTGCCAGCATAGGCGGTACCAACAATCCTCAGGGTGACTATATCTTCACAATTTCCTAAACAATTCCCATCAAATGCAAAGCCATCCATTGCGGAGTTATCGGCAGCGGGGACATCGATGGGAGAGAGTAGGTCTTCAGCCAAAATGCGGTCGATGGCTTTATCCAAATCAACCAGTTCAATATCGCCGGTTAGATTCCCTTTTCCTGCTTCTTGAATCAAGTCGCTCACTAGATTTGCAATGGCCTTGCGAGCTTCATCAACATGCAAAGATGCGGTTAGCAAGATAGGGCTATTGGGCGAGTGATGTTTTAAATCTGTCATTGAGATGCTTTCTCTAAAGCGGCCAATTCTTCAGGTGTATTGACGTTGGCAAAGGCTTGAGGGTTTTCAAATATCACAGTGCCAGATCGCAATTCTGTAAACCAGCGATCAATCTTCAAATCTCCCTTGCTTAAAAAAGTATTCAAGGAGTCTTGTAGATTGCTTCGCATCAAGCAGAAAACCGGCTGCGCCCAAATCTTCCCATCGACTTCTTTGGACGATGCATAAACCAACTCTAGATTCTTTTCCTCAAGTTCAACTGCCATTTTTTCAGCAAGATCAGCTGGCAATAATGGAGAGTCGCAAGGGGATGTTAGCAAGTAGGGCGTTGTGCAATGCTTGAGCCCTACTGAAAAACCAGCCAAGGGGCCAGAGAAATCTGGAGTTTCATCCATGAGAACCGGATAGCCGTAGTGTGAATACTTTGTAATGCTCCGGTTAGCATTAATGAGGATGGTGCTAATTTGAGGCTTCAGGCGACTGATAGCAGATTCAATGAGGGGCTTGCCATGAAAGAGGATTAAGCCCTTGTCGATGCCACCCATGCGCTGAGCGCGGCCACCTGCCAAAATCAGCCCGGTAATTTGATTTGCAGTAATCATTAGCCGCCGATGTAAGACATTTCCACTTTTCGAATACCTTTGACGTCAATGGTGTTTGACCCACGAATTTCTGAATAGTGATCGCTTCGTCCCGCCCACGTCATCATGACGGCGTTGGCGATTTCTAAATCGCTTTTGCCTGAACGCAACAGTGTCTTGAAATCAAATCCTTCATTTGCAAACAGGCAAAGATAGAGTTGCCCATCAGTGGAAATGCGAGCACGCGTGCATTCGTGGCAGAAGGTTTGGGTTACGCTGGAAATAAAACCAATTTCACCAGAGCCATCAACATAGCGCCATCGCTGAGCAACTTCACCAGGGTAGTTGGCTTCAATGGGTTCTATCGGAAAGACTGCATTAATTTTTTCGGCAACTTCTTTCGAGGGAAGTACTTGTGACATATCCCAGCCATTGGAACTGCCGACATCCATGAATTCGATAAAGCGAAGAGTAACCCCGGTGCCTTTAAAGTGTTTGGCCATCGCAATAATCTCTTGGTCGTTCGTGCCCTTCTTTACAACCATATTGACTTTGAGATTGGTAAAGCCGGCTTCCTGAGCTGCAGCAATACCATCGAGTACATCTGTTACCGGAAAGTCGACATCATTCATCTTTTTAAAGACATCGTCATTGAGGCCATCAAGGCTAATGGTGAGTCGATGCAAGCCTGCCGCTTTTAATGCAGCTGCTTTCTTGCGCAAAATACTGCCATTAGTCGTGAGCGTTAAATCGAGAGCTTGGCCTGCGGTAGATTGAATCTTGGCAAGCATCTCGATGAGCACTTCCAGATTTTTCCGAAGCAAGGGTTCACCACCCGTGAGGCGAATTTTTTCAACGCCCAGTGATGCGAAGATCTTCGTTAGGCGAGTGATCTCTTCAAAACTGAGTAATTCATTGTGAGAGAGGTAAGGATAGTTCTTGTCGAAGATTTCCTTTGGCATGCAATAGGTGCAGCGAAAGTTGCATCGATCGGTGACGGAGATTCGTAAATCGCGCAGAGGACGTCCACGAGTATCTTTAGTTAAAACATTGGCGGCAACCAGCTGTCCTGGAATGGACGGCATTTGGCCTTTGCCTTCATCTAAACGAATGGGGATTACTTTTTCAACCATGGCTAATTATGGCTGTGAAACGGTGTTTCTGCCAAACTGCCAAATATCCTTGTGAGATAAATAGCAGTCTGGAGAAATCGATTTAAACCGTTTTTTCTTGGCCGCCGGTTTCAACTAAAACCATTGGACCATTTTGCAGACTTACTGGCGCCTTAGGTGTTCTACCCATCGGCTGAATTTCAGGCTCTGCTTTGATTTGTGATTGCGCTTCTTGATGCTTGCTAGAGTCTGTTGCTACCCAGACCATGCCTGCTGACTGAACAACGCTATGCAGTGGAGTCTCTTCTAGCGCCTGGAAGGCGACCTTAGGAAGTTCGGGCATTGGCTTTGCAATCACTTGAATCGCTGGTGCTGGCGCAGCTACAGCCTGTGGGGCAGGTGCTGCGACAGTACTATCAGGGCGATTACTTTGACGTGGTGCACGTTGCTCTCTTGGCTCTCTAGGCTCTCTAGGGGCGCGAGGTGCACGCTCTTTCACTTCGCTAGAGGCGACAGGTGCAACAGCATTTCCAAAGCTCTGAGCAATGTTCTGGATGGGCATGGATGCAGATGCTCCAGCCATGCCTACTGGTGGGCCCGAGAATGAAGTTGCTATTGCGACAACAGAAGCAATCGCTGCATCACCATTGGACTCAGTACGTTCGCCACGTTGACCACGACCACGACCACGACGATTACGACCACGACCACGACGCTCTTCACCATCTGCACTTGGGGTAGTTTCTGTACCAGGAGCAGCTTCAGTAGCTGGAGTTACCGCAGCTTGATTTTCTGGTTTTGGGTTTTGATTGTTTTGGTTGCGATTGCCATTTCCGTTACGGTTACGACCATCTTGACGACCTCTGCCAGAACCCGCTTCGCGTGGAGCGCTTGCACCTTCTGTACTTACTACTGCACCTTCAGCTGGTCGTTCACCACGATCACTTCGCTCACCACGACGACCGCGATTGCGATTATTACCACCGCCATTGCGATTGTTTTGATTGCGGCCACGTGGAGCGCTTGGAGTAGGCTTCACTTCTGGTGCTGGCGATGAGGAGAACAGGCTCTTAATGAATCCAAAGAATCCACCGGTGCTAGCAGCTTCAGTTGTAGCCTTTTCAACACGTGCAGGACGTGGTTGGCTTGCTGGCGCTGGTGCATTGGGCGTGATACCTTTGACTGCAGCCTCTGGACGCGCTTTAACTTCTGCGTCCTTACGGCTAACGGCAGTGTCAGTCTCAAGTTCGCGAGCGGCTTCTTCGGCCATCACGTAACTTGCCTTTTGATCGTCAAGACGTGGATCGTCATGACGTAGACGCTCTAGTTTGTAATGCGGTGTTTCTAAATGCTTGTTTGGGATCATCAAGACATTGACTTTGAAGCGCGTCTCAATCTTGATCACTTCAGCACGCTTCTCATTTAACAAGAAAGCAGCCACTTCGACTGGAACTTGCGTATGAATAGCAGCAGTATTTTCTTTCATTGCCTCTTCTTGGATGATGCGCAAGACTTGCAATGCAGAGGATTCCGTATCGCGGATATGGCCAGTGCCATTACAACGTGGGCAAGTGACATGGCTACCTTCGGACAGGGCAGGGCGCAAGCGCTGGCGTGACATTTCCATCAAGCCAAACTTGGAGATCTTGCCCATTTGAACGCGCGCACGGTCATGGCGCAGAGCATCGCGTAAGCGATTCTCAACATCCTTCTGTGCCTTGCTCGATTCCATATCAATGAAGTCGATTACGATAAGTCCGCCCAAGTCACGTAAACGTGCCTGGCGCGCGATTTCATCGGCAGCTTCTAAGTTAGTGCGGGTTGCAGTCTCTTCAATGTCAGAGCCACGGGTTGCGCGTGCAGAGTTCACGTCTACTGAAACTAAGGCTTCAGTATGGTCAATCACGATTGCGCCGCCAGATGGCAAGGGCACTGTACGTGAGTACGCTGTTTCAATTTGATGCTCAATTTGGAAGCGGGAGAATAATGGAACATCGTCCTGATAACGCTTCACTCTTGGTAAGTTGTCTGGCATGACGACAGACATAAACGCAGCAGCTTGCTCGTAGATGTCATCGGTGTCAATGAGGATCTCACCGATATCAGGCTGGAAATAGTCACGAATCGCACGAATAACTAAGCTAGATTCGAGGTAGATTAATAGCGGTGCTGAATTGCCTTTTGCGGCTTCATCAATCGCTGTCCACAGTTGCATGAGATAGCTTAAGTCCCATTGCAATTCAGTAGCATCACGGCCGATACCAGCTGTACGAGCAATGATGCTCATGCCATCAGGTACTTCCAATTGGGACATTGCTTCACGGAGTTCTTGGCGATCCTCACCCTCAATGCGACGTGAGACACCGCCTCCACGTGGGTTATTTGGCATTAATACCAAATAGCGACCAGCCAGGGATACGAAAGAGGTAAGTGCGGCGCCTTTTTGGCCGCGCTCTTCTTTTTCTACCTGAACAATGATCTCTTGGCCTTCGCGCAGCGCTTCTTTAATAGAAGCGTTTCGAACATCAACACCCTCTTTAAAGTAGGTACGGGCAACTTCTTTAAATGGCAGGAAGCCATGGCGTTCTTCGCCGTAATTTACAAAGCAAGCTTCGAGCGATGGCTCAATGCGAGTAATAACACCTTTGTAAATATTGCCTTTGCGTTGTTCACGACCGGCAGCTTCGATATCGATATCGATGAGTTTTTGACCATCGACGATGGCAACTCGCAACTCTTCTTGTTGAGTTGCATTAAATAACATGCGTTTCATAACACTCTC
>CANBPJ010000029.1 GCA_947371415.1 Burkholderiaceae bacterium | reverse complement strand
GACTCTGCTACGCTCAAGCGCTCACGTTTAACATCTTTGTCCTTATCAAGACCTGCAGCTTCAAGCAAACGAAATGCCATCACTTCAGTAGCGCTGCCTGGGGCACCAGTACTAATACGCTTGCCTTTTAAGTCTTTCATGGACTTGATGCCAGTGGAGTCTACCGTGACTACGTGCATGAGGTTTGGATACAGAACCAAGAGGGTACGTAAATCTACCTTCTTATTTGCAAACTTACCATCGCCGTCTTTGGCATCTTTGGCAGCATCAGCCATAGAGAAGCCAACATAAGGTTTGCCGGTGCCGATGAGGTTGAGGTTATCTACCGAGCCGCCAGTCACTTCAGCAGTAGCAGACATTCCAGGTACTTTGCTAGAAAGTACTGAGGCAAGTCCGCCACCCATAGGGTAATAAACGCCACCAGTACCGCCAGTTGCAATAGAAATGTTTTGTGCTTGTGCGGCACCAAACATCATGGCGAGTGATACGGCAATAACTTTTATAAATTTCATTGTTTAGTTTCCTGTTATGCGTCTATCGAATTAAAGGCCTGGCATGCTGAAATTAATCTTTTCTAATTCACTCAATAATTTTGCTTGCTGGTCTGCACTGAGTTGCATAAGTGGTGGGCGTACACGCAACCACTCAGAATCTTTGCTGAAATGCGCAACCGCAGTTTTCATACCGGCAATCATTTGATATTGAGCAAAAATCGAGCGTACTTGATCCAGGTCGCTTTGGCGTTGATCTGCGTCAGATTCTTGCCAGTGGGCGGCTAATTCTGCGATTGCCCTAGGGTTTACGTTAGCGGTGGCAGAGATACAGCCAACGCCACCGGCACGGAGGGTGCGCATTAAGAAAACTTCGCTACCAGCGTAAACACGGAAACCAGCTGGCGCCAAGAGTTTGATGACGGATTCTGTATAAGACCAATCACCAGAGCTGTCTTTCATGCCGACAACGGTCTTTGGATATTCTTTGGTAAGTCGCTCTAATAAAGCAAGGCTCAGGTTGATTTTGGTTACTGGTGGAATGTTGTAGATATACACTTGCAATGCTGCATCGCCCACCTTTTGAATGACTTCAGAGAAGTAGGCAAAAAGACCATCATCGGTAACGTCTTTGTAGTAGAACGGCGGCAACATCAATACGCCCGCGCATTTGTGCTGAACAGCGTGACGAGTCATATTGACTGTGGCATCAATAGAGGTAGCACCCGTTCCCGGCATCATGTGCGCTGGGTTTAAACCGCCCTCGATGAGGGTTGTTAGAGTGTCCATCTTTTGTGGCGCAGACATTGAGTTTGCTTCAGAGTTTGTTCCAAAAATGGCTTGACCTACGCCATTAGTTTCTAGCCATTGGCATTGCTTTAGTAATTTTTGTGCATCTGGACTGCCATCTGCTTTAAACGGAGTCAATACGGGTGAGAGCACCGCAGGTAGCGTGGAAGGGTGTAGGGAAATAGTCATACTTACTCCGATTTAATTTTTAACTTCGGTCAGAAGTGGCTGTTGATTATAAAAAGCTTCTAAATTATCTATCGCTAAATTTGTCATTAATTGTCGCGTTTCGGCAGTTGCGCTACCAATATGCGGCGTTAATAAGACATTATCAATATTTAAGAACCCGGCATTGGGATTTGGCTCATTTTCGAATACATCGAGCGCCGCACCAGCAATCTTTTTTTGTTGCAGTGCAACTAAAAGTGCGCCTTCATCTACTACGCTACCTCGGGCAATATTGACCAGATAGCCTTGAGGTCCCAAGGCATCCAATACCTCAGCATTGATCATCTTGTCTGTTTCTGGGCTAGCAGGACACGCGAGGATTAGGACATCTGATGCCTGCGCTAATGCCTTGATGTTGGGGTGGTAGTCGTAGGGAAGTTCTTTTCTGGATGGCCCGGTATAGGCAATCTTGACTTTGAAGGACTCTAGGCGTTTTGCGAGATCTTGTCCTATACGCCCCATCCCTGCAATCCCAACACATTTACCTGCAAGCGTAGTGGTAATCGTGAATGGTGACTTAGACCATGCAGCACTCTTAACAAAGGCCTGCGCCTCAGGAATGCGGCGCAAGAGGCTAAACAGCATGCCAATTGCCAGTTCGCAAACAGCATCATTGAGAACGCCTGGGGTATTGCTCGCTTGAATCCCATTTGCCTTGAGATAGTCCAGGGGGAGATTGTCATAACCAACCCCACAAGTAGCAACCATGCGTACGGTCGGCACTTGCTCGAGCAATCCTTGTGGCAGTTGGGTGTTTGAACGGGTGAGGATGGCGGCAAAGCCCCCCTCGGGTGCCTTGGCTTGGGGGTCTAGTAACTTAGTGGTGCTCAGTCGCCTATCAATTTCCCTCTGCATTATTTCTGGAAATTGGCCGACCTGCAGTACCGAATTGACTGGGATCATGTCTCGCTTACTTTTTTATTGGAATAATGAAAACATTGTAAGAGGATTTGTAATCCTTATCTTGCCCCTGAAGGAGAAATTGAGATGCTATTTACCCCGGCTGAAACTAAAGTCGTCATTGTTGGCGGCGGCACTATGGGTGCTGACGTGGCAGCAGTGTGTGCACGCGGTGGCTGTGCGGTTCAGGTGGTTGAGCCCACCACGGAACGCCGCGCACTCTTGCCAGATTACTTTGCAAATACCATGATCGATCTGGGCTATGAGCATCGTCTGCACCTCCTCACCACAGCTGGTTCCTTGGAGGAGGTCGATTGGTCAGAGGTGGACTTGGTAATCGAGTGCGTGCCTGAGCGTTTGGATATTAAGCAAGAATTATTTGCCAAGCTGGAACAGTACGCTAAACCAGAGGCGGTATTGGCGAGTAATAGCACGAGCTTTCCGATTAGTGACATTGCGAGAGGCTTGAAAACATCAGCCCGCATGATTGGCCTACATTTTTTCATGCCCGCGCATTTGGTGCCTTGTGTAGAGGTGGTCTACGGTGAGAAGACTTCTTCTATGGTTGGTGAAAGCCTTTCTCGACTGATGACAGCCTGCGGCATGGTGCCAGTCACCGTGAAAAAAGACTTGCCGGGTTTCTTGGCAAATCGTTTGCAACATGCTTTATCGCGTGAAGCTTTTGCGATGGTCGATGCCGGCATTGCTAGTTTAGAAGATATCGATAAGGCCGTGCGTTTCGGCTTTGGTTTTCGCTACATTGCGGCAGGACCGGCTATGCAGCGCGATCACGCAGGCTTGGATGTCCACGGCGCGGGTGGCGCAACGATTTACCCCACCCTCAATAATTCCCCTGATATTGCAAAATGCTTGAGTGATCGTATTGCCAGCGGTAAGTTGGGCATGAAAACAGGCGAAGGTTTTTACTCTTGGACTGCTGAAACAATGAAGGTAGAACGTGAGCGTTATCAGGATGCTTTGCGAGCAGGCTTGAAGATCATTCAAAAAGATCTACCTGAGATTAAATAAACCAAACCAAATCTAAGTGAGATCCTTGAGGTTGAGTTTTCTGAGGTGGGGCGCTAAGCGATAGGTGAGTAACACTACTGCGATGGTTGCAGCCCCACCAAAGACGATCGATGGTACAAGCCCCATAAGGCTAGCAGCGATGCCGGATTCAAGTGCGCCCAACTCATTGGACGATCCAATAAAGATCCCATTGATGGCGCTGATTCTGCCCCGCATCTGATCAGGCGTAGTCAACTGCATGATGCTGCCACGGATCACTACCGAGATGGAGTCGCAGCAGCCAGAGATGAACAGAAAGAGTGCGCACAGCCAAAGGTTGTTAGAGAGCCCAAAAGCAATAATGGCAAGCCCAAAGCCACCTACTGACATAAATAGATGTTTTCCGGAGTCTTCTAATAATGGGCGGCGCGCTAGGTAAATACCTGTGATGACTGCTCCAGCTGCGGGAGCGGCTCGCAGTATTCCCAGGGTTTCTGGGCCGGCATTAAGCACTTCTTTTACAAAAGCAGGCAGGATAGAAACGGCGCCACCAAACAGAACGGCAAACATATCGAGCACCATGATGCCGATAATTAACTCATGCTTTCTGACGTAATGAAAGCCCTCTAAAAAGCTCTTTAAGAAGTTGGCGCTTAAACCCTCAGTTTTTTTATGGGTGATCCGAATGAAGGTGATTCCATACAAGCCAACAGCGCCACTCAATGCCGCTAAAGCATAGGTCCACTCCAGTCCAGCAAATCCAATCATGAGACCACCCAGACCAGGGCCAGCTACGACGCAGATCTGAAATGCAGATGATGCGTAAGCGGTATAGCGAGTCAATTGATCTCTGGGAATAATCTCTCCAAAGATAGCTTGATAGGATGGGCGTAACAGGGCGCGAGCCAGCCCTAAAAAAGCCACGGAGGTGTAAATCAAGGGGACGGGTGGGGTTAGCCAGTTCAGCGCTATAGCCGTTAAAAATAATCCGACTGCAATATGCAGCAGGCAGGCAATGGCCGCAATCAGCTTTCTAGAGTGATGATCGACTGCATGCCCAGCATACAGCGCCAAAATGAAATAAGGAACGAGCTCTGCCAGCCCCACAAGGCCAAGCGAAACTACGCTGTTAGTGATTTCGTATAAATGCCACCCTACGGCAACCATCATGATTTGGTAGCTCAGGGTCGCACCAACGCGATAGAGCAGGAGAGTTTTAAAGGCTTGGCTAGTTTTCATGAATTTTGATTAGTGTAATGGGGCTAGTCATTTATGCTTAGGGGATGAAAAAAATCATTCGCGTCTGGGATCTACCGGTCCGCCTATTTCATTGGCTATTGGTCATCTGCATTGTTGTTAGTTTTATTACCGTCAAGATTGGCGGTAATGCGATGGATTTCCACGCGCGCGCGGGTTACTGCGTTCTGATCTTGATTATTTTCAGGATCTGCTGGGGTCTTATTGGCTCTCACCATGCCCGTTTCATCAATTTTGTTCCCAGCCCTAAAAGATTGTTAGCCTATGTTTCCGGAAAAACTAAATCGGGACTTGGTCACAATCCGTTAGGTGCCTTATCGGTTTTAGCCTTAATTGCTTCAGTGGGCCTTCAAGCGGTAACGGGCCTGTTTGCAAATGACGACATTTCTTTTGAGGGCCCATTTGCAAAATATGTTTCGACTAGGACCGTTGAAATACTCACCTCAATTCATCATCTCAATGAAACGGTGCTCATTATTTTGATCGCACTACATTTGTGCGCTATCTTGTACTACCAAAAATTCAAGGGTGAGAATTTAATTAAACCCATGTTGCTAGGCGATAAAGAAATCGACCCAAGCGAGGAGGCAAATTATCTGCCTGCTGACTTGGGTCATGTCTCCAAAGATGGAGGCTTGCAACGCGGCCTTGCTCTATTGCTGCTCAGCCTGATTGCTCTGATTCTGGGCTACTTCATTAGCACTTAATTATTTTTTCTTAAAGTCGTCATGGCAGCCTTTACAGGCTTGGCCTGCCGCACCGAAGGCTTTCTTGATTGCATCTTGATCCCCTGATTGGGCTGCTGTATTGAGGCTTGCTACTGCAACCTGCATTTTTTCTGCAGCAGACTTGAATTTGGCATTATCTGACCATACTTCCGGCAGTGCATTGCCACCTTCGGTGCCTGGGCCAAAAGCTTGCCATGGCAATGAAGAGATTGTGGCAACAACAGCCGCATTCTTGGCAACTTCATCTTTATTAAATGGAGCTTCGCCTTTAACTACTGCACCAATTTTTCCAAAGGAATTAGCCATCACCGTGAATGCGCTCTGACGATATTTAATAGCATCTTCTGGTTTTTTAAATTGAGCAAAAGCAATTCCTGCGCTTGCGAGCAATGTGGGTACGAGGGCGGTCAAAACAATGTGCTTGAGTTTCATCGAGGGCTCCAATAGTTTCAATAGATTAAAAAGAGAGTCGGGGATTTGCGTAATTAGCATACTCTCGAATAATGATTTTTGCTGATTGGACATCTTTAGAAAAGCATTTGCAAGGGGAGTGTGACAAAGTAAAGCACCCCCTTAAAAAACGCCATTAAGGGCTCCATCCAAAGATTGCCAATGATTCCAGTAAAAACGAGTGCGAGAACAATAAAGAAACCCCAGGGCTCTAGTTTTCCGAGGGCGATGGATTGCCGTGCAGGCAGAAGGCCGGCCAGTATCCGCCCACCATCAAGCGGGGGAAGTGGGAAGAGGTTAAATACCAAGAGTCCTAAGTTCCAGGTAATACCAGCTTGAGACATGGCAACCAGGAAGCGTTCATCTACGCCAGAGCCAAGGAGCCCGATGAGGAGCATGGCCCAAATCAGCGCTTGAATGAAGTTAGATCCCGGGCCAGCCAAAGCCACCCAAATGGAGTCAATCCGGGGGTTGCGAAGGCGCCCAAAGTTGACCGGTACCGGTTTGGCATAACCTACCAGGAAGGGGGATCCCGTCAAAATCAACATGAGGGGGATCAGGATCGTTCCAACCGGGTCTATATGTTTGGCGGGGTTCAGGCTAACCCTCCCCAGCATGTAGGCAGTGTTATCACCCAATTTGCGGGCGGCATAGCCATGCGCTGCTTCGTGGATCGTAATGGCGAAAATCAAAGGAATCGCATTAATGGCGACAGCTTGGATAGAATAGTCAGTAATCATGGCAATATGATATCCATAGGAGCAAAAAGTGACTGACGAAAAAAAACCCGAATCAAAAATCCCGGCTAAGCCAGTATTAGCAAAGCCTGCAGCCCGTCCCCCAGCCCCAAAAGGCCCATCAGGCCCTGGCGGAAGGCCCCAAGCTGGCTTTGGTGGTGGAAAAGCCATGATGCGTAAGGCTGGCCGCGGCCGATAGTGGATAATTGCGCTATTAATTAATGTGTTTAATGGGGATTTAGCATGAACGAATGGCATAAAGAGTCGAAAGACGAAATCAACAAAAAGATCATCACCTTGATCGTGATGTTGGCAGCCGCTACTAGCCTGGCTATTTTGTTTGCATTGGTTGCAGCTCATACTGGTTACGTATTCGGTTAATCTGCATTAATGACTAGCCATCGCCAACCTGCAATATTTGCTGGCCATGGCAGTCCGATGTACGCCATCGAGCCCAATCGCTATACAGCTAGCTGGGCCAGTCTTGGTAAATCACTGAAGCGCCCGGATGCCATTTTGGTCATCTCGGCTCATTGGGTAACCAGAGGTACTTGGGTTACCGCAATGCCCAAACCCAAAACGATTCATGACTTTGGCGGATTTCCGCAAGCCTTGTTTGAGATTCAATATCCTGCTCCCGGGAGTCCAGCGCTCGCGGATCGTATAAAAGAACTCTTGGATGTGCCTGTTGTTCTCGAAGAGAACGAATGGGGCATTGATCACGGCGCTTGGTCTGTTCTCAGATACCTCTACCCTGATGCGGATGTTCCTGTAGTGCAGCTCAGCTTAGATGGCTCTTTATCTGCGAGTGAGCATTACGAGCTAGCTAAGAAATTACGCCCCTTGCGCGATGAAAATATTTTGATTTTGGCCAGTGGAAATGTTGTACATAATTTGCGAACTATTCATTGGGAAGAGGATGCGGCTGCTTATCCCTGGGCTACAGAGTTCAATGATTTTTTTGTCTCTGAGATGAAGGCAAATCACCATGAGACTTTGATTCATTGGGAACAGTTTGGTGATGCCGCCCACTTATCGATTCCAACCCCAGAGCATTATTGGCCCGCCCTTTATACCCTTGCTCTTCAGCAGCAGGGCGAAGAATCTAAGGTTTTGGTTAATGGCTTAGAGATGGGTTCCATTGGTATGTTAACTTTTTCAATTCAATAAATATCCATATATGTGGCCATCTATTTTTGCAATTTTCTGTGGGGCTGGTCTCGGCGCATTGCTGAGGGCGGGATTTAATCTAGCGACCGTTAGTATTGCCTCAACGCTTCCCCTGGGAACCTTTATCTCCAATATGGTGGGTGGATATATGGTGGGCATTGCCGTAGCTTTTTTCGGCAACAACCCCAGTCTATCTCCCGAATGGAAGTTATTTGTGATCACCGGTTTTTTGGGCGGCCTTACCACCTTCTCTAGTTTTTCTGCTGAAGTGGTGGGCTTTATGCAGCGCGGCGAAGTGACTTGGGCGCTAGGAACTGCATTCTTGCATTTAGTGGGCTCACTCGCTTTAACTTTCCTGGGTATTTTGACTTATCAGGCGCTAAAGTAAATCCGCTTTACTCGGGTTTGATATTTCCAGTTTTCACCACAGCACTCCATTTGGCGGCCTCGGATTTAATCAGGGCTGCAAAGTCAGCGGGAGTGCCGCCACCAATTTCATTACCCTGAGAGAGCATCAGTTCTCGTAGTTGTGGGTCTTTTAAGGCCTCATTAGCCGCTTTATTTAAGGTATCAATAATGGGTTTTGGTGTGCCAGCAGGCGCAATGAATCCTTGCCAATTCAGCACTTCAACTTTGGGGTAACCAAGCTCCGCAAAGCTGGGTACATTCGGGAAGAGTGGAGACCTCTTCTTGCTAGTAATTGCAATCGGACGTAATTTATCAGCTCTAATGCTTGGCGCCGCTGAGTACATTTGATCAAACATCATGTCAACATTGCCGCCCATCAAGTCTGTTAAGCCGGCAGATCCGCTCTTGTAAGGCACGTGAATCATTTGGATTCCGGCATTTTGCATAAAGAGTTCGGCTGAGAGTTGGTGGCTGCCACCGATGCCCCCTGAGGAGAAGGTGAGTGTTCCGGGCTTTGCCTTGGCTGCAGTCACAATATCTTGAACCGTTTTGTAAGGTGAATTTGGGTTCACCACCAGCATCAGCGGACCTTTTTCTACAAGGATGATGGGGGTCAGAGCAGTTTCTGGGTCGTAGCGTAAATTTCCGAATAGCGTTTTGTTTACTGCCATTGGTGCAAAGTTGCCCATGCCAATGGTGTAGCCATCCGGGGCAGATCTTGCTACAAACTCCGTACCAATATTTCCGCCCGCACCGGGTTTGTTATCTACCACAATAGGCTGTTTCAGAATCACACTCATTTTCTGGGCCAGCTGTCTGCTTCGAGAATCTGCATTACCACCCGCGCCATAGGGCACAACTAAATTAATCGGTTTGGTGGGGTACGTGGTTTGGGCCTGAGAAGTCAGCGCTAACGAGATCGCTACACCAGCAATAGAAATACTAAGAAGTGAAGTGAGTTTCATATAAATCCCATTATTCCAAGGGCTGCGCCCAGTGCGATTAAATATAAAGGGTGCCAGCGGGTAAAGACCGTCAATCCAATAGTAAATAGAGTTAATCCATATGCAGCATAACTATGATTTATTTGTAATGCAATCTGCCACGCTGAAGAAAGAACCAGTCCAATTGCTAGTGCAGCAGCAGCGTATTGAATTACCCTCTTTTTACGCTCATCATTCATGCCAAGGATCAGGCGATGTACAAAGTAAACCAAAATGGAAGATGGCCAAGCAATAGCAAAAGTAGCAAGTAGGGCTCCTACGACTCCTCCAACATGCCAGCCAATGAGGGTGATGGTCATGAAATTCGGGCCGGGAGCAGCCTGCGCAATCGCAAAGTAATCTGCAAAAGTTTGCAAGTCAACCCAATGCTCTTGGTAGACGGCTAAATTTAAGAGGCTGGGTAGTAATGCGTTAACTCCGCCAAATGCAATGAGAGAAAAGGCTGATAGTTTCAAGAATAGACTGAGGAGCATGCTCATAGCTTACGAGCCTTCTTGAAGGCTAACAGCAAGGCAAGTGGCGATACGATGAGAACAACCCAACCAAGACCCAAATGGAAGAAGCTTGCGGCTATTACTGTCACGGCCACCACCAAAAGCATTGCGGGATATCGAAACTCATCACGCAACATTTTGATTCCGGTAGATGCAATTAATCCAACACCCACTGCAGAGATGCCTCTGAGAAGGCCTTGAACGATCTCTAAATCGCTGTAATGTTGATATAGGACTGCTAGCAGCATGACAATGCAGATGGGCCCGAGAGTGAGGCCAAGCGCTGCGGCAAAGGCGCCCCTAGCTCCACAAAGACGTGAGCCAATACAGACGGCAAGATTCAGAATATTGGGCCCCGGAACAATTTGACATATTCCAAGAATGGCGCTGAATTCCTCTGAACTCAGCACCTTGTCTTGCTCCACTAAAGTGCGACGAGCCCAGGGTAGTACACCACCAAAACCGGACATACCAATTTTGCTAAAGCAAATAAACAACTCAGTTGGAGTGAGTGCCTTCAAGATAATTACATCTTAAAGGGGTGGGGCACTGGTTTTTGATCGAGCCACGCCTCTAAGGTTTGGGTAATGCCATTTGAGAAGGTCTCAAAAATGGGTTCTGCGATAAAACCAAGATGAGGTGTAGTTAATAGATTTGGAGTGTTGCGCAAAGGATCGTCTTTTGGAAGCGGCTCCACATCAAAGACGTCAACTGCAGCTTGCGCAGGGCGACCTAATTTCAGTGCCGCACATAAATCCGGTATGTTAATTAATGCTGAGCGGGAGGTATTTACCAGAATGGAGTCAGGGCGCATCAAAGCAAGTTGATCGGCGCTAATAATTCCCTTGGTTCCTGCCCCTGCAACTAAATGCATTGTCACTACTTTGGAAGTGCTGAGTAATTCATCGAGACTAACGGATGTAGCATTTTCAGCGGCAGCGCGCTCTGGCGTCATGCGTGGACTCCAGGTAACTACCTCCATGCCAAAGGCGTGACCCACTCTAGCTACTCGGCTACCGATGGCACCCAAGCCCATGATGCCGAGGCGTTGACCTGACAGCATTGGAAGCAGAGATAACTCATCGCGCCAGCCGCCAGTAGCAATTAATTTGTTTTCTTCAATCAAGCGCTTAGATGCGCCTAAGATTAAAGTCCAGGTCAGCTCAGCAGTCGTCTCTTTAGATGGGCCGCCAGGTGTGCATGCGATAGGGATATTTCTTGATACCAGTGCGGATGCATCAAGCGTGCCATTGCGCTCACCCGTGAACATCAGAAACTTCAGTTTTGGCAATCTGGCAATCATGGCCTCGTTGAATGGGGAGCGATCTCGCACAATGGCAATCGCATCAGCATCTTTTACCGCTTCATATAACGCCTCATCGCGTAATGGCTCATGGTGAATGGTGAGATTCGAGTTGTGATCTAGTTTGTCCCAATGAGAGAAGCGACGTAGGGCGCGCTCGTAGTCACCCAGGATGACGATATTTGGTTGTTGAGCCATGATTGCTATTTTCTTCTTTAAAGTGAATTAGTCGGGAGTGCAAAGACTCAAAATTTTCTTGAGATCAGGGGCGCTTCCCAGATTCCACAATGCTGCAATGAGCTGACCCGTTTTTTCCTTGCCAATTACTGGCTCAGTCAAGCTGGTGAACTTCTGCTCTAGATTGGCATCACTCATTGGGTTCTCGACAGATCCAATGGCATTTTTAACGAAGATATGAACTTCTTTTCCATCCTTCAGGATCGCTTTTACGTCGACCGATGCTTCGCTGATGGAGGTATCGGTTGTGGCGTTTACCTTAGCGCGCAAGGCAACCACATCAGGGCGATTGACAATATCGTCGGCATATTCACCTTCGCCCGCTTGGCCGAAAATTAGACCAACAGCGCAACCATGGTAGACACTGAATTTACCTTCGAGACCATCTTTAGGTGTTTTCTTGCCAGTTAATTCGAGAACGAGTGGGTGAACGCGTAACTCAATACGTTCAACTTCTTCTGCTTTGACGCCCTGTGCTTTGAGTTGTGCGCACGCATCAATGGCTGGGTGAATCACAATTCCACAGGCAAATGGTTTGTAGGTATTTAATGAAATCTCAAATGATTTGCCAAGCTCTCGATCAATCTCTGACCAGTCGCATTTGGTAGAAACGGTTTGCATATAGCCACGGCCTGCTTCTAGAGCTTTAGGACTAGCAGTAAAGCCATGTTTTGCCAATAGTGCGGAGAGTTGTCCTGCACGTGCCGCACCTCCTGGATGGAACGGTTTGGTCATGGTGCCAAATTGCTCGCGCATGCCCACTGGTTGTGATGCTGCAATACCCAATGCCATAGTTGTTTTCTGCACATCAAGACCCATGAGGCGTGAGCAAGCCGCAGCAGAGCCCAGCATGCCAGTGGAACCAGTGATATGCCAGCCACGATGGTAGTGGTCTGGGTACATAGCATTGCCAATGCGGCAAGCAACATCAATTCCCAAAACGAGTGAGTCAATCATTTGACGGCCTGTGACATTGGTATGCTCCCCTAAAGCTAGGATGGCCGAAGCTACTGGGCCTGCAGGGTGAATTACCGTCTTCAGGTGTGTGTCATCAAAGTCAAAAGTATGCGAGCTAATGCCGTTGATAAGTGCTGCGCCGCCCATATCAACACGATCCTTACGACCAAGAATGCTTGCCTGAGGTGCTGGTTGAAATTCACGGATGGCTGCTAATGAAGATTCAACGCTTTCATGATTTGCTGCGCCAATTGCACATCCAAGCCAATTTAAAAACGTACGGTGGGCTTCATGATCTACCTCAGGGCTCCAGCCTTGACTGGCATGGGTAGTAACAAACTCAGCCAATATTTTGGTTACCGGTGGCGCATTAAGATCGGCTGCTGCTTGAATAGCGTGGGACATGTTATTTCCTGTTTCTTTAAGAATTAAATTGAATAAAAATTAGTAAGTGAATTTATTCCAGCTCAATATTGCGTTCTTTGGCAACCTTAGCCCAGCGCGCAATATCTTCTTTCATATAGTTTTCAAACTGCTGCGGAGACATTGGCATCAATGTCATTGCTTCGCTAGTCATCTTTTCCGAAAAATCCGGTAGCGCTAAGGCTTTATTGAGTTCGGTATTGAGTTTCTTAATAATGGCAGGCGGAAGGTTGGCGGGACCAACGATTCCATACCACTGCTGGCCATCAAAGCCGTTATAGCCAAGCTCCTTGAAGGTGGGGATATTGGGTGCAGCAGGATTCCGCTTGGCGCCGGTGATGGCTAAGCCACGAACTCGATTGGTGTTTAAGTAGGGCACGGCGGCAAATAGGGTTGGAAGCATTGCTTGGGTTTGGCCCGCCAGCAAATCGGTATAGGCTGGCCCTACGCCACGATAAGGCACATGAACCATGGAGATTCCTGCGGCCAGCTTTAATTGTTCCATTCCTAAATGGGTCAAGGTTCCTGGACCAGCAGAGCCGTAACTTAATTTATCTGGATTCTTCTTTGCGTAATCAATGAATTCTTTGAAATTTTTGATCGGCAAATCAGGGTTGATCACCAAGGCGTTTGGCGTCGCTCCAATCATGCCAATTGCTGTGAAATCTTTGATGGCATCGTAGGGCAACTTTCTCACTGCTGGGTTGGTTCCATGGGAGCCAACATAAGCAACCATCAGGGTGTAGCCATCTGGGTTGGCTTTTGCAACTGCTTGTGAGGCAATGGTGCCGCCACCACCACCAATATTTTCAACAATGATGGTCTGACCAATAGATTTCGACATTTTTTCAGCTAGGGCGCGGGCAATGTTGTCGAGGCCGCCTCCTGCTGCTACTGGGGCAACCAACTTAATTGGCTTGTTGGGGTAGTTTTGTGTTGATTGCGCTGCAGCATTTAGGCTGGCAACTAGGCCCATGGTTGAAAAAATCAGGGCAGATAAAAAAATCGGCATATGCCGATTGGGGGTATTAAACATGTCTCGAGTCCAGATATTGTTTTAGATTAAGCTTCTTGTGTAAATGAATTCTACTATTGATATTTAAAAAGGAAAATCCTGTGATTTTGGAGCACTGCGACATTGAAATCGACCCTAGCCGGAGCGCTGAGTTTGAGGAAGCAATTTTACGTGGCGCCAGCACAGTCATCTCCAAAGCTAAGGGGTTTCGTGGCTTTAAGATCAACCACAGCATTGAAAGCCCGGCACGATATTTACTATTGATTTATTGGGACACCTTAGAAAATCACACTGTGGATTTTCGGGGCTCAGATGATTTTGCAGATTGGCGCGCTATTGTTGGCCCTTTCTTTGCAAAACCACCCCTTGTAGAGCACATGACTTTGGTTGGTAAGTCAGTCTAAGTTCGTCAGCTATTTAGGCGGTGAGCTTTTTTCGTATAGAGCGCTCAATAGGAATGGTATCCAGATTGGGCTCCAAAGCTTCGCGCTCATCAAATACAAAGCAGCTACCGCTGTAATGCGCAGAGCCCACTTCCTCGAAGTATTTCAGGATGCCGCCTTCTAGTTGATAGCTATGCTCCATGCCGATTTCACGCATGTAAAGCCCGGATTTTTCACAGCGGATTCCACCAGTGCAAAAGCTTACCAAGGTTTTATCGGCTAACTCTGCTTTATGTGCAGTAATTGCCTCGGGAAATTCTGTAAATTTATTGATATTGAAATGCAGGGCATTTTCAAAGGTTCCGTAATCCACCTCAAAGGCGTTCCGCGTATCTACCATCACGACCGGACGCCCTAGGTCATCCGTACCGCGGTCAAGCCATTCTTGCAATTTCTTTGGGGTGATAAAGTTCGCGCGACCTTCTTCGGGTCGAATCGCAGGGTGATTCATGCGAATAATTTCATTCTTGATTTTGACCAACATCTTTTTGAATGGCTGTGTTTCCGACCAGCTATCTTTGGCTTTTAGTAGCTTGAAGCGGGGATCAATGCGAAGCCAATCTAAAAAGCCGCGTAACTCAGGCTCTCTGCCAGCCAAAAACAGATTAATGCCTTCGCCAGTAAGTAGGATTGTTCCCTTGAGTTGACGCGCATTACATTCATCCAAAATTTTGACACGCAGTTCTGCCAAGTTGTCTAGGCTGACAAATAAATAGGCGGCTATGTTCAAAATTGGCTTCATTTCTAATCTCTTTTGGCTACGCACTCTATTATCAAACAAGCGGCCGAGAGGGGTGGTAATCTTGCAGTCTTAATCGAAGGAGACCGTGCAATGCTGATTTTGTTAAAAATGGCTAAAAAAGCCCTGTTATTGAGCCTATTTTTGATGACTGCCAGCTCTATTGTTAGCGCTCAAACGGCCGGGGTGGGATCGTGGCCTACCCAAAAGCCAATTCGTCTGATTGCTGTGTTCCCCCCTGGCGGATCTGTGGATCAAGTGGCACGCACCTTAGCGCCTGCTTTACAGGCGGAATTAAAGCAAAGTGTGATTGTTGAGAATGTCGGTGGGGCATCTGGGGTGATTGGAACTGCGGCGATGACTAGATCAGATCCTGATGGTTACACCTTCGCAGTGGTATTTGATACCCACGGAGTTAACCCAAGTCTTAAAGATAAGCTTCCTTACGATACGATCAAGGATATTGCGCCGGTCACGCTGATTGGTACATCGCCAATGGTGCTGGTTGCAAGCAAGAGTTCTGGGATCACTAGTTTTAAGCAACTCGTAGAGCAATCCAAAGCGGGCAAGCAATTTAGTTATGGCTCTATTGGGATTGGAAGTCTGGGGCATTTAGCCATGGCGCGTTTAGCTAAACAAGCTGGCTTTGATTGGAATCACATTCCCTATCGCGGCGGAGGTCCCTTAATGCAAGATGTGCTTGGTGGTCAAGTGCAATTGGCCGTTGGCTCAGAGTTCCTAGTGAAGCCACATATTGATAGCGGCGGCGTCATTCCTTTGGTAATCACTACTGCAAAAAGATCTGCTGAATTACCAAATGTTCCAACCATCTCGGAAAGCGGCTTCCCCGGATTTAATGCGCCAGCGTGGTGGGCAGTTTTGGCCCCAGGAAAAACACCCCCTGCCATTGTGAATGCGATGAATGTGGCGGTTACAAAAGCGCTGAAGACGCCGGCCGTTTCAGCTAAATTAAAGACGCAAGGAATTGAAATTGTCGCTGGTAATCCAGAGACATTGCGCGACTTCATTGGCAAGCAAATTGCTGTTTGGGGTAAGTTTGTGATTGAGAACAACATTAAAGAAACGCAATAAGGTAAAGAAATG
Source organism: Burkholderiaceae bacterium (assembly GCA_947371415.1). Taxonomy (GTDB): domain Bacteria; phylum Pseudomonadota; class Gammaproteobacteria; order Burkholderiales; family Burkholderiaceae; genus Polynucleobacter. The sequence goes on along the minus strand of CANBPJ010000029.1, from coordinate 1,805 downwards.
TCAGAACGTTTAATCCCATACCAGCCAATGGATTTGGCCGAGCCAGCTGAGCTAGTGGCGGCAATCCGCAAGAGACGCGGTGGCCAATTTATTAATCTAGATCGCATGCTGTTGCATAGCACCCCAATTGCTGAGGGTTGGAACCATTTCATTGGTGAGATACGCAATAACCTGTCGCTAGATCCCAAGCTACGCGAGCTCGCTATGTGCGGAGTAGCTGTTCTCAATGGCGCTGAGTATGAGTTCTTTCATCATGCGCCGCCTTTTATCAAAGCCGGCGGTACTGAAGAACAGGTTCAAGCGCTGCGTTTAATTGGGCAGGATCATTTTCCTACCCAATTGTTTAGTGCTGTAGAGAATGATGCGGCGGCGTTGACATTTCAAATGACGCGCAACATTCAAGTTGACAGCGCTTTAATGAAGCGTCTCCAGCTTGCTTTGGGCAATACGGATGCGGTGGAGTTGGTTACTGTGATCGCCGCATACAACATGGTTTCTCGATTCTTAATTGCATTGGATGTCAATCCTGAGGAGCATCCTCCTGAATAAGTCATGATCCAAGATACTTCCATTCATTGGCATGAGAATGATCAAGCATGTGCGGCTCTTTGGCATTCTGAAAATGGCATAGCACCCCACAAAAAAGTGGTGACTGGGGATGACACCTTGACGGCGGATGATGCTTATCATTTGGCTTGTGAAGGTACCGCTATTCTTTGGAAGGGTGATTTCCAAAATGCCCGTCAGTTGTTACAGGCATTGGTTCGGCGAATAGATAAACCCTCAAAAAAATCCAAGCGTGCAGGTAAAAGGGTGGATAAAGCAGGTGATATTGCCGTCAAGAAAACGGCAAAAGATATTTTCAATCAGCACCGCCTCATTCAGTCGCAGCGAGCACGAATACTTGGCACCTTGTTGATCCAATGTAACTCCGATCACACCATTCCATTGCGACGTGCACCGGACGTCACTCAAGCCTGTCTAGAGGCCTATGGCAGCGTTAGCGAGTCCTATGTGATTTCATTGCGCGAGCTATTGGGTGTGATTAGCGCTCATGAATGGCGCAAGAATGGCTTGCCTATTCTTGCTGATGGCGATGGTGAGCCCATTTTCGTGCATCCTCATTACGGCGTTTTCTCACCTGTTCGTGGTGAGTACATTGAGTTAGTTTGTAATGCGCCATTGCCAAAGCAGCTTGATCAAGAATCTATAGCCTTTGACATCGGAGTCGGTACTGGTGTTCTGTCTATTATTTTAGCAATGCGAGATGTACAAAAGATCACTGCAACCGATCAGGACAATCGAGCGCTTGCTTGCGCCAAAGAAAACATTGCGCTCTTGAACTTAGGTTCCCAAATAGAGGTTGTGAAGGCCAATTTATTTCCGCAAGGAAAGGCTTCGTTGATTGTGTGTAACCCACCATGGATACCTGCAAGGCCCAGCTCAACTTTAGAACATGCCGTGTACGACCCTGATAGCCAAATGCTCAAAGGATTTTTGTCTGGACTGAAGGAGCACCTATTGCCTCAGGGTGAGGGGTGGCTCATTCTTTCTGATCTTGCTGAGCATCTTGAACTCAGAACCCGACAAGAATTACTTGCCTGGATTGATGGGGCTGGCTTAGTGGTGCTGGGCAAGGTAGACACCAAGCCAAAGCACCCTAAAGCATCGGATGATTCCGATATGCTGCATTTCGCAAGAGCTGCTGAAATTACCTCCTTATGGCGCTTGGGTGCAAAGTAAAGATTGCTTAGCGGTAATCTTTACTTTGCAAATAGCTGAGTAGGATCTTCAAATGCTTTGAA
>CANBPJ010000028.1 GCA_947371415.1 Burkholderiaceae bacterium | reverse complement strand
AAACGTATGAAATTAATTACCGCAATCATCAAGCCCTTCAAGCTTGACGAAGTGCGCGAAGCTCTCTCGGAAGTGGGAGTTTCGGGCATCACCGTCACTGAAGTTAAAGGCTTTGGCCGTCAAAAAGGTCACACTGAGTTATATCGTGGCGCTGAATATGTAGTCGACTTTTTACCTAAGGTAAAAATTGAAGCTGCTGTTGAAGATGGCATCTTAGAGCGAGCGATTGAAGCAATTGAAAAATCAGCTCGTACTGGCAAGATTGGCGATGGCAAGATTTTTGTCTCTCCAGTTGAACACGTCATTCGCATTCGTACCGGTGAAACCGGCGCGTCAGCACTTTAAAGAGAGGTTCAAAATGTTAACTTGGATGAAACGACTCCTAGCTGGAAGTGCAATGGCCTTGGCCATTGGTGCAACCAGTGTCATGGTGGCTTCGCCAGCTTTTGCTGATGAAGCTAAGCCAGTTGCCGCTGCTGCTGCAGCTGCGGTTGCTGCAGCGCCTGCCTTAGTGCCTAACAAGGGTGATACAGCCTGGGTTCTGGTGTGTACTGCACTAGTAATCTTGATGACATTGCCAGGTTTGGCTTTGTTCTACGGCGGTTTGACACGTAGCAAAAACATTCTTTCTGTACTTGTACAGTGCATGTTTGTTTTCGCGCTCATTACCGTGTTGTGGTCTCTCTATGGATATAGCTTTGCATTTACTGAAGGCGGCGCATTCATTGGTGGACTCGATCGCTTGTTCTTGGCTGGCATGACTCCAGACTCAGTAGCAGCTACCTTTAGTAAAGGTATTGTGATTCCTGAGTATGTATTCATGGCCTTCCAAGCTGCATTCGCAACGATTACCTGCTGCTTGATCATTGGTTCATTTGCTGAGCGTGCTAAGTTTTCTGCAATCATTTTGTTTGTGATTTTGTGGTTCACATTTAGCTACTTGCCAATCGCTCACATGGTTTGGTTCTGGCCTGGTCCTGACGACATCAAAGATGCTGCATCACTTGAAGCAATCACAGCTCGTGCTGGTTGGTTGTGGCAGAAAGGTGTTCTCGACTTTGCTGGCGGTACCGTTGTTCATATCAATGCTGCGATTGCAGGCTTGGTAGGTTCATTCGTGATCGGCAAACGTTTGGGTTACGGCAAAGAAGCAATGAAGCCACATAACTTAGTATTTGTCATGATTGGTGCTTCACTATTGTGGTTCGGTTGGTTTGGTTTCAATGCTGGTTCTGCTCTCGAAGCAAACGGCAGCGCAGCCTTAGCATTCGTAAACACATTGTTGGCAACTGCTGCAGCAGTATTGACTTGGTCTGTTGCTGAGTGGGTTCACAAAGGTAAGCCTTCCATGTTGGGTGGCGCATCTGGTTGCGTAGCTGGTTTGGTTGCGATCACTCCTGCTGCTGGTTTCGTTGGCCCAATGGGTGCCCTCGTAATCGGTGCTGCTGCTGGTGTAATTTGCTTGTGGGGTGTTACTGGTCTCAAGAAGATTTTGGGCTCAGACGACAGCTTGGATGTATTCGGTGTTCATGGCGTTGGCGGTATCTTAGGCGCTTTGTTAACTGGTGTATTCGCAGACCCAGCTTTAGGCGGAACAGGTATTTGGGATTACGTAGCTAATGCTGCAGCTCCTGATTACTCAATCGCTAGCCAATTGTGGATTCAGAGTCAAGGTGTCATCGTTACCTTAATTTGGTCTGGCGTAGTTTCCTTTATCGCCTACAAATTGGTTGATATGGTGATTGGCCTCCGCGTTAAGGAAGATGAAGAGCGCGAAGGCTTGGACATCACTTCCCACGGTGAGTCTGCTTACGAGTCTTAATTAGCGTTTTTACCCCTCACTGGGCGGCTTTTGCTAGCTGCCCGGTTTTTAAGCGCGGGATCCTCGGATTCCGCGTCTTTCTTTTAAAAATCTTACAATGGTGAAATGGTCCCACATCTCATCACTGCCCTTAGCGGCCCTCTTCTCGATCTCGAGTCGAAGGTATTAGAAGCAACTCCCACGATCGAGCGCTGGTTTAGGCTTGAATGGCAGGAGCACACTCCGCCGTTCTACTGTTCGGTGGATTTGCGTAATGCAGGCTTTAAGCTGGCACCGGTTGATACTAATCTCTTTCCGGGTGGCTTTAATAATCTCTCCCCCCAAATGTTGCCCTTGGCTGTTCAGGCTGCCATGGCGGCGATTGAGAAGATTTGCCCAGAAGCAAAAAATCTACTGCTGATACCAGAGCGACACACTCGTAATACTTTCTATTTGCAGAACATTGCGCGTTTGTCATCGATCTTGCGTCAAGCGGGACTCAATGTCCGCTTGGGTACTTTGTCTGACGAGATTAAAAAACCGACATGGATTGACTTACCAGATGGCAATCGTCTTTTGATGGAGCCATTGTCCCGTCTTGGCTTGAAGAAGCAGCGCTTAGGACTAAAAGATTTTGATCCTTGTTCAATCCTGTTGAATAATGATTTGTCGGCAGGCATTCCACCGATCTTAGAGAACTTACACGAGCAATACCTCTTACCGGGCCTACATGCTGGCTGGCATGTCCGTCGTAAATCCAATCACTTTGCAGCTTACGATGAAGTGGCGAAAAAATTTGCGAAGGTGGTTGATATCGATCCTTGGATGATCAATCCCTATTTTGCGAGTTGCTCTAATGTGAATTTCCATGAGCGCAAGGGTGAAGAAGAGTTACAGGCTGCCGTCGAAAAAGTACTGAAGAAGACTGCCAAGAAATACCGTGAGTACGGAATTAAAGAAAAACCGTATGTCGTTGTGAAAGCGGATGCTGGCACTTATGGCATGGGTGTGATGGTGGTGAATGACCCATCTCAACTCAAAGGCTTAAATCGTAAAGACCGCAATAAGATGAGTGTGGTTAAAGAGGGTCTTGAGGTGAGTGATGTATTGATTCAGGAGGGCGTCTATACCTTCGAGAAAGTCAATGAAGCCGTTGCTGAGCCAGTGGTGTATATGATTGATCGTTATGTCATTGGCGGCTTCTATCGCGTGCACACTGACCGCGGACCTGATGAGAATCTTAATGCACCAGGCATGCATTTTGTACCTTTAGCATTTGAGCAAAACTCGATGCCAGACCTGGGCGCCAAGCCCGGTAGTGCGCCACCAAATCGCTTCTATCTTTATGGTGTTGTGGCACGATTGGCCTTACTCGCAGCTTCTTTAGAGTTGGAGCGCTCCGATCCTAATGCTGAAGCGGCTTAATTTTATTTCTGATATTTGGGCATAAAGATGGACCTCCTTTTCATTGCCGATCCCTTGGAATCTTTCAAGATTAGTAAAGATTCCACTTTAGCAATGATGCGTGTTGCGCAAGTAGCCGGTCATCAGCTCTGGTTTTGCCAAAGTCGCAATGTGCTCTGGAGAGACGACTTTGTTGTGGCCGATTGCCAAGCGCTCACAATTAAACCCAGCAGCACAGCATGGTTTGAGTTAGGCGCTATAGAGGGTCGTCCATTAAACACATTTAATGCAGTCTTGATGCGCACCGATCCACCATTTGATATTGAATATCTCAATACCACTTGGCTGCTATCCGCTGCGACTCGTCAGGGCGCAAAAGTCTTTAACAATCCGATGGCCATTCGGGATCACTCTGAAAAGTTATCGATTACTGAATTTCCTGAACTCATTCCACCAACTTTGGTTACTCGCGAACTGAGTGCGATTGAAGTATTTCATCAAGAGCATCGAGATATTGTGATTAAGCCTTTGGACGGTATGGGTGGCATGGGTGTATTTCGTGTTGGTCCAGATGGCTTGAATTTGGCTAGCATCGTCGAAACCTTGGGTGAGAACGGCGGCCGCACATTGATGGTCCAACGATTCCTACCAGAGATCTCGCAAGGCGATAAACGCGTCCTGCTGATTGGTGGTGAGGTAGTGCCATTTGCATTGGCTCGCATCCCACAGGGCAATGAAATCCGAGGCAATCTTGCTGCTGGTGGCAAAGGCGTAGCAATGCCTCTGACGGATGCCGAGAAGAAAGTGGCAGAAAGACTTGCACCCATTTTGAATGCGCGCGGTTTGTTCTTGGTAGGATTAGACTTAATCGGGGCTTACGTCACAGAAATTAATGTAACGAGCCCAACATGTTTTGTAGAGATTACCGAGCAGAGTGGATTTGATGTTCCACAATTTTGGTTAACAGCGCTCGAAAAGGTATTGGCATAAAGATGGTTGGAATTGTAATTGTGGCCCACACCCCAGTGGCAAGTGCCATGCTCGGTTTTGCTGAGCATGCTTTTGGTGTGCTACCTGAGGGCGTAAGAGCGGTAGATATTCCGCCCTATGAGGATACTAAAGTGAGTTTTGATCGTGTTCTCAAGGCTGCTTATGGCGTGGGTGCTGGCAGCGGCGTCTTAATACTCACTGATGTGATGGGTGCAACCCCGGCTAATGTGGCATCTAAGCTTGAGGCTCTAGGGCCCTTATCCGGCTTGAATGGCCCGGTCATCGTTTTAGCCGGCTTGAATTTACCGATGCTCATGCGTTGCATTTCCCATCGTGGCGAGGGCTTGGAGGGGTTGGCCCACAAAGCACTTCAAGGTGGCCAAAATGGAATTTTGCGTTTGGGCTCTAAAACCCCACCAGAAACTACTGAGAAATAAGGTGAGCTATGCCGGTTGCTGAAATTGAAATTATTAATAAGCTGGGTTTACATGCTCGCGCGTCAGCGAAGCTGTCCCAGCTTGCAGCTGAGTTTCCATGTGAAATCTTTCTGGCCCGAAACGGCCGTCAAATTAACGCCAAAAGCATTATGGGCGTGATGATGCTAGCTGCTGGAATTGGTAGTACGGTGACATTAGAGACAGTAGGCGAACAAGCAGATGAGGCAATGATCGCCTTAACGGAGCTGATTAATAATCGATTTGGCGAGGGCGAATAAGGATGACTTTTGCTTTGCACGGAATTCCAGTATCCAATGGTATTGCCATAGGCAAGGCCGTACTAATTTCACGTGCAGCATTAGAGGTAAGTCATTACTTAATTGAAGTTGGCAAAGAAGAGGCTGAGGCTAAAAAGTTATTAGATGCTTTTGAGCAAGTGCGTCTTGAGCTAGCCCAGCTACGACAAGGATTGCCGAAAGATGCGCCACAAGAAATGGCAGCGTTTTTAGACGTGCATGGCATGATTTTGGCCGATCCGGCTTTGGCTGAGAAGCCGCTCAAGCTCATTCGTACACAACGCTTAAATGCTGCTTGGGCTTTGACTACGGAGTTAAATGATCTCTTAGAGCAATTTGCCGAAATCGAAGATGCTTATTTAAAAGAGCGGGCTAATGATATTCGTCAGGTTGCCGAGCGAGTACTCAAGGCGCTCAATGCCCAGAAAAAAGATACTTTAAGCGATTCGGATTTGTTGTCACCTAGCGACGTTGGGATAGATGCCATTATTGTGGCGCATGATATTGCCCCGCACGACATGTTACGCTTTAAGGAGCATGCCTTTACAGGATTTGTGACTGATTTGGGTGGCAAGACTTCCCATACAGCGATTGTTGCGCGCAGCATGGAGATACCAGCGGTAGTGGGTGTGCGCCACGCCAGTGAAATGATTCGTCACGGTGATTGGTTGGTGATTGATGGCGAGCATGGTGTCGTTGTTGTGGCCCCCGACGAGCAATTGCTCTCTGAATATCGACTCTTGCAAGAAAAGGCTATTCAGGCGACTCGCAAGTTGCAGGAGCTTAAACATTCACGCACAACTACGATTGACCACGTTGCCATCGAGCTTTTGGCCAATATTGAATTGCCAGATGATGCTACTCAGGCAGTAGACTTGGGAGCCATTGGCGTTGGTTTATTCCGCTCAGAATTTTTATTCATGGACCGCAAGCAAGCGCTTCCAGATGAAGAGCAGCAATATCAAGAGTACCGTCGTGTAGTAGATTTGATGCATGGCTTGCCAGTGAATATCCGCACTATCGACGTAGGCGCGGATAAGGCGCTAGGCTCTGGTTCCGACTTATCTGAAACTGGTATTTCACCATTGGGTTTGCGTGCCATACGCTGGTCTTTAACTGAGCCTGAAATTTTCTTGACGCAATTACGAGCGATCTTGAGAGCTTCAGCATATGGCCAGGCACGCATCATGATTCCAATGCTAGCCCATGTCAAAGAAATTGATGAGACATTACGTCTCATCGAAAAAGCCAAGCAGCAGTTACATCAACGTGGCCAAGCGTTTAATCCCAATATCCAAGTGGGCGCCATGATTGAGATTCCAGCGGCTGCTTTGGTTTTACCTTTGTTTATTAATCGCTTTGATTTCTTATCCATTGGTACTAATGATTTGATTCAGTACACCTTGGCAATTGATCGGGCGGACCATGCGGTTGCTCACCTCTATGATCCTTTCCATCCAGCTATTTTGAATTTACTTTTCAGCATCATTGATCAGGCTAAGCGTGCCAACATTCCTGTAGCGGTTTGTGGTGAGATGGCAGGCGATCCCTCGATGACAAAGTTGCTGCTAGGCCTGGGTTTAACGGATTTCTCAATGCACTTTAGCCAACTGCTGTTAGTCAAGCGTGAGATTCTGAAGGCCGACGTAGGTTTGCTTAAATCTCGAATTGGGGCTGTCTTGCAGGCAATTGAGCCTGAGGAACAAGCCGCGGCGCTTGAAACGCTACTCTCTTAAATTATTAAGAGTGAACTAGTCTATTTGGCTTGGTGCTGTTTACCGCAAACCAAGCACTCAGGATTTCTGGCAATGCGTATCTCATCAATCTGAGTATTGAGCGCATTCCAAAGCACCATTCTTCCCACTAAAGGCTGTCCAAATCCAATCAGCACTTGTAAGGCTTGCGCTGCTTGCATGGCCCCAATAATGCCGACTAGCGGAGAAAAGATTCCCATGCTCGCGCAACTGATCTCCTCGGGTTGCTCTTCTGGGGAAAAGAGGCAGGCATAGCAGGGGGAAGACGCATTGCGAAAATCAAAAACACTGAGTTGACCATCAAACTTGAGTGCCGATCCCGAGACTAGTGGCACTTGATGTTTTAAGCAGGCGGCATTAATCAGATGGCGAGTAGCAAAGTTGTCCGTGCAATCCAAAACAATATCTATATTTGGTAGCAGGTTGTCTAGCAGAGTTTCTGATGCCTTTGCTTCGAGCGTATCAATGATGAGGTTTGGGTTAATGCCTTGCAGAAACTCTTTCCCTGATGCTACCTTGCTCTTGCCAATCGAGTTTTGCTTATGCATGATTTGGCGCTGCAAGTTGGTGAGTTCAACGGTGTCGTGATCGACTAGCGTTATTTTTCCTAGGCCTGCGGCTGCTAGGTAGGGTGCAGCAGCGCTACCTAAACCACCGGCGCCAATAATGAGAATGTGTGAGCCAAGCAGTTTTTCTTGGCCAGCAACATCAATTTCTTCTAGCAGCAAATGCCGCGAGTAGCGAAGTAGCTGCTCATCATTCATGTGCATACCCCCTAATTGCTAGAACTTACTCTAACTTAGAGGCTGAGCGTTTTACAGGCTCACCATTGATAAATGCTACTGCCTGAGAGAGCATGAAGTCATCTGCGCTGCCAAGTTCAACGGGCTTCTTAGACTTATCCTTTTCTTTTTCCTCGGGAGTCTTCTTCGCATTTTTATCTTCAATGCGCTGAAGCTCTTCGAGTCGACGCTTCTCACGATCGGCAATGAGTTTTTCTTCTGAGGATTGCTTATTGCGTAAATGCTTCTCGCTATCAATCTCACGTGTAATCAATACGTCATCAGGATCGCCATCTTTGTTTTGATCTACAGCGATATCTGGCTTGATGCCATAAGCTTGAATAGATTTGCCACTCGGCGTGTAGTAGTAGGCAGTCGTGATTTTCAGCGCTGAATCATTGCTGAGTGGGCGAACAGTTTGAACTGAGCCCTTGCCAAAAGTAGTCTTGCCGATAATGGTTGCACGTTTGTAATCCTGCAGTGCACCAGCAACAATTTCAGAGGCAGATGCAGAGTACGCATTGACTAAAACAACCATTGGTAGTTTTTTGTAGATTGCCGGCACACCCGCTAAAGGATCCCCGGGCTCGCTCAAGCGATACATTGCTGGTGTGGCATTAAATACTTGCTTGGAGTCTGCCGTCTGACCTTTGGTGGAAACGATCACGGCATCAGCGGGCAAAAACGCAGCTGCAACACCTACAGCGCCCTGCAGCAATCCACCGCCATTGTTTCTGAGGTCAAGAATGATGCCCTTCATTTTGGGGTCTTGATTGGCGAGCTCTGTTAGTTTCTTGGCAAGGTCGGGAACGGTGCGCTCTTGAAAGCTAGTTACTCTGACCCAGGCAATATCGTTATCCAAAATTTTGGCTTTGACCGATTGCACTTTAATTTCAGCGCGAGTAATCGTTACTGGGAAGCTACGTTCTTCACTTTTACGGAAGACCGTTAAAGTAATTTTTGTGCCCGGTGTACCGCGCATGGTGCGGACCGCTTTATCAAGAGACATGCCACGAACGGGTTTGTCATCCAGGCGAGTAATGAGGTCACCAGCCTGTAAGCCGGCACGTGCTGCAGGACTATCTTCAATTGGATTCAGTACTTTGACAACGCCATCCTCTGAAGTGATTTCAATTCCAAGGCCAGCAAACTTACCGCTGGTTTGCTCTTGCATCTCTGAGAAATCTTTTTTATCCAGGTAAGTAGAATGAGGGTCAAGACTACTCACCATGCCTTTGACGGCATCGGTTAGCAATTGTTTATCTTCAATGGGTTCAACGTACTCACGTTTAATTTGGGCAAAGACATTAGACAGCGTGCGCAGCTCATCCAAAGGCAGCGTTGCACCCTGTTGGGCGGTCGCTGATAGCTGGATTGTGGCTGCGACCCCGGCGATGAGGCCAACAGCAACTAGGGCAAAGTTCTTGAAAAATATGCGCATGCTTCTGTTTTACCTTAATCCAAATAAAAATGTTGAATTGGTTTGAGATTGTCATCAAGCTCGTAAACAAGCGGAATGCCATTGGGAACGTTGACTTCCATAATGTCTTCGTCAGAAACCTGATCGAGATATTTAATCAATGAGCGAATGCTATTACCGTGCGCTACTAGCAATACCCGCTTACCCGCTTTGAGAGCTGGGGCAATGGATTCATTCCACAGAGGCAAGACACGTTCGACATTGTCTTTTAAGCACTCACCTAGGGGAATATCGGAGGCACTGAGTTTTTCGTAGCGACGATCATTTTGTGGATTGCGTTCATCACCTGTTTTTAAGAGTGGTGGGCGCACATCGTAGGAGCGACGCCAAATATGGACTTGCGCATCTCCGTACTCAGCAGCAGTTTCTGCTTTATTGAGGCCAGTAAGGGCGCCATAGTGACGCTCATTCAATCTCCAGCTATGAACCACAGGTAACCACATGAGATCCATAGTGTCTTGAACGTGCCAAAGGGTCCGAATCGCTCTTCTCAAGACTGAGGTGTAGGCGATATCAAACTCATATCCCGCTTTGCGGAGGTTTTCGCCTGCGGCAAGGGCTTGTTCAGTGCCTTTTGGGGTCAAGTCAACATCCGCCCAGCCAGTAAAGCGGTTTTCAAGGTTCCAGGCGGATTCGCCATGACGAATAAGGACAAGTTGTTTCATAGAGCCATTCTATAATCCGGTGATGAACTTTCTCACGCAAATTGATAATTTAGCGCTTATCGCCCTCCTGCTGGTTTCGGGCGTAGCGCTTTTCCTGCCTACATTATCTACGCTTATTAGCGGAAAAGGCTTATCCCCCACTGAAGCGACGATTTGGATGAATCGTCGAAAAGCATCAGTTTTAGACCTTCGCTCAGAGGACGCATTTAAAGCTGGTCATTTACCAGGTGCTAAGCATGTCCAATCCAGTGAGATTGTCGCTAGGATTGAAAAGCTGAAATTAGACCGTAAGAATCCACTAATTTTGGTTTGTGAAACTGGTGTGAGCTCCCGTAAAGCGATTGCTGAAGTACAAAAGCTGGGTTTTGCTGAGGTGGGCACCTTGGATGGCGGTGTTCAGGCTTGGCAGGCTGCTGCGCTGCCATTGGTCAAATAATTCAGCGAGCCAGAGATATGTCACCAGTCACGATGTATAGCACCCAAGTCTGCCCTTATTGCGTTATGGCAGAGAAGCTGTTGCACAAGAAGGGCGTTGCAAATTTGCAGAAGATTCTGATTGATCGGGATCCTGCGCAACGCGAGATCATGATGACTCGCACGGGCCGCCGTACTGTGCCTCAAATTTATATTGGTGAGACCCATGTTGGCGGTTACGACGATTTAGTTGCCCTAGATCGCGCCGGCCAGCTTGATCCGTTATTAGCTTAAAAATTTAATCAGAAAGTTTCTTATGACTGAACAAACTACTTCCGTTCCAGACGGAGCCGATACCTCAAAAGAACCTGGTTTCCGCATTCAACGGATCTATCTCAAGGATTTATCTTTAGAGCAGCCAAATGCCCCGCAAATTTTGCTGGTTGCCGCTGAGCCACAAGTAGAAGTTGAGGTGGATGTTGCGGTAACTCGCTTGAGTAATGAGATTTTTGAAGTTGCTTTAATTGCGACTGTTACTGCCAAAGTAGAGAGCAAAGTGCTCTTTTTAGTTGAGGCAAAGCAAGCGGGTATTTTTGAATTTAGCCATATTCCTGCAGAGCAAATGGATCCAATGTTAGGTATTGCCTGCCCAACCATTTTGTATCCTTACTTGCGCTCGAACATTGCTGACACCATTAGTCGTGCTGGCTTCCAGCCAATTCATCTGAATGAAATTAATTTCCACGGAATGTATGAGCACCGCATCATGCAGGCCGCGCAAGCTGCTGCAACGGAGAGTAGCTCTGCCGATGAAAGCAAAATCATTCTTCCCCACTAAGCCCATTTAACCAAAGCCCACAGATCATGAAGGTGACGCTGCTTGGCGCTGGATCTTGGGGCACTGCTATGGCCGCACAAGCTGCGCGCCATCTTCAGTCGGGTGACGTTTGTCTATGGTCACGTAGTGCTGAGCAGCTAGAGGGCATTCAAAGAGCGGGTGAAAACAAGGCGTATTTGCCTGGCGTCACCTTGCCTACAGGCCTGCAATTAGAAAGCAGCTTTGAGCGCGCTATTGAGCGCCTTTCTGAAAATGACCTCTTGGTGATTGCCACTCCGATGTCAGGCTTATCAGAAACAGCAGCGCAGGTATTGCGTATTGCTAAGCATCCATTGAATATAGTTTGGTTGTGTAAGGGCTTAGAGCCCAGCACCACCTTGCTCCCACATCAAGTAGTAGCTCGTGAAGACAGGCTTCATAGCCATGGCCTCCATCATTCCTATGGTGCTTTGTCAGGACCTAGTTTTGCTCAAGAGGTTGGCAATGGCATGCCATGTGCATTAACGATTGCGAGCAAATCAAATACTTTGTGCGACATTGTTCAGGACGCATTTCATCACGGCAATATGCGTATTTATGCCAGCGATGATTTGGTCGGCGTTGAATTAGGTGGCGCCGTTAAAAATATCCTAGCGATTGCTGCTGGTATTGGCGATGGTTTAGATCTTGGGCTCAATGCACGTGCTGCGGTCTTAACCCGCGGTCTTGCAGAAATGATGCGCTTGGTCAAGGCTGCTGGTGGCAGGCCTGAGACCTGCATGGGATTGACTGGCGTAGGCGATTTAATTTTGACTGCCACTGGTGATCTATCCCGTAATCGTCGGGTTGGATTGGCGCTGGCAGCAGGAAAACCCTTACCTGAAATCTTGGGTGGCTTAGGACATGTTGCAGAGGGGGTATTGTGCGCTTCCGCGGTGGCTAATCTCGCTACGAGTTTGGGTGTCGAGATGCCAATTACTGCCATGATGGGTGAAGTTTTGTCCGGAGCACTCTCCCCGCATGAAGCCATTAAAAAACTGATGGGGCGCGACCCCAAGGTCGAAGTTTAAGTTTCGACTAGTTCCCGCCAAGTAGTCCGTTTTGGCGCCAAGCTTCATACACCACAATCGCTACTGTATTCGAGAGATTCAAGCTGCGACTGCTGTCTTGCATTGCTAAGCGCATTTGATTGGGTATTGGAATGGCGCTTCTCACTTCCCCTGTTATTCCCTTGGTCTCTGAGCCAAATACAAAGTAATCCTCAGGTAAATAGTGTCCATCATGAAACTTTCCAGATCCCTTGGTGGTCAATGCAAAAATACGCTCAGCCTTGGGCTGTTCATTTGCAATAAATTCCGCCCAGTTTTTATGTACCTTCACTTTGGCGAACTCGTGATAATCCAGACCTGCTCTGCGAAGCTTGGCATCTTCCATTGGAAAGCCTAGCGGCTCAATTAAATGCAACCTTGCACCCGTGTTCGCACAAAGGCGAATGATGTTGCCTGTATTGGGCGGAATTTCTGGTTCGAATAAAACAATATTAAACATGCTCTGGTCTTTGTGCCGTTCTTTGTTGCGTTGGGTGAAGTGTTCTTAGTAGAACCCAATTAATCACTCGTGACACACCATTGTCCTTCAGAACATATGCAATCTCATTTAAGGTTGCCCCGCTGGTCATGACATCGTCAAACACAATAACAGTAGCAGACTCTAGATGCCCTCTGTATTTGGGGTTGACATAGAACATATTCTGAATGGCTTTATAACGATTTGCTCGGTTTTCATTGGCCTGATGTTGTGTGTGGTGGTGCCGCAGCAAGATATGGGGATTTTTATTGATTTGGTTTGTGCAGCGAATGCGTCTAGCTAATTCCCAGCTCTGATTAAATCCTCTACTACACAGCTTTACCTGGCTCAGTGGTACTGGCAGCAAATAGTTTGCCTGTTGACCTTTTAGGTCATTAGCCATCAGTTGATTCCATGTTGACGCAAGCCCATGTGCGCAAGCAAGACGACCTTGATATTTGAGTTGATGCAAAGCGGATTGCAGTCTACCGTCATAGCGATCGAGGCAGTGGGTTTCATCAAAGTAGGGAGGATTGCTTTCACATTCGCGGCAGCGTTGTTCTGCAATCTCACCTTCCTTAAGGGTGTGGCCACATTGCTGACAACATTCATAGTTTGATAGCTGTTCTGTGGCTAATAAGGCTGCGCAATGAGTGCAGAGAATGTGCCGTTGAAATGCCTCACAAACAATGCAAGCGCTGGGCAATAGGTGGGCACAAATTGCTTGGAAAATATTCTCTATTGAATGCATCGGCCGCTGAGTATACTCAGCCAATGACCCAATCAATCAGATGGCTTCAGGACGAAATTGCAGACCGTATGTTGCAGAAATTAGATATCGTGAAGCTGGAAGTAAAAGACGTCTTAGTTGTTCCAGATTTTCCTGGGGCGCATGCACGTTGTCTGACAAAACGTTTTCCAGGTTTACTTTTTCATAGTGCGCCAGAAGTGGAGTTATCCAGCTTTGATTTATTGAAATTTAGGATGGCTCGTTTTTGGAATTCAAGACTGAAGTTTTCATCCTTGATCTCCTTGGAAGACTACATGAAGACAGGCCGAATCAATCTTCCCGACAATTCGGTAGATTTAGTGTTCAGTGTGATGTTCATGCAGGATTTGGCCGACCCAAAGCATTTTTTGCAGGAGTGTTGGCGAGTTCTTAAAGAGGGGGGCTTGCTCACATTGAGCTATTTAGGCCCCGACACTGCTAAAGAGTTGCGCGCTGAAGACCTAGCTCAGAAATTGTCCTTGAAGGGCTTGGCCAGCCCTTGGGATATGCACGATATGGGGGATGCCCTGCTGGGCGAGCGTTTTTCTGACCCAGTGATGGATATGGAGTTCCTTAACTTGGACTACGAGTCTGACGCACTGTTATTGTCCGATGCCCGAGCTTTAAATTTACTGGCTGTTGAGAGCCAAAATAGCACCCCGTTTACTCAGTTACCTAAAAAGCTCACTTTAGAGGTCGTTTATGGACACGCTTGGGCTTTGGGTAAGCACCTGGCTAGAGCGGAGGATCATGTCGCCTATATTGATCCAAATCAAATCGGGCGCAAGACTAGGAGTGATTCTGCTTAAGTGTGAGTATTCACTATCTTTTAAACCTTTATTAAGATTGAGGCAAGCTGGGCCAGCCTGGTTTGTTGTTGAACTTAATTAACCCTATAATCAGCGCTAGATGTATTGGCTTGAAACCGCATTTTTGGGCTATCTGGGGCTGTATTGCCACAGAAGTTCACGACAATAAACAGAGATTAAGATGAATTTATTTGGAAAAGTTACTAGGGCTTCGCTCTATTTAGTAGCAGCCTTCGGCACTGCATTTGCATACGCAGTTGAAGATATGCAGGGCGGCCCCGCTGTCATGCAGATGAATTTCACTGCCCCAGCAACCAAAATCATGCAAGAAATCCATTGGCTACATTGGATGATGTTGATTATTTGCGCAGTGATTTTTGTAGGTGTTTTTGGGGTGATGTTCTATTCCATCCTTAAGCATCGCAAGTCATTGGGTGCTAAATCTGCCTCATTCCATGAGAGCACTACTGTTGAAATTATTTGGACAGTGATTCCACTGTTAATCGTGATTGGTATGGCTTTGCCAGCAACAAAAACTGTTGTGGCAATGAAAGACACTACCAACTCAGACATCACAATTAAGACCACTGGTTATCAGTGGAAATGGGGTTACGACTACATCAAAGGTGAAGGCGAAGGCATTAGCTTCCTGTCCACCCTGTCGACTCCACGTGAAGCAATCAATAACTTAGCGCCTAAATCAAATACCTATTTGATGGAAGTCGATAACGAGATGGTTGTACCTGTTGGTAAAAAGATTCGCATCATTACTACGGCGAATGACGTGATCCACTCATGGACTATTCCGGCATTTGGTGTGAAGCAAGATGCAATCCCTGGCTTTGTGCGCGACGCCTGGTTCCGTGCTGACAAGATCGGCGTCTACCGCGGTCAATGCTCCGAATTATGTGGAGCAGAGCATGCCTTTATGCCTATTGTGGTTAACGTAGTTTCACAAGATGACTACACCAAGTGGGTTGAGCAGAAGAAAAAAGAAATGGGTGCTGCTTCAGATGATCCATCCAAGGTTTACACATTGGATGAACAAAAAGAGCGCGGCGCAAAAGTGTATGCGGCAAATTGCGCAGCATGCCACCAGCCTAACGGCAAGGGTGCTGGAGCATTCCCAGCTTTAGATGGCAGCAAGGTTGTTAATGGACCTAAAGAAGGACAGTACAACATTTTGTTGAACGGTAAAAATGCTATGCCGAAGTGGGCTGGTGTAATTTCTGATGGCGATATCGCTGCAGTGATTACCTATACCCGCAATGCTTGGGGTAATAAAACGGGTGAAGTGATTCAGACCCAAGACATTATTACTACGCGCGCTGGCAAGTAATTCATTTATTAATACAGATTAAATTAAACCGGAGTAATCCATGAGCACAGTCTCTACCACCCACGATCACGCACACGACCACGCGCATGATGATCACACGCCACATGGTTGGCGTCGTTGGTTGTTCGCAACGAACCATAAAGATATCGGTACGATGTACCTGATCTTCTCATTCATCAGCCTGTTAGCTGGTGGTGTGATGGCTTTAGGTATTCGTTTGGAATTGTTCCAGCCGGGCTTGCAGTTCCTGCGCCCTGAGTTCTTCAATCAATTAACGACCATGCATGGCTTGGTGATGGTGTTTGGCGCGATCATGCCGGCATTTGTTGGATTTGCAAACTGGATGGTTCCATTGCAGATCGGCGCATCTGATATGGCCTTTGCCCGCATGAACAACTTTAGCTTCTGGATTCTTCCTGTAGCGGCTTGCTTATTGTTTGGTTCTTTCTTGGCTCCTGGTGGTGCACCTGCTGGCGGTTGGACTTTGTACGCTCCATTGACTTCGCAGATGGGCCCAGGTTTAGACATGGCTATTTTTGCACTTCACTTGTTGGGCGCTTCTTCCATCATGGGTTCGATTAACATCATCGTGACCATCTTGAATATGCGCGCTCCTGGTATGACATTGATGAAGATGCCAATGTTCTGCTGGACTTGGTTGATCACTGCTTATTTGTTGATCGCCGTAATGCCTGTGTTGGCTGGTGCCATCACCATGGTTCTGACAGACCGTCATTTCGGTACTTCTTTCTTCTCCGCAGTTGGTGGTGGCGATCCAATCATGTTCCAGCATATTTTCTGGTTCTTTGGCCACCCAGAGGTGTACATCATGATTCTTCCAGCGTTTGGAATCGTGAGCGAAATCATTCCTGCGTTTTCTAGAAAAACATTGTTTGGCTATAGCTCTATGGTTTATGCAACCGCATCTATTGCGATCTTGTCATTCATCGTTTGGGCTCACCACATGTTTGCAACTGGCATGCCTGTAACAGGTCAACTGTTCTTCATGTACGCAACGATGTTGATTGCTGTTCCTACCGGCGTAAAGATTTTCAACTGGGTAGCCACTATGTGGAAGGGTTCAATGACCTTTGAAACTCCGATGTTATGGGCAGTTGGCTTTATTTTCGTATTCACTATGGGCGGTTTCACGGGCTTGATCCTGGCGCTGGCCCCAATTGATATTGGTGTGCAAGATACCTACTACGTTGTTGCCCACTTCCACTATGTATTGGTAGCTGGCTCATTGTTCGCTATGTTTGCTGGTTTCTATTACTGGTGTCCAAAGTGGACTGGCTTCATGGCTAATGAAACTCGCGGCAAGATCCACTTTTGGGCTTCCATGATTTTCTTTAACGTGACCTTCTTCCCAATGCACTTCTTAGGTCTGGCTGGCATGCCACGTCGTTATGCTGACTATCCAACTCAGTTTGCTGATTTCAATATGGTTGCCTCTATCGGCGCCCTTGGATTTGGCTTGGCTCAGGTTTACTTCTTAGTATTCGTTGTATTGCCAGCTTACAGCGGCAAGGGCGAAAAAGCGCCAATGAAGCCATGGGATGGCGCCAAAGGTTTGGAATGGACTGTGCCTTCACCAGCACCACACCATACATTTGAAACGCCTCCTAGTGCTGAAGAGTTAAATGCTGCAGGAATCTAAAGCGGCTGCAAAAAAATCCCAATCTGCTAGTAATCGCAGGTTGGGTTTTATCCTTTTAAGCGTTGCTGTGGTGTTCTTTGTTGGCATTGTGATTAAGCGGAGCGTATTGAGTTAATTCTCAAGAACTATTCATGTCTGCTATCGCCTCCATTAACCGCCAAATCTTACTGAAGCTACTGATTGCCTCTGTAATGATGTTTGGTTTTGGTTATGCATTGGTGCCAATGTACAAAGCCTTATGCGAGGTTACTGGCATTAATGTGGTGACCAGCAAGAATGATTACGGTATTCGGGCGTATAGCCCTAATAAGGTAGGTAACACTCAAGTGGACTACTCGCGAGTGGTAACGATTGAGTTTGATTCAAATAGCCGTGGCCCATTTACATTCCGTCCAGTGAAGAATTACTTGGAAGTGCATCCGGGTGAAATGACTGAAATTGTGTATGAAGTTACCAATAATATGAATCGCCCTGTAGAGGCTCAAGCGATTCCGAGTTATGCGCCAAAAAGCGCAATGGAGTTTTTTACGAAATTAGAGTGTTTCTGTTTTCAGCAGCAAACCTTGGCGGCTCATGAAGTCAAAAAAATGCCGGTAGTGTTTGTAATAGATGCAGGCTTACCGTCAGATATAAAAACCATTACTTTGTCTTACACCTTCTTTGAGTTGGGTGTTGGTCAGCAGCCAGCAGGCTCAACAACTCCTAAGTCGAAATCGGTCTCATGAGTAAGAAAAGTAGTTTTATGCAATCCATGGTCGCCGTGTTGTGGGCTTTTTTGGGTGTGCGTAAAAAGTCAGGATTGCAGGAAGATGTAGCTTCATTAAGTTTTATCCACATTATTATTGCGGGAGTGCTTGGTGCCTTAATTTTTATGGGCATACTCCTCCTGATAGTTAAAGCAGTTGT
>CANBPJ010000027.1 GCA_947371415.1 Burkholderiaceae bacterium | reverse complement strand
AGAAAAAATCAAATTAGAGTCATCAGCTGGTACTGGTCACTTCTATACAACTTCAAAAAACAAGCGTACAAAGCCTGAGAAAATGGAGATCATGAAGTTCGATCCAACCATTCGCAAGCACGTTGCTTACAAAGAAACAAAGCTGAAATAATTTATCGATTCGATATTTATTTCCAGCAAATAAAAAACCCGCTACTTCAGCGGGTTTTTTATTGTCTTGGTTTTTACCCAGCCACTGACTTAAACGTAACGACGCAATCTCAAGGAGAAATCACGCAAACTGGACAGGCCGCTATCTTCAGCGCGCTGACACCAGGAGTGCAATTGAGCTAACAATTGATCGCCAGTAGCGTTAGAGCGACTCCAGATAGCTTGTAAGTCACGACGCATCTCAATCATCTTACGGAGCTGAGCATTGCTAGCCATGAGCTCTTCGAGCTTTGCTTGCTCCTCAGCAGTCAAGCGGGACTCATCCTTACTCAACCAAGTGCGCGCATCCTTCAAGTGGGATGCCAACTCTTGCATGTGCTGAACTTCATTGCTAAAGAAGCTACGCAAAGTCTTGCTATAGCGCGCCATGATTTCATAACGGTTAGCAATGATGGCTTCGAGTGTTCCTTGATCCGCGGGACGCAAGTCCCTGAGAACTGGTTTAGGAGAAGTCTTCTTTACCTTAGCCAAGCCAACAGCACTTAAGATCTGAATATACATCCAGCCAATGTCGAACTCATACCACTTACTAGATAGCTTAGCGCTCGTAGCAAAGGTATGGTGATTGTTATGTAGCTCTTCTCCGCCAATCAAGATGCCCCAAGGAAAAATATTGGTTGCAGCATCTTCGCAGTCGTAATTGCGATAACCCCAGAAGTGGCCAATGCCATTAATAATGCCAGCAGCCGTAATTGGAATCCACAGCATTTGCACAGCCCATACCGTTAAACCAATTGCGCCAAATAAGAACACATCTATTATCAGCATTAAAGCAACACCCTGCCAAGAGCATTTCGCATAGATATTGCGCTCGAGCCAGTCATCTGGCGTGCCATGACCAAACTTATCTAAAGTCTCTTGATTGTGTGATTCTTTTTTATATAGCTCAGCACCGCGAGACAGTACTGTGCCAATGCCCAACACTTGTGGGCTATGTGGATCGTCAATCGTCTCGCACTTAGCGTGATGCTTACGGTGAATAGCTGCCCACTCTTTGGTAACCATACCCGTTGTTAGCCAAAGCCAGAAACGGAAAAAATGGGACATGATGGGATGCAGGTCCAAAGCCCGGTGCGCTTGGCAGCGATGTAAAAAAATCGTGACGCCAGCGATGGTGATGTGGGTGGCAACCAGAGTAAAAACAAGGATTTGCCACCAAGTCCAACTTAAATAACCATGGGAAAGCCAGTTAAGGAATAAATCAAAACCTGAAGCTGTGTTCAAAAGAAAGTCCTAGAAAGGTCTAAACCTCTATTTTAGTTCTTTCCCAGCTTTCTTGGTTTTGACCTGGGTCTCTTTTTCCTCGACTTTTGCATCGTCTTTATCGACTTTTGCTACGGGAGCAGCTGCTTTCTTTTGGAAAACCGCGGCAAAGAATCCATCAGTTCCATGGATATGAGGCCATAACTGCCACCAAGGGTTATCTGGACTGCACCCTAAAGGCATTTTATCTTTTGGAAACAAGGGCTTGAGAACCTCAGCAGCAGGAACTGCCTCAAAATTAGGGTGCTTTGCTAGAAAATCCTCTGCAATCTGCTGATTCTCTTGAGGTAAAAGGCTGCAAGTGGCATAAACCAAACGGCCACCGGGTTTTAACAAGCGACTTGCCGATGCCAGAATATTCATCTGCTTCTGATTGAGCTCTAAAACGCCTTCTGGAGTCTGACGCCACTTCAAATCAGGGTTACGTCGCAGAGTTCCCATGCCGCTACAAGGGGCATCCACTAAGACGCGATCGATCTTGCCAGCCAAACGCTTGATCTTGGCATCGTTCTCACTATCAATCCATACAGGATGGACGTTAGAAAGGCCGCTACGGGCTTGACGGGGCTTTAGATTAGCTAAGCGACGCTCAGATGTATCCAGAGCGTACAAGCGCCCTGTAGAGCGCATGAGAGCTCCAATCGCCAAAGTCTTTCCGCCTGCGCCCGCACAAAAGTCCACTACCATCTCGCCGCGCTTCGGCGCTAGCAAGTAAGCCAATAACTGGCTACCCTCATCTTGCACCTCAAACATCCCTGCTTTAAAGCCAACGGTATTTTGCAATGCAGGCTTACCCATAATCCGCACACCATCGGGCGCATAAGGGGTAGGGATAGCTTGATAGCGACCACCCAATGCATTCATCTCGACAAGCAATTGCTCGCGAGTGGTTTTCATGGTGTTAGCGCGCAGATCTAATAAAGCTGGGTGCATCAATGATTTAGCTAAGGCTTCACGTGTTTCTTCGCCAGGATATTTTCCAAAAGCATCCCATAGCCATTCAGGCAAATTGTTGCGAACCAATGGATTGAGTGCTGTTGGATCAACGGTCGCAAAACGTTGCAACCACTCGTATTCACCAGCCTTCAATACATGGGCCAAGTCAGCAATCGCACTCTCCGCACGATTAGCAGAGCCCAGGCCGCCTTCAGTCAGAGCGGACATCAAACCCAATAGGGCTAAGCGTCTAGCCTGTGAGCCCTCGCCGCTGGAAGCAAATTGTGAGAACTCATTTTTACGGCGCAGAATGGCAAACGCACTCTCTGCGATCAAGGCGCGATCACGGTTACCCAACTGTGGTTCGGAGCGAAAATACCGACTCACAACCCGATCAGCTGGCTGCTCAAAATTCAATAACTCTGGAAGCAAGCGCTCCAAATGAATGGCGTGCTGAGGCAAAGCCTTGGCATTAGAAAAGTTTTTTTGACCTTCTGGTGCAATGATGTTGCCGCTCGCATTGCGACGCTCTGGGCGACGCAAAGGATCTTTTGATTTAGCGGCGTAACTTTTTTGTGGGACTAGTCTTGACCCAGATCTAGATCCGGATTTATTACCTGCGCTAGCTCCGCGGGATGAACGTTCTTTACTCATAATTTTATTAATTGCGACTCCGGTGGTTGTACCTGAACTTGATTACCTACTATTCGCAATCGTCCATCAAGGAACCATTTTACGGCCCGCGGGTAAATTTGATGCTCAGCAGCCAAAACCCGAGCAGCCAAGCTATCAGCATCGTCGCCTGGAAGCACTGGAACAGAGGCCTGGCAGATGATGGGGCCCTCATCCACCCCCTCAGTCACGAAGTGCACACTTGCCCCGTGCTCAACAACACCAGCCTCTAAAGCGCGCTCATGGGTATGTAAACCTGGGAAAGCGGGCAGCAAGGCGGGGTGAATATTAATGAGGCGACCCTCAAAATGGCGAATAAAGCCTGGGGTCAGAATTCTCATAAAACCCGCTAAAACCACCAAATCAGCCCCTAA
This sequence comes from Burkholderiaceae bacterium, assembly GCA_947371415.1. Taxonomy (GTDB): domain Bacteria; phylum Pseudomonadota; class Gammaproteobacteria; order Burkholderiales; family Burkholderiaceae; genus Polynucleobacter. The sequence continues at coordinate 14,552 of CANBPJ010000027.1, read as the reverse complement.
TTCATCGATTTTCTGCATGAGGGCAGCGTCAAAGGACTCACGAGTAGCGTGCTCCCGATGTTCAATGGCAAAGGCTGGAATACCCTGCGAGCGCGCAAAATCAAGGCCCTTAGCTGCAGAATGGTTGGCAATGACCCCAGCAAAGTTGACAGGCCACCCCTCATTTTGGGCAGTTTTGACGATGGCCTCGAAATTGGATCCGCGGCCTGAGATTAAGGTGACGATTGATGGCATGCCCACAATATAATTGATGGTTACCCCGAAAGCGACCCTGAAAGCGATTTAGTGAACGTATTCCGTGGCCCGACCCAGTTTTCTGCAGGACCAGCTTGTGCCTTAACCATCGGTAATTTCGATGGCGTGCACAGGGGTCATCGCGCCCTGCTCAAACAGCTTAAGGATGGAGCCCAAGAACGTAGCTTAGTCAGCTGCGTCATGACTTTCGAGCCACACCCCAAAGAATTTTTTTCTCCAGAACAAGCGCCCCCACGCATTCTGAATTTGCGTGACAAGCTCGCCGCATTTGCTGATATTGGTATCGACCGCGTCGTTGTAGAGCATTTCAACAGTGCATTCGCACGCCTCACACCGGAAGAATTTGTTTCTGAAGTCATCGTCAAACAACTGAACGCTAAATGGATTTTGATTGGGGATGATTTTTGCTATGGGGCAAAACGCGTTGGCAACTTTGCCAGCCTCAAAGCAGCTGGTGAAAAATATGGCTTTGAAGTTTCCAGTATTCACACTGTGCAAGAGGATGGCGAGAGAATATCTAGTTCGGCATTGCGCAATGCATTAGCCAGTGGAAACATGGATCAGGCAAGTAAATTATTGGGTCGCCCTTACGGCATCTCTGGTCATGTCATTCATGGTCAAAAATTAGGTCGCACTTTAGGCTTCCCCACATTGAATCTTGCAGTTGCCAATCATCTGCATCATCGCAAGCCCGCATGCTCTGGCATCTTTACCGCACAGGTATTGGGTCTTGGAGATAAGCCACTTCCGGCAGTAGCTAGCCTAGGCGTGAGGCCGACTGTCGAAGATGAAGGTCGCGTATTACTGGAGACCCACATCTTTGATTACAACGCAGATGTCTATGGAAAAATTATTACCGTAGAACTCTTAGAAAAAATTCGTGATGAGGCGAAGTACTCCGACCTTGACACCCTTACCAAAGCGATTGCATCTGATGCAGCGCATGCCCGAAATTATTTCCAGAAAAAATCTTATGTCTGAAAAAGAAAATTCCTACCCCGTCAATCTTCTAGAGACCTCATTTCCGATGCGGGGAGATCTACCAAAACGTGAACCACAATGGGTTGCACAATGGCAGAAAAATAAACTCTACGAAAAGATTCGCGCAGCGCATGCCAATCAACCAAAATTCATTTTGCATGATGGCCCTCCTTATGCAAACGGTGACATTCATATTGGGCATGCAGTAAATAAAATCCTCAAGGACATGATTGTGAAGTCCCGTTGGTTGATGGGCTTCGACTCAGCATACGTTCCAGGTTGGGATTGCCATGGAATGCCAATTGAAATTCAGATTGAAAAGCAGTTTGGTAAAAATTTACCGACGGCTGAAGTGCAAGCCAAAGCGCGTGCCTATGCCCAAGTACAAGTCGATAAGCAAAAGATCGACTTTGAGCGTTTAGGTGTTTTAGGTGACTGGAACAACCCTTATCTGACTATGAACTTCCGCAATGAGGCCGATGAAATTCGTGCACTCGGCAAGATCTGGGAAAAAGGTTACGTCTTCCGTGGCTTAAAGCCAGTGAATTGGTGTTTCGATTGCGGCTCCGCACTTGCCGAAGCTGAAGTGGAATACCAAGACAAGACCGATCCAACAGTAGACGTTGGTTTTGCATTTGATGATGCACAACGTCCCCAGCTAGCAAAAGCATTTGGCTTGCCTGAAATTCCCGCTAAGCCTGGAATGATTGTGATCTGGACAACAACACCTTGGACCATTCCATCCAACCAAGCCTTGAATGTTCACCCAGAGCTCAGTTATGCCTTAGTAGACACTGGTGATCAGTTGCTCATCTTGGCAGAAGATCGCGTAGAAACTTGCTTACAAGACTTTGGTCTTGAAGGAAAAATCATTGGCGCATGCTTGGGCAGTCAATTAGCAAACATTTCTTTCTGGCATCCCCTTGCTCCATTGCATGAAGGCTACAAACGCCTTTCACCAATTTACCCTGCGGAATATGTCACGCTCGACACTGGTACCGGTGTTGTGCACTCTGCTCCAGCCTATGGAGAGGAAGACTTTAAATCTTGTAAGGCAAATAAGCTCGCCGATAAAGATATCCTAAACCCGGTTATGGGCAACGGCGTGTATGCATCTTGGCTCCCACTCTTTGCCAATGAATATATCTGGAAAGCCAATCCCAAGATTGTGGAAGCAATGCGTGAAGCAGGAAGTCTGCTGAGAGATAAAACCTATACGCACTCCTATATGCACTGCTGGCGTCACAAGTCCCCCATCATTTATCGCGCTACCTCACAATGGTTCGCAAGTATGGATAAAAAGCCATCCGATGGCAAAGCCAGCTTACGTGAAGCGGCATTAGCCGGCATTGAAAACACCGAGTTCTTCCCTGCATGGGGTAAGCAGCGCTTGAATAGCATGATCGCTAACCGTCCCGACTGGACTTTGTCACGTCAGCGCCAATGGGGCGTACCGATGGCCTTCTTTGTTCACAAGGAAAGTGGTGAACCGCATCCACGCACAGTGGAATTGTTGGAAGAAATAGCGAAACGTGTTGAAAAAGAAGGCATTGAGGCCTGGCAAAAACTTGAAGTTGCTGATCTGCTAGGAGAAGAGGCTGCGCAATACGAAAAGAATCGCGACACCCTGGACGTCTGGTTTGACTCCGGCACAACCCATTGGCACGTCATCCGTGGCTCACATCGCGATGAACTCTATCGCTCCGAAGCCGAGACTGCGGATGGTCGTTTGGCGGACTTATATCTTGAAGGTTCAGACCAACATCGCGGTTGGTTCCATTCTTCTTTGCTGACTGGCGCCATGCTCGATGGCAAGCCTCCTTACAAAGCGCTCCTGACACACGGCTTTACCGTGGATGGTCAAGGTCGCAAGATGAGTAAATCCGTTGGTAACGTGATCGCCCCTCAACAGGTTGCCGATAAGCTGGGTGCTGAAATCATTCGCTTGTGGGTGGCCTCTACTGATTATTCTGGTGAGATGACCATCTCCGATGAAATTCTAAAACGTGTAGTGGAGAGCTATCGCCGCATTCGTAATACCTTGCGCTTCTTGTTAGCCAACTTATCTGACTTTGATCCAAGCCAGCACGCAATGCCAGCCAGCGAATGGCTAGAGATTGATCGCTATGCTGTTGCGCTTGCCAATCAATTGCAACAAGACGTGCAAGCGCACTATCAGGTTTATGAATTCCAGCCAGCTGTAGCGCGCATGCTCACTTTCTGCTCGGAAGATTTAGGTGGCTTCTACCTAGATATTCTGAAAGACCGCCTCTATACCAGCGCACCAGACTCGAAAGAGCGTCGTGCCGCACAAAATGCGCTATTTCACATCACTCGCAATCTACTGAAATGGTTGGCACCCTTCCTCTCCTTCACTGCAGAAGAAGCGTGGTTGTCATTCCCGCATGGTGCTGGTGAGAAACCAAGCGAATCGATCTTCATGGAAGAGTTTGGCGCTTTCCCAGAAATCATCCAAGCTACAGAGTTGCTTGCTAAGTGGAATCGCATTCGCGAGATTCGCTCTGAAGTCACTAAAGCAATTGAGATTGAACGTGAAGCTGGCAATGTTGGCTCATCCTTACAAGCTGAGCTCACCATCAAATTGGGGGATGTTGACTTTGCAATTCTGCATTCACTGGAAGATGACTTGCGTTTTGTGACTATTACCTCAAGTGCCAACCTAGAGCTGAGCAATGCAGGTCTAGAGGTGCTGGTGCGTGGCAGTCAATATAAGAAGTGCGGACGCTGCTGGCATCACACTCAAGACGTTGGTGCTAATGCCGAACATCCAGAGTTGTGCGGACGCTGCATTAGCAATCTTTTTAGAAGCGGTGAAACCCGCTTGTTTGCATAAGCAAGAAAAAAGAGGCCACTCTCAAGCCATGACCACAAACCTGTCATTCCTCCGCTGCCTAGCGATTGCTGTCATCACGCTATTGCTGGACCAACTGAGTAAATGGTCAGCCCTCAGCAATTTGCAAATCGGAATGCCTGAGCCGGTTTTGCCTTTCCTAAACTGGCTTTTGCTCTTTAATCCGGGGGCGGCATTTTCATTTCTGGCTCAGGGCTCTGGATGGCAACGTTGGTTTTTTACAGCTCTTGGTTTAGCGGCTTCAGCCTATATCCTCTGGCTACTCCACAAGAGTCAAGGGGATCAGATGCTGTGCTGGGCACTGAGCCTCATTCTGGGTGGCGCTTTAGGCAATGTCCTCGATCGCATCATGTATGGCGCTGTAGTCGACTTCATTGACCTGCATTACGCCAATTGGCATTGGCCAGCCTTCAATATTGCCGACAGCGCTATTTGTATTGGGGCGGCCCTCATCATTTGGAGCGAGCTACGTAAGTCATTTGGCAAATCGCACCAATCCCTTTAAGCTGGCGCCATGCAATCACTTTTAAATAAGAAAATCGTTCTCGGTATCTCCGGCGGAATAGCAGCCTATAAATCCGCTGAGTTAGCGCGCCTACTGATGCAAGAAGGTGCGCGTGTTCAGGTAGTCATGACTGAAGCTGCTCAACAGTTTGTGACGCCCGTTACGATGCAGGCGCTTACTGGTAATCCGGTTTACACCAGCCAATGGGATAGCAGCATCGCCAATAATATGGCTCATATTGAACTGTCTAGAGCGGCTGATGCCATTCTGATAGCGCCTGCTAGCGCAGATCTCATGGCAAAGCTTTCTTTGGGCTTGGCTGATGATTTGCTCGGCACCTTGTGCCTTGCAAGAGATTGCCCGCTCCTCTTGGCCCCCGCCATGAATAAACAAATGTGGGAACACGCAGCAACCCAAAGAAGTGCGCAGCGCCTGATTGAAGACAAGGTTGCTTTACTAGGTCCTGCTAGTGGCTTTCAAGCCTGTGGAGAAGTAGGCTTTGGGCGCATGCTCGAGCCTGCTGAGATTACCGAGCAATTGATTGCCTTTTTTCAGAAGAAGCCGCTCCTCGGAAAACGAGTGCTCATTACCGCTGGACCCACCTTTGAGGCGATTGATCCGGTGCGCGGCATTACTAACCGTAGCTCAGGCAAGATGGGTTTTGCCATTGCTCGCGCAGCCCTTGAGGCTGGCGCAGAAGTGCATTTGGTAGCGGGCCCATGCGATCTCACCACCCCATTAGAAGCAACAGGGCAAATTACCCGCACTAATGTGGTCAGCGCTAAAGAAATGCACGCAGCCACCATGCAATCTACTGATTGCGATATCTTCTTTGCGGTTGCTGCAGTCGCTGACTGGGGAATTGCCAAACCTTCAAAAGAAAAGATCAAGCGTCAAGGGAAGCAGGCCCCAGATTTAGAGTTCACTACTAACCCTGACATCCTTGCAGATGTTGCCAAGACGGTGAAGACTAAAGGCGGCAAACCACATCCTTACTGCGTTGGCTTTGCCGCTGAATCTACTGACCTAGCCAAGCATGCTGATGAGAAGCGCAAGCGTAAGGGCATTCCGATGATCGTAGGCAACATTGGACCGGATACTTTTGGCAGCGATCTAAACCAACTACTCATCATTGACGAGAGTGGCAGCAAGAAAATTGCTAAGGCAGAAAAACTTCAACTCGCTCGCCAACTGATTCAGCTAGTAGCTAAGAAAATTTAATTCTTAGTCTCACGAATACAAAAATACTCAAACCCAGTTTTAGGAAATTTTATGCAACAACTTCAAGTCAAAATTCTCGATGAACGTATGCGCGATCAACTTCCCGCGTATGGCACCCCTGGTAGCGCAGGCCTTGATCTGCGTGCTTGCATCGATGAGGCTATTGAGATTGCCCCGGGACAAACAGTGCTTGTACCAACAGGTTTAGCCATTTACGTTGAAGATCCACGCTACGCAGCCTTTATTCTGCCGCGTTCTGGACTCGGCCATAAGCATGGCATCGTACTTGGAAACTTGGTAGGACTCATCGATTCTGATTACCAAGGCCAACTCATGGTGAGCACTTGGAATCGCGGCTCCACAGCATTCAAGCTCGAGCCAATGGAACGCTTAGCTCAACTAGTGGTGATGCCCGTTCAACAAGTAGAACTCAAAGTCGTTGAGGAATTTACTGAGAGTAGTCGTGGTGCCGGTGGGTTTGGTAGCACGGGTAGGGCTTAATTATCGATTGATTGCAGTGCGAGCAAAAGAGCCTCGAGTATCAATGATCGTCTTGTATCCAGTAATTGGATCAATGCTCTCTGTATAAGCGCCCAATACTCTAGCCGACGCCACTTGTTGAGGTTTTTCATATTGAGCGGATTGCTCTTTTTGTAATTCCCTTTCCTGCTGTTGGCGCAACTTAATACAACTAGGCGCTGCCGCAGAATACTTACTGGTACATTTAATGGCCAAAGCATCTTCATACATACCAGCCTGATCGAATGATCTTGCCGCCTCAAATGTCATACACTCAGTTGCCTCCCAGGATGAACCGGCACTAAAACCAAAGAGTACTGCAGTGCCCCCAATAGATGTAGATCCCATGCACGGAGCGGTGGGGTGATTGGCTGGAGAAAATGCACTAGCAACAGGAATCTTGGGGGCAACATAGGTTGATGTAATAGTCGTATTCCCCGACGTATTGCCTTGGGAGCTTGATGCACCAGAAGTAGTGTTACCAACCGATCCACCAACTGAGGTAGATGCCCCCGTTGTTAAATTGCCTACAGATCCGCCGGCACCACCAGCCGATGTTGAAGCTCCCGTTGTGAGGTTGCCAACCGATCCACCAGCTCCACCAGCTGAGGTGGAGGCGCCTGTAGATAGACTGCCTACGCTTGAAACGGAATTGCTAAGGGGGCTGCTAGTGACAGCACCACCAGTAGTACCACCGGTAGTGTCGACTGTAATTTGAGCGTAAGGCTTGGTAAATACGAACGCAATCAAACTTGCCATTCCAAGTTTTGTAAACATATAAGAAATTTCTGTGGGGGTGAGACCTACTCTAATTCGCTAGAGAGGACGACTGTTACGTGAGGTTAAAAAGCCCAGCGCTATAACAGTTATCAGCCTTGGATTGCCCCAAAGATACTCTCTAAGTGCAACAATAGATACAACTCATTGATAAAGACGATCTAAAAGCCTGAATGATGGGTTGATGGCTGTTTTAAAGAATGGCAACAATTTCGTGGGGTCATTTTTAAAAGCAAAAACCACCCGAAGGTGGCCTTTGCTGACTACTCAACACATCGCAGTTAGTAGAGTTTAAATTTCCTCAGCTGGCGCTACATCTGCCTTAGGAGTTTTTCCAGCAACTACTGGTGCATCAAACTGAAGCTGAACTTTGCCATCCGCATCGACATCCACGGCAACGTGACCACCCTGTGCCAACTTACCAAATAGCAATTCATCTGCCAACGCTTTGCGCACTGTATCTTGAATAATGCGCTGCATCGGTCTTGCTCCCATCAATGGATCAAAGCCATGCTTCGCTAAGTGAGCGCGCAATGCCGTGCTAAATGTCGCATCGACCTTCTTCTCATGCAATTGCTCTTCTAGCTGCATTAAGAACTTATCGACCACACGCATGATGATGGTCTCATCAAGTGCTTTGAAGGAAACAATCGCATCTAAACGATTTCGGAACTCTGGTGTGAAGAACTTTTTGATATCTGCCATCTCATCACCAGACTCACGTGCATTGGTAAAGCCGATGGTGGATTTCTGCATCGCTTCAGCACCAGCATTTGTAGTCATGATGATGATGACGTTACGGAAGTCTGTCTTGCGTCCGTTGTTGTCTGTCAGCGTGCCATGATCCATGACCTGCAGGAGGATGTTGAAAATATCTGGATGGGCTTTTTCAATCTCGTCGAGCAAGAGAACACAATGCGGTTTCTTATTGACGGCCTCGGTCAGCAAGCCGCCTTGATCAAATCCGACATATCCTGGAGGCGCGCCAATTAAACGACTTACCGCATGACGCTCCATGTACTCCGACATATCAAAGCGTAGGAGCTCAATACCCAAGATATAAGCAAGTTGCTTAGCAACCTCAGTCTTACCAACGCCTGTTGGTCCCGAGAATAGGAAGGAGCCGATAGGTCTATCAATCTTGCCTAGACCAGCACGGGTCATCTTGATAGCACTCGCCAAAGCCTCAATTGCTGGATCTTGGCCAAACACCACACTCTTAATATCGCGATCCAGTGTTTGTAACTTGCTGCGATCGTCCACGGTCACAGACTGTGGCGGTATGCGGGCAATTTTGGCTACGATCTCCTCAATCTCTGGACGACCAATCGTTTTTTTCTGTTTAGACTTCGGCAAAATACGTTGAGCAGCGCCCGCTTCATCAATCACATCAATCGCCTTATCCGGCAAATGGCGATCATTGATATAGCGTGCAGAGAGCTCTGCGGCAGCCACTAAAGCTGCGGAGGCATATTTAACGCCGTGATGCTCCTCAAACCGGGATTTCAGGCCACGCAAGATTTGTACAGTTTGATCAACAGTGGGCTCAACCACGTCGACCTTTTGGAAGCGACGGGATAGAGCTGCATCTTTTTCGAAAATACCGCGGTACTCGGTAAAGGTAGTTGCGCCAATACACTTGAGCTGACCATTGGACAGCGCAGGCTTGAGTAGGTTGCTCGCATCTAACGTACCCCCAGAAGCAGCGCCCGCACCAATCAAGGTATGAATCTCATCAATAAATAGAACACCGTGAGCGCTGTCCTTTAAAGACTTCAGCACACCCTTTAAGCGTTGCTCAAAATCACCACGGTATTTAGTGCCCGCCAATAAAGCGCCCATGTCTAATGAATAGACTGTGGCATCCGCCAAAATCTCAGGAACATCACCCTTCACGATGCGCCAGGCAAGACCTTCAGCAATCGCGGTCTTACCCACGCCAGCCTCACCCACTAAGAGGGGGTTATTTTTACGACGACGGCACAGAACCTGAATCACCCGTTCAACTTCGCTATCACGCCCAATGAGAGGGTCAATCTTGCCTTGCTTGGCCAAGACGTTGAGGTTCTGAGTGTATTGCTCTAGAGGGCTCTCTTTGCCGCTGGAGCCAGCCTCTTCGGCCTCTGGAGTAGATTCAGTAGGCTTAACATGCTCAGCCTGATCCTTGCGAACGCCATGGCTAATAAAGTTCACCACATCCAAGCGCGTGACTCCTTGCTGTTGCAAGAAGTAAACCGCATGAGAATCTTTTTCACCAAAGATCGCAACCAACACATTAGCGCCAGTCACTTCTTTCTTTCCGCTGGATGTGGACTGCACATGCATGATGGCGCGCTGAATGACACGCTGAAAACCTAAGGTCGGCTGCGTATCAACCTCATCGTTACCAGGAACAACCGGTGTGTTGTCATTAATAAAATTTTTCAACTGTGCACGAAGCTCGGCGATATTGACAGCACAGGCTTTCAAGACCTCGACTGAGGTCGCGTTATCCAACAATGCAGCAAGCAAATGCTCCACCGTAATGAACTCGTGCCTTGAGGCTCTCGCGTCAACAAACGCCATGTGCAAACTAACTTCTAATTCCTGGGCAATCATGCTTCCTCCATAGTGCACTGTAGTGGGTGACCCGCTTCGCGGGAGAGCTCGATAACTTGATGCACTTTTGTTGCCGCAACATCTCGCGTAAATACACCGCAGATGCCTTTGCCAACTAAATGAACCTGCAACATGATCCGTGTAGCCGTCTCATGATCCTTATTAAAATACTCCTGAATGACCATCACCACAAATTCCATCGGTGTGTAATCGTCGTTCAATAGTAAAACTTTGTACATCGAAGGTGCTTTTAATTTCTCGGCCTGCTTTTCGAGAAGAATGGTGTCTTCAATGTGGGGGTTGTTTGGATTCCCAACCGTGGGATTTTTTGTAGAGCGACTCATGAGAAACATTCTAAACACAGATATATAAATTTGGATTTAAGGACTTTGTTGCAAAAAACCATCAAGAAAGGCCTCTTAACCCCATATTGGGGCATTTTTTAATAAAAAAAGGGGGTTATAACAACAACTATCTTTGATTAACCCCTTGACACTCCACCATAAAGGGCAAACAATCGGGGGGTAGGCTTTATTTGAAGTCCTATTTAGGCGTGTTGTAGAGCGAGACTGATTAAAAAGTATTCACCCTCATCACGGTTGTTTTAAGTTTATGTAATGGAGTTCGCATGGCGACCGGAATTGTTAAGTGGTTCAATGATGCAAAAGGTTTTGGTTTTATCAAACCTGATGATGGTGAAGAAGAGTTGTTTGCGCATTTCAGCGCAATCACAATGCCTGGGTTCAAAACCCTTAAGGAAAACCAAAAGGTAACGTTTGACATTACCCAAGGCCCTAAAGGCAAACAAGCTACTAATATCCAAGCAGCTTAATCTGCTTTAGATCATTATTAAAAACCCAGGACTTGTTCCTGGGTTTTTTTTCGCCTGCATTTTCTTGCTTTGCTAACCCTGCCTTAGAATTATCCTCTCTCATACCCACTACTCAGAGCACTATGCGTTTACTCAATTTCAAACCATTCATCCTTGCACTTACGGCAATCATTGGCAGTCTTTCATCCGCTTCGTTCGCACAGCAGAATGTTGGCCTTCCAACGATCGAGCTCAAGGCGGGCATTTACCGTATTCAAGCAGAATTAGCGGATAGCCCTAAGGCACGTGAGGTTGGACTCATGAATCGCACTAGCATGCCAACCAATTCAGGGATGTTATTTATCTTTGAGCAAAAAGCAGGGCATTGCTTCTGGATGAACAACACCAAGATTCCACTGTCTATCGCCTTCATCGCCGATGACGGCAAGATTGTGAACATTGAAGAAATGCAGGCGGAGACCACTAACAACCACTGCCCTACAGCGGCCGTACGTTATGCATTAGAAATGAACAAGCAATGGTTCTCTGAGAGAGTCATCGTACCGGGAACAGTTATTCAAGGACTACCTAAGAGGTAGGCAGCCTAGTTCTTCAAGATAAATTGAGCCGCAGCCTTAACAAGCTCCGGCTCTTTTTCATTAAAGCCGTGATAGGCCTTAGATCCACACGCATCACCCTCGCTGATACCGCCCTCTATCGAAACAAATTGAGCTGTTGATTGATTCGGTCTATTTTTAATAATGCTTTCGGAGGTGGAAAACGGTGTTCCCGAACATCCATCATCCACATGATGAATGGCCAATGCCGGAATAGTGACATCAGAATCTATTGAGGCGGACCGATAAGTGCCAGCTACGATCACCCCAGCAATCAGTTTTTCTTGGTCTTTACCGCCATTCACAAACTCGGTGACGCTGACCGTGCCCATACTGTGCCCAAAAATCCAAACCGGTAAATTCAATTTATCTCTGTAATAACGCACTACATTCAGCATTCTTTGCTGATGATCCCGTAAAGATCGAGAGTTCGCCCTGCCGTTGCCTAAATCATAGGGAGTGTCCACCAATACCGCATCAATTCCATACTGAGCCCACAGATTTTTAGATCTGACAAAGGTATGGAAGTTGCCAGTAGATCCATTGTCTTGTAGACGTAGCATTCCCCCACCTCCAGGAAACAATAAAACCACTGCCTTTGCGTTCTGAATTGGGATGAGCAGGGTTCTTGTGGGCGCCTCATCCTTATAGGGCACATCAAAAATCTGAGCGCTCGCTAGGCTTGAGCATGCAATGCCTAGAAGAAAAATAAATTGGGCTAGCTTCATGCCCTCTTTTTTACACGGATTTAAATGAAAAAACCACCCGAAGGTGGTTTACATACCCGGAAGCAGTTCTACTTATTCAAAGTGGCAAACATAGTGCACTGGAGACTCAGCGCGGATGATGAAATAACCACCCTTTTCGACTTCCCAACTTTGACCAGCCTTGAACTCTACTTCAGGAGCGCCATTAATGCTGACAAAAGCATTGCCATCTATCACTTCCATGATTTCTTTGGTGCTGAGGTCAAAACGTAAAGTGCTTGGCAACACCACACCAACAGACTTACGAATGCCATTTGGCAAAGTGACAGTATGGGACACGCACTTACCATCAAAAAATACATTGGCTTTTTTGCCTACAGAAACTTGATCAAATTGCATCTTTACTCTTTCCAATCCACGTTTATTTACTTGTTGATATTAATTACTTGGCGCGTTTACGTCTTGCAGTTTCTGCAATACGCATACGCAATGCGTTGAGCTTAATAAAGCCGCCCGCATCCGCCTGGTTATAAGCGCCGCCATCATCATCAAAGGTGGCAATCGTCTGATCAAACAAGGTATTTGCAGAATCACGTGATATCACCGATACCGATCCCTTGTAGAGCTTCAGGCGCACAACACCATTCACCATCTGCTGGGTATGGTCGATCAAGGTTTGCAAAGCGAGGCGCTCTGGCGCCCACCATAAGCCGTTATAGATCAGGCTAGCGTAGCGTGGCATTAAATCATCTTTCAAGTGAGCTACTTCACGATCTAAAGTAATGCTCTCAATACCGCGGTGCGCCTTCAACAAGATGGTCCCGCCAGGAGTTTCGTAGCAACCACGACTCTTCATACCAACGAAGCGGTTCTCAACTAAATCTAAACGACCAATGCCGTGCATGCCGCCAATGCGATTGAGTTCAGCCAACAACTCATGCGGCTTGTAGGCTTTACCATTAATTGCCACTGGATCACCCGCGCGGAATTCAATTTCAATGATTTCTGCAGCGTCAGGCGCTTTCTCAGGAGATACGGTCCAACGCCACATCGACTCTTCAGCCTCGGCATTAGGATTCTCAAGATGACGCCCCTCGTAGCTGATGTGCAATAAGTTGGCATCCATGGAATAAGGTGAGCCTCCCTGCTTGTGCTTCATCTCAACAGGAATGCCATGCTTTTCTGCATAAGCCATGAGTTTTTCACGAGAGAGCAAGTCCCACTCACGCCACGGAGCAATGACTTTGATTCCGGGCTCGAGTGCGTAGTAACCCAACTCAAAGCGGACCTGGTCGTTACCTTTACCAGTAGCGCCGTGCGATACGGAGTCAGCACCAGTCTGACGAGCACTTTCAATTTGACGCTTAGCGATCAACGGGCGCGCGATGGAGGTACCCAAGAGGTACTCACCTTCATAAATCGTATTGGCACGGAACATCGGAAATACGAAGTCACGCACAAACTCTTCACGCAAGTCATCGATAAAAATATTTTCTGGTTTGATACCAAACTGCAGCGCCTTAGCGCGAGCTGGCTCAAGCTCTTCACCCTGACCCAAGTCAGCTGTGAAGGTCACGATCTCACATTGGTAGGTATCTTGAAGCCATTTCAAGATCACGCTGGTATCAAGACCACCGGAATACGCTAAAACTACTTTTTTAATATCAGACATGATTTCTATTCAATCAAAAAAATGAATCAACAAATAACTAAAGCAAATTACTTAAAAAAATTAATCTAAACGCCCGCAGAGCAAATACTCCATCAAAGCCTTTTGAACATGCAAACGGTTTTCAGCCTCTTCCCACACAATACTTTGAGGACCATCAATCACTTCTGCAGAAACCTCTTCACCACGATGGGCTGGCAAGCAATGCATAAATAAAGCCTCAGGCTTTGCCAGTGACATGAGTTCCTCGTCGACCATCCAGTCTTTAAAGGCAGCCATACGGGAAGTATTTTCATCTTCGTAACCCATGCTGGTCCACACATCGGTAGTGACTAAGTCGGCACCTTTGCAAGCATCCATTGGATCAGTACAAACCGTGAGGTGCTTCAACGCCTTGGCAGTGAGTCTTGAGCTGTCAAGCTGATAACCCTCTGGCGCAGAAAAGCGAATCTGAAAATCTAAACATTCAGCAGCCTGTATCCAGGTATAGGCCATATTGTTGGCATCACCCACCCAGGCAACTGTTTTACCCTGGATTGGGCCACGCGCCTCTACAAAAGTAAAGATATCAGCCAATACCTGACAAGGATGGAATTCATTGGTCAGGCCATTGATCACTGGCACACGAGAATTAGCTGCAAAACGCTCAATAATTTCTTGGCCGAAGGTGCGGATCATGATGATGTCAGTCATTCTTGAAATCACCTGCGCAGCGTCCTCTACAGGCTCACCACGACCCAACTGGGTATCACGGGTATTCAGGTACACGGCATGACCACCAAGCTGGTGTATGCCTGCCTCAAAGGAGAGGCGAGTACGAGTGGAGTGCTTCTCAAAAATCATCGCCAGAGTGCGATCGTGTAAAGGATGCCAAGTCTCATAACTTTTAAACTTAGTCTTGAGCCAAGCAGAACGCTTGAGCAGATAGTCATATTCTTCGCGAGTCAGGTCGGCAAACTGCAAGTAAGGCTTAACCTGGCCAGGCACTTGAGGCTTTGCCAAAGATGTCATTGTTGAGCT